>JBQCIO010000141.1:0-81340 GCA_051953655.1 Motilibacteraceae bacterium
CTGCTGGGTGACGCTCTGGCCGGCGACGTCGACGCGGACGAGCAGGTCGCGGTCCCGGCCGGTCTCGGTGCGTTCGAGGTCGATGCGCACCTCGACCCGGCCGTCCGGGCGCTGCCCGTCGGCGGGGGGGGAGAGGGTGACCAGCGGGCGGACCTGGGCCAGCCGGGCGGTGCTCCAGGCGTGCAGGGCGACCGGCTTCCAGATCCCGGCGGTGACCAGGGTCGGGCCCCAGTCCCAGCCGAAGTTGCACGCCATCTTCCGGACCAGGTTGGCCGGTTCGGGGAAGACGGTGGGCCGGTCACCGATCTGCGTCCGCAGCTGTTCGGCCTCGTCGTAGACCGAGGCGAGGCGCACCTCCAGCTCGCGGGCGCCACCGGCCAGCAGCCCGGTCACGTCGTAGCGGTAGGAGCGGTGCATGTTGCGGGTGCTGCCGATCACCGCGCTGCCGAGCAGGACGGTGGCCATGGTGTCCAGCCCGTCGAAGACCAGGTCGACGCGCTCGGGCCCGGCCGGCTCCGCGACGTCGGCCAGCTGGGTGCGGTAGGTCCACGCCGACCGGCCGATCCAGTGCTGGTCGCCCTCGTTGCGGTCCAGATAGGGGTCGGCCAGCAGCCCGGCCGCCATCAGGTCCGTGTGGACGCACCCCGGCACCTGCGCCGGAAGCACGTGGCCGGCGACCTCGGCCGGTACCCCCTCGGCCGGAGCGTGCAGGGTCCAGCCCGCAAGCAGGGGCAGGTGGCGGTCCATCGGTGCTCCTACGGGAGAAGGGTCGTCGAGTCGTGGAGCCGCCACCGCCAGCAGGTACGTATCAGGTGGGACGCTGCCCGATCTCGCGCTTCATGAAGCGAGCGGCTGGGGCGGAGGTTAGGAGCAGCGACGAACCCCGGTCAAGCATCACCTGATTCGTAACAGGTCCTTGACACGGGTGCCCCCGGCTGTCACGGTCTGCACATCGACGGCTTCAGCGGTCCTCCGACCTGGAGTCGTAGCTGATACGAAGCAGGAGTGAACGCATGGTGGTGAGGGCAACCCGGACGGCGCCGCGTCAGGCCGACGTGGCCCGCCTGGCGGGTGTCTCCCAGGCCACCGTGTCGGCCGTCATCAACGGCCGCGCGCGGAACGCCGGCATCGCTGAACAGACCGTGCTGCGGGTCGAGGACGCCGTGCGGCAGCTGGGCTACGCGGTCAACGCCGCCGCCCGCAGCCTCAAGGGCAAGGGCAACCGGCTCATCGGCGTCCACTCGTTCGAGTCGATGTTCCCGGTCGACCAGCTGGACGTCTACCACGAGTTCCTGGCCGGCATCGAGCAGCAGGCGGTGGCGGAGGGCTACGACCTGGTCCTCTTCGCCTCCACCCAGTCCGCGGACGGTCGGCGCCACATCTTCCGCAACGGCGTCAACCGGCTCGCCCTCGCGGACGGCAGCGTCCTCATCGGTGTCGAGCACGGCACGGACGAGCTCGCCCGGCTCGCCGGCGAGGGCTACCCCTTCGTCCACATCGGCAAGCGGACCGTCGACGGCGCCGCCCTGGCCTGGGTCGGTGCGGACTACGCCACGGCCACCGCCGACGTCGTGGGTCGGTTGACCGGGAGCGGCCACCGCCGCATCGCGTTCATCACCCCGCCGGAGCGGATGGAGAGTCAGCTCGACAAGGAGAACGGCTACCGGTCTGCCTGCGCCACGCACAAGCTGCCCGAGCTCATGTACGTGGTGGATCCGGCCTGCCTGGACCAGGAGTGGCTGGACGCCGTGCTCGGTGCAGGGGTGACCGCACTGCTGCTCGAGGGTTCGGCCATGGTCGAGCCGGTGGCCCGGTTGCTGGCCGCGCGCGGGCTGACCGTCCCCGAGGACGTCTCCGTGGTGGTCCTGATGAACCTTCCGTCCACCGACCTGCCGCGGTGGAGCGACCTGCACATCCCGCGCAACGAGCTCGGGCGGGCCTCGGTCCGCTTGCTGCTCCAGCTGCTCGGCGAGGTCGAGCCCGAACTGGACCGCCACCTGCTGCTCCCGTGCGGCGCGCCGTCGGACGCGAGCATCGCCCCCGCACCCGACCGGCACTGACCTTCTCGGCCCCGACGCCTGACCGCACGTCCCGACCCGCAGCTCGGCTCCGCGAGCCTGCGCTCCGTCCGCGTGCCTTCGATGCCGCACCGGCAACCGATCCATCCCCTGACCGATCGCCCCTGACCGACCGTCTCTGAGCGACCACCCCTGACCGCCGTCTCCCCGCCCCTCCCTTCGGAAGGAAGACTCCCCCATGGTCCTTCGTCCCTCGCGCCGGCTGGCGCTGGCCGCCCTGTGCGGCAGCGTCCTGCTCGCCGCCGGCTGCGGCACCAACACCGGTGGCGCCTCCTCGGACGCCGCGGCGTCCGGCTCGTCCTCCTCGAGCGCGCCGCAAACCCTCACCGTCTGGTTCCCCGGCAACTCCGCACCCGAGGTCGACCTGGTCACCAAGACCCTGGTGCCGGAGTTCGAGAAGGCCAACAACGCCAAGGTCCAGGTGACCTACGTCGACTGGGGACAGATCTCGCCCAAGCTCAACGCCGCGTTCGCGGGCAACACCGCACCGGACGTCTTCGGGCACGGGCCGGCCGCCGCCGCCGGGTTCGCCAAGGCCGACCGCATCGCCACCCTGGACGACGACATCGCGGCGATGCCGGCCGACGCGCGCCAGGACCTGTCCCCGTACCTGGACGGCGGGAAGGTGGACGGCAAGCAGTACCTCGTCCCCCTGGGAGGCACCGGCGTGCTGGTCGCCTACCGCAAGGACCTCTTCCAGGCCGCTGGGCTCGACCCCGCGTCTCCGCCCACCACCTGGGACCAGGCGCTGCAGGACGCGGAGAAGCTGACCGTCCGCAAGAACGGTCAGGTCGCCCAGGCCGGCCTGCTGCTGCAGTCGGCGGCCATCCAGCGGGTGCAGACCTACACCGCGCTCCTCGGCTCCTACGGCGGTTCGCTGCTGACGCCGGACGGCAAGAAGTCCGCGTGGAACAGCCCTGAGGGTGCCAAGGCGCTGCAGTACTTCGTCGACCTCTACCGGGGCGGCAACCCCGTCAGCAACCAGCTCGGCGCCGACTTCGCCAATGCGCCCGCAGGGCAGAACCCGCTGGCCACCGGGAAGGCGGCCATGGTCCTGGCGACCTCGAGCCAGGTCGCCAACATCGTCAAGGCCCGTCCCGACCTCGCGGACAAGATCGGCGTCCTCGGACCGTTGTCGGCCAGCACCGCCAAGGCGTTCGGCGGCCCCGGCCCGGGCCTGTTCATCAACAAGGACTCGAAGAACAAGGACCTGGCCTGGAAGTTCATCGAGTTCATGGTGTCCAAGAACGTGACCGACCGGTACGCCCAGGCTGCTGGCCTGCTCCCCGCCCTGGCCTCCAGCGCGAGCGGCAGCTACGTGCAGCAGAACCCCCTCATGAAGGAGTTCATCCAGGCTGCTCCGGCCTACCTCGGCAGCCCCAACGTGCCGGCCTGGGTTCAGGTGCGTGACGTCCTGGACAAGCACCTCGAGCAGGCGCTCAACGGCAAGGTGAGCGCCGCGCAGGCCCTGTCCGACGCGGCCTCCGAGGCCGACCCGCTCCTGGCAGCGCAGTGACGGTCCTCGCTCCACGGGCTGGGTCCGCCACCCGGCGGACCCAGCCCGCCGTCCCACCCACCCGCCGACGCGGCGGCGCCACGAGGCGCAAGCGGCTGATGGGCCTCGCCTTCGTCGCTCCGGCCGTCGCCTACATGGTGGTCACCCACCTCTACCCGATGCTCTATGGGTTCTGGCTGAGCTTCACCAGCTACAGCCCGTTGGACCGCGGTGCGCCGACGTTCGTCGGCGTCCAGAACTACCGGAGCCTCGCCCACTCGAGCGACTTCCTGCACTCGATCCGGGTCACCGTGCAGTTCGTGGCCGAGGTGCTCCCTTTCGCGGTCGTGATCGCGCTGGGCCTGGCGATCCTCGCCAACGGCAAGGTGCGGGGCATCGGGATCTGGCGGGCGGGTCTTTTCCTCCCGCGGATCGTCCCGCTGACGGCGGTCAGCCTGGTCTGGCTGTGGCTCTACTCCCCGGAGGGCTGGTTCAACAGCCTGCTGGGCCACGTGGGGCTCGCCCCGCACAGCTGGCTGCTCGACGAGGGGACCGCCCTGCACGCCGTCGCGGTGATGCGCGTCTGGAAGGCGCTGGGCGGCAACATGGTCCTCTTCCTCGCCGGCCTGCAGGCGATCCCGGCGACGCTCTACGAGGCGGCGACCATCGACGGGGCCGGCGCCTGGGCCCGCTTCCGGCACGTGACGCTGCCCGGCCTGCGACCGGTCATGGTCTACGTCGTCACGGTGAACATCGTCTACCTCGCGCAGTCGTTCGCGGAGATCTTCATCCTGACCGGCGGTGGTCCGCTCGGGTCCACGACCACGACGAACTACCTCATCTATCAGCAGGCCTTCCAGAACAACCAGTTCGGCTCCGCCAGCGCCATGGCGTTCGTGCTGTTCGCGCTGATCTTCGCCTTCTCGCTGGTGTCGCTGCGCGGCATGGGTAGGGAGACGTGAGCGCGGTCATGACGAGCACGAGGGCGGCCTCCCGTCGGCGCGGCTCGCTCCTCGCGCTCGTCATCGCGACGATCCTCGTGCTCATCCCGTTCTGGTGGATGCTGTCCATCGCCTTCAAGCCCGAGACCGAGGTGTTCAGCGAGCAGCCGCGGCTGCTGCCGGCGCACCCGACGCTGCACAACTTCACCGTGGCCTTCGTCGACGGCAACATGGGACGGGCTCTGGTCAACTCGCTGCTGGTGGCCGTGCTGGTCGTGGTGACCAACTGCGTCTTCGCCCTGCTGGCCGGCTACGCCTTCGCCAAGCTCCCCTTCCGGGGCAGCACGCCGATCTTCCTCGCCATCGTCGCGACGACGATGGTGCCGGTCGCGGTCACGCTGATCCCGCTGTTCCTCGTCACCAAGGGCATCCCGTTCGCAGGCGGCAACGACGGGCTGGGGCGCGGCGGCGCGGGCCTGCTCGACTCGCTGGGCGGTCTGTCGCTCCCGCACCTCATCGGTCCGCTCAACATCTTCCTTGCGCGGCAGTACTTCCTCGGCCTCGCCGACGAGCTCGGCGAGGCCGGGAGGGTGGACGGCGCCGGCGAGCTCGCCATCTTCTGGCGGATCTACGTCCCGCTCGCCAGGCCGCTGGTGGCCACCGTCGCGGTCTTCGCCTTCACCTCGGTGTGGGACGACTTCCTCTGGCCGTTGGTCATCACCAACTCGCCCGAGGTCGAGACCGTGCAGCTCGCGCTGAGCAAGTTCCTCGTGGGCGGCAACATCTCCTACGGACCCGCCATGGCCGGCTCCGTCCTCGTGCTGCTGCCGGTCCTCGCCGTCTTCCTCTTCAACCAACGCAGCTTCATCGCCGGCCTGTCCGAAGGCGGCGTGAAGGGATGAGCATGCACGAGACCCGAACAGCCCTCCTCGTCGTCGGCGGCGGCCTCGGCGGCGTCGCCGCCGCGCTCACCGCGGCCCGGCTCGGTCACCAGGTCGTCCTCACCGAGGAGACCGACTGGTTGGGCGGACAGCTCACCAGCCAGGCGGTGCCGCCGGACGAGCACCCGTGGATCGAGTCCCGCTACGCCTCGGCGAGCTACCGGCGGCTGCGCAGCTCCATCCGCGACTACTACCGGCGGGCCTATCCGCTGAGGTCCGAGGTGGCCGCGGACGCGCTGCTCAACCCCGGCCTCGGCGTCGTCAGCCCGATCTGCCACGAGCCCCGGGTGGCCGTCGCCGCCCTCGACGAGCTGCTGGCCCCGTACCGGGCCTGTGGGCGGATCCTCGTCCTGCTGCGCCACCGCCCGCTCTCGGTGGAGTGCGCCGGGGACAAGGTGGACGCCGTCACCTTCCAGCGCCTCTCCGACGGAGCGTCGGTGACCATCGGCGCGGACTACGTCGTCGACGCCACCGAGCTCGGCGACCTGCTCCCCCTCGCCGGAGTGGAGCACGTCGTCGGCGCCGAAGGGGTGGACGAGACCGGTGAGCTGCACGCGGCCCCGGTGGCCGACCCGCTCGACCAGCAGGCCTTCTCCTGGTGCTTCCCCATGGAGCACCGCGCCGGTGAGGACCACACCATCGACCAGCCGGACGGCTACGAGTACTGGCGCACGCACGTGCCCTCCTTCTGGCCCGGCCCGCAGCTGTCCTGGGTGGACGTCGAGCCCATCGACCTCGCCGTGCGCGAGCGGCACATCTTCGCGGCGGACGGCCACGTGCCCGGTCGGCACGACCTGTGGCACTACCGCCGGATCCTCGCCCGTGAGCAGTACGTGCCGGGGACGGTGGCGCACGACGTCACGCTGGTGAACTGGCCGCAGGTGGACTACTGGGACGCCCCGCTCGTGGGGCCGGGTGCGGACCCTGAGCGAGCGCTCGAGGGGGCCCGCTCCCTGTCGCTGTCGTTCCTGTACTGGATGCAGACCGAGGCTCCCCGCCTGGACGGTGGCACGGGCTACGCCGGGCTCCGGCTCCGTCCGGACGTCGTCGACACGGTGGACGGCCTGGCGAAGGCGCCGTACATCCGCGAGTCGCGGCGGATCCGCGCCGAGTTCACGGTGCTGGAGCAGCACGTCGGGGTGGAGGCGCGCGGGGAGCTCGCCGGCTCGGAGGTCTTCGCCGACGCCGTGGGCGTCGGCTCCTACCGGATCGACCTGCACCCCAGCACCGCCGGGCGCACCTACGTCGACGTCGACTGCTATCCCTTCCAGATCCCGCTCGGGGCGCTGCTGCCGCAGCGGGTGGACAACCTGCTGCCGGCGAACAAGAACATCGGCACCACGCATGTGACCAACGGGTGCTACCGGCTGCACCCGGTGGAGTGGAGCATCGGCGAAGCGGTCGGGGCGCTCGTGGCGCAGTCGTTGATGCTGGGGCTGCCGCCGCGGAAGGTGCGCGCCGACAGCAGGCTGCTGGAGGACTTCCAGCGTCTGCTGACCGACACCCTGGGCGTGCCGATCGCGTGGCCCGACGACATCCGCGGCACCGCCTGCGGGCGCGCGCCGGCGGTGGCGCAGCTGGTGGAGCCGTGAGCGCGGCCACGGCGACCCCGGCCGACGGGACCGGACTGCGCTCGGCCACCCGCCGGCGAAGGGCGGCGCTCGTCTCCGTCCTTCGCCGCACGGGGTACCTGACCCTCGAGGACGCCCGGCTCCTGGCGGCCGGCACGGGTGTCGGGTGCTCGGAGGCGACGCTCCGGCGCGACCTCGCCTGGGTCGCCGAGCACCTGCTCGCCCAGCGCGTGCACGGCGGGGTCGTGCTGCACCCGCTGGGAGCCGGACGTGCCGGGGCGACGCCGGCTCCGCGGCCTGGGGCAGGGAGGGCGTTCGACCGCGCCGGATGATCTCCCTGCAGTAGCGTCCCAGGGTGGCGGCGCTGCGGGGGTTCGAGCAGGTGACCGGGCTGGTGCCCGGTCAGCACGTCGCCTGGGCCTACGCCGACCGCGCCGAGCTGGGGCAGGTGCTGGCGGACTTCCTCGCCGAGGGCCACCGCCGGAACGAGCAGCTGCGGCTGCTGGGCACCGCGACGCGGGCCGAGCTGCTCGTCCTCCTGGACGGTCTGCCGGCTCGGGACGAGCTGCTCGAGGCCGGCCAGCTCGAGGTCGCCTCGCTGCAGCGCGCGGACGGCTCCTTCGTGCTCGCCGACCCGACCGCCCAGGTGGCGGCCGTGGCGGCCGGAGTCGCCGCCGCCGTGTCGCAGGGCTGGTCGGGCCAGCGGGTGGCCGTGCTGAACACCGAGGTCGGCGAGTGGACCCTGGAGCAGCGGGCGCGGCTCGAGGCCTACGAGCTGGCCGTGGACGCGCTGTTCGACCGGCTGCCGCTCACCGCGCTCTGCCTCTACCCCGCCGGCGCCGGCCGACGGATCGGGCCGCCGATGGTGCTGCACTCGCTGCAGCACGTCCCCCGCCGGCCGGGCGCCCTCGTGCCGCAGGTGCAGGTGCGCGCCCGCGACGACGTCGTGTCCCTGGTCGGCGAGCTCGACATGGCGGTCGCCGACGAGGTGGAGCAGGTCCTGTACCGGGTCGGCGAGCACCTCGACGACGACGGCGAGCTGCGGATCGACCTGCGCGAGCTGGAGTTCCTCGACCTGCACGGCGCCCGCACCCTCGCCCGGGTGGCGCGCCGCCTCGACGTCGACGGCCGGCGGCTGGTCCTGTCCGGCGCGCGCCCACCCGCCGAACGGTGCCTCGAGCTGTTCGGCCTGTCCGGTCTGTTCGGTCTGCCCGGTACGCACGGCTGACGGGCCGGTCGCCGGCGGCTGACCGGGCGACGCCGCCTCAAGGGGTGTCCGGCCGCGCCGACACACCTCTCGTGGATCCCCGATCCGTCCCCCTGCCGCGCCGGCCGTCGTCCGGGCAGCCGGTGCGCCCCGCACCCCATCCCGTCGCCCGTGCGGGCCGGGCCCCCGGGCCCGGGCTGCTCGACGTCTCCGACGTCTCCGACCTGCCCGCGGCGCTGCACGCGGCCACCGACGTCGCCGTCGCCCTGCTGGAGCTGGCCGACTCCAGCGCCGCCGTGGTCCGGGCGGCCAACCCGGCGTTCCTGCGCTGGGCCGGGGCCGACCTGGCACCTGGTGACGCCCTTCCCTCGCGGCTGCTGGACCTGCTGCCCCTGCCGGCCGCACGGGACGGCCGCGCGGCCGGCGCGGTGCTGCGCGACCGGCCGCTCGGTGGCGGTGGCGGTGGCGGACAGGTCCAGGTGCACCTCACCCCCGTCGGTCCCGGACGGGCCCTGCTCGTGGTGACCCCCCATGCCACCGCACCGGGCCGGCACGGTGCCTCCGCCGGCGTAGGGGGTCCGCTCGAAGGCCTGCCCGGACCGCAGGACCTGGTGCGCCGGCTGACCGACCGCGCTGCCGGGCCGCAGCACACGTCCGGCACCGTCGTGCTCCACGTGCGGCTGCGCAAGTCCGCCGGCGGCACGCCGGTGCCGGTGACCATGCTGGAACCGGTGGTGCGCCGCCTGCAGGACTCGCTGCGCGCCGAGGACCTGCTGGTGCGCTGGGCGCCGCGGACCCTGGGGCTGCTGCTCAGCGTGCCGCCGGGGCGGGAGGCGCAGGTGGCCGAGTCGGTGCGCCAGCGGCTGCTCGCCGGACCTGGCGGCGACCTCCTCGAGGTCCGCACCGCCGACCGGGACGCCCTGCTGGGCTGACCCGTCCACGACGTCCGTTGCGGCAGACTCGACGTCGTGGAGCCGGATGCCGCCGCACACGGGAAGCGGGGAGCCCGTCGGGTGCTGGCGCGCACCGTGCAACGCCTCGCCGGCGACGCGCTGACCCCGGCCGCACGGGCTCAGCGCAGGCGCGACGCGCTGGGGCGGGAGGGTCGCCTGGCCGAGGACGTGGTCACGCTCGTCGAGGCCTGCGCACGCATCTGGGAGGACCTCGCCGCCAAGGAGCTCCCGCAGGACCTCACCCTGGCCGAGCTGCGCCACCTGACCGACCTGCTCGACGACCGTGAGCTCGTCGTCGACGGCGACCGGCGGCCCGCACCGCTGACCGTGTCCATCGCCGTCGCCGAGCCCGAGCACCTCGGCGTCGTCCGGGCGCTCGTGCCCGGCGGGCTCGACGCGAGCAGCTGCGACGCGTACCGCTACGCGGTCCTGCAGCCGCGCAGCGGAGCGCCCGAGCCGTTCCTCGTGGCGCTGCACCGCGGCGACCCGGTCGGGTCGCCCTGGCGCGAGGCCGACGTCGTGGCCGTCGTGCTGCTCGCGCCGACCTTCCTGCGCTACGAGCAGGAGATGGGCGCGGTGAACCCGCTGGCGGTCCAGGCGCTGGAGGACGTCGTCCGCGCCGACCTCGCGGCCGTGCTGGAGACGCGGGACGCGCTGGGTGAGGCGTGAGCCCTTGGTGGCGCGCAGTTCTGTCAGCGCCCCACCATTCCTGCTTGATCGTGGCGAGGTGAGGGGCCGGGGTCAGCGGCGCTGCGCGCTGAGGAAGGCCCAGGTCGTCGCCGTCGCGTCCAGCCCCTGGTAGGGCACGTTGTCCGGCACCGACCGTTGCGCCGGGTGGCCCATCCAGGCGTGCTCGGCGCCGCGGACGGTGAGCAGCTGGACCGGCGTGCTCCCGTCCGGACCGCAGCTCCACGTGGTGCGGACCAGGTCGGGATTCCCGGGGTCGGTGGCCGTGGACGGGGCCCCGGTGCACCGGTCGGCGGCGGTGAAGGCGGCCAGCGACTGCTGCACCGACGGGAAGTCGACCTCGGTGACACCGCTCGTCCCGACCCCGCCGTCGTAGGGGACGTTGTGGTCCGCGGTGCCGTGCAGGTGCAGCAGCGGCACCGGGCGGGACGGCCGGCAGTCCGGCACCAGCAGCGCGCCGGACTGGACGGCGACCGCGGCGACGACGTCGGAGAGCTGGCACGCCACCCGGTAGGCGAGCATCCCGCCGTTGGAGTGGCCGACCACGTAGACGCGGCTCGCGTCCACCGGCCGCGACCCCTGCACGAACGAGATCACGTGCCGTACGAAGGCGACGTCGTCGACCCGGTCCCGGGCCGCGGTGCCGCAGCAGGTGCCGGCGTCCCAGGTCCGCAGCACGTCCCCGCCCGGCCCGGCGCCGGTGCCGTCCGGATAGGCGACGAGGAACCCGCCGCGGTCGGCGAGGTCGTCGAAGCCGGTCTGCTGCTCGAACTGCCGGCCCGAACCGCCGCCGCCGTGCAGCGCGACGAGCAGCGGCACCGGGCCGGCGGGCAGCGAGGCGGGGACGTGCAGCCGGACGGTGCGCTCGACCCCGGCCTCGTGCACCGACAGGTCGTACGTCCCGGGGGCCGTGATCGGCGGGTCGGGGACCGTCACCGTGGTCCGGGCACGGGGCGAGCACCCGGCGAGCGCGGCCGTGACGACGGTGCCGGCGAGCAGGGTGGCCAGCAGGGCAGCGGCGCCACGTCGACGTCGAGGCGGATTCGCGTGCACGTGCCGAAGTATCGGCGCGGTCCGCAGGCTTCCGTGACAGGCTCGGGTCGGGAACCAGCAGATTCCCAGCAACGGGGTCGCCCGCCGACCGGGGGAGAAGGCAGTGGACGGCAGTCTGTTCGGCGGCGCGTTCGCGCTGTTCTTCCTGGGGATGTTCGCGCTGGCCGTGCTCGGCACCGTGCTCTGGGTGGTGGCGCTGGTCGACCTGCTGCGCCGGCCGAGCTGGCAGTGGGCCGCGGCCGGGCAGAACCAGGTGGTGTGGGCGCTGGTCGTCGTGCTCGGTCACCTGGTGGGGGCGATCGTCTACTGGCTGGTGGCGCGGCCGGCGCTGCGCCGGGTGGAGGGGATGGCGCCGCCGCTTCCCGGCTGGCCACCCCCGCCGCCTCCGGCGCCGCACCGCTGACTTCTCCTACAGGTCGTCGGGGTCGACGTCGACGACGCCGGGGCCAGGCCGCAGCATGGCCGGCTGCAGGGCGGTGGCGGTGCCGGCGCGGTAGAGCAGCGGGGGACGCCCCGCGTCATGAGTGGCTCCCTCCGCCGTCCGTGGTGCGGGCTCGACGAAGCCGCGGGTGGACAGCACCCGCCGCCGGAAGGTGCCCAGCTCCGGGGCGGTGCCCCACACCGCCGCGTAGACCCGGCGCAGGTCCGCCAGGGTGAACGGCTCGCGGACGAACTGCACCGCGAGGGTCGTGTACTCCAGCTTGCTGCGCGCCCGTTCCAGGGCGTCGCGCAGGATCTGGGCGTGGTCGAACGCGAGCACGGGGGCCTCGGTGGGCTCGACGCCGTCGGGAGCGGGGTCCAGACCGAGGTCGTTCACCGGCCACCAGCGGGCGCTGGCGGCGTCGGACCCGGCGGTGGGGTCGGGCAGGTCCGGGGCGAAGGCGACGTGCGCCACCGACACGACGCGAGCGCGGGGGTCGCGGCCCGGGTCGCCGTAGGTGGCCAGCTGCTCGAGGTGGCCGGGGAACCGGCTCACCCCGGTCTCCTCCCGCAGCTCCCGCCAGGCCGCGTCCTCCACCGACTCCTCGACGCCGACGAACCCGCCGGGCAGCGCCCAGTGGCCCCGGAACGGCTCGTTGCCGCGCTCGACGAGCAGCACGCACAGCACGCCCTGCCGGATGGTGAAGACGGCGAGGTCGACGGTGACCGCGAACGGGCCCCTCTCCGACGAGTCGTCGGAGCCGTGACCGGAGGTGTCCCGCGCTGCCATTCGGCGTCCCCTCGTCAGGCGATCCGGGCCGACGTCGTGAGCAGCGCGCCGGCCTCCTGCATCTCCACCATGGCCAGCGCGGTGGTGCGCGGCGCCACCCCGGCGGTGAGGTCGACCAGCACCTGCGTGTCCAGGCCGTGCGTCCGCGCGTCGAGGACGGTGGCGCGCACGCAGTGGTCGGTGGCGATGCCGACGACGTCGACGGCCCGCACGCCCAGCTCCTTCAGCAGCAGCGCGACGTCGAGGCCGGCCTGGTCCGCCCCCTCGACCCTGCCGTCGAACATCGAGTAGGCCGGCTCGCCCTCGCCCTTGCGGACGTGGTGCGTGAGCAGCCCGGTCTCCAGCGCCGGGTGGTACTCGGCACCCGCGGTGCCCTGCACGCAGTGCGCCGGCCAGGTGCTGACGAAGTCGGGGTCGTCGCCGGTGGCATGGAAGTGGCCGCCGTTGTCCGAGCCGGCCACGTGCCAGTCGGAGGAGGCGACGACCGCGGCGTAGCGGTCCCCCTGGGCGCGGACCCAGTCGCTGACGGCCGCCGCCACCGCGGCGCCGCCCACCACGGCCAGGCTGCCGCCCTCGCAGAAGTCGTTCTGCACGTCGACGACGAGCAGCGCACGGCCGCCGTCGGAAGCTGTGTCCGTCCTCAGGCCGGTCATCGGGTTCCTCCAGTGCTGCGGGGGGATTCGGCGAAGGAGGCGACCAGCGCCGGGTCGCCGTCGGCCACCTCGAGGGCCGCGGG
This sequence comes from Motilibacteraceae bacterium, assembly GCA_051953655.1. Lineage (GTDB taxonomy): Bacteria > Actinomycetota > Actinomycetes > Motilibacterales > Motilibacteraceae > JBQCHF01. Next base: position 12,873 of record JBQCIO010000141.1, read on the forward strand.
CGGCAGCTCGGCCCGCACCCGGGCGTGGAAGTCGCGGACCTCGGCCAGCGACGGCGCGTGCACGACCTCGCCGCCGCGGACCGCCGCCACCTGCAGCGGGCGGCCGGGTGGAGCGCCGTCCTGCGGCCCGTCGCCGCGCAGCGCCAGCCGCTCGGCCACCGCCACGCCGTCGTCGAGCAGCCGGGTGGCCACCTTGCGCCCGCCCGCGCTCGCCTTGCCGGCCGACTTCTTCACCACGGGTCGCAGCGGCGCGCCCGGGTCGTCGGAGTCGGCGATGGCCACCAGCTTGTAGACCATCCCCGCCGTGGGCGCGCCCGAGCCGGTCACCACCCGGGTGCCCACGCCGAAGGTGTCGATCGGGGCGTCGGCCAGCGCGGCGATGACGTACTCGTCCAGGTCGGAGGTCACCACGACCTTGGTGCCGGTGGCGCCGAGGGAGTCCAGCAGCGCCCGAGCCCGGCGGGACTCGACCGACAGGTCGCCGGAGTCGATGCGCACCGCGCCCAGCTGCGGGCCGGCCACCTCCACCGCGGTGCGGATGCCCCGCTCGATGTCGAAGGTGTCGACCAGCAGGGTGGTGCCGGGCCCGTGCGCGGCCACCTGGGCGGCGAAGGCCCCGCGCTCGTCGGCGTGCGCCAGGGTGAACGCGTGCGCGGCGGTGCCGACGGTGGGGATGCCGTAGGCGCGTCCGGCGGCGAGGTTGCTGGTGGAGCCGAAACCGGCCAGGTAGGCGGCGCGCGCCGCGGCCACCGCCGCCTCCTCGTGCGCCCGGCGCGAGCCCATCTCGATGAGCGGGCGGCCCTCGGCGGCCACCACCATGCGCGCGGCGGCCGAGGCGACCGCCGTGTCGAAGTTGAGCACCGACAGCAGCAGCGTCTCGAGGATGAGTGCCTGCCCGAGCTCGCCGCGCACCGTGAGGACGGGGCTGCCGGGGAAGTAGAGCTCGCCCTCGCGGTAGGCGTCGACGTCGAGGGTGAGCCGGAACCCGCGCAGGTAGTCGGCGGTGCCGGCGGTCACGACCCCGTCGGCCAGCAGCCAGTCGATCTCGTCGGGGTCGAACCGGAAGCCGCGCAGCAGGTCCAGCAGCCGGCCGAGCCCGGCCACCACGCCGTAGCGCCGGCCCTCCGGCAGCCGCCGGGAGAACGCCTCGAAGACCGCGCGCCGGCGGGCGGTGCCCTCCTCGACGAACGCGGAGAGCATGGTGAGCTCGTACCGGTCGGTGAGCAGGGAGACCGGGAAGCACGCAGGCGCGGGCGCGGTGACCGCTGGGGTCACCTCGAGATGCTGGGTCACGCCGGCCTCCCGCTCGCCTGCTGCGCTCTGCCTGCCCCCATCCTCGCCCCCGCACACGCGGGGGTGCGCGCGGGGGCCGCGCCGTCGTGCGCGCTGGCCCGACGGTGCGGCAGCGGGGGTGGCGAAGGCGCTGGTGACGGGAGGAGCCGAGCGCGGGGAGACCGCCGCTGCCGGCGTCGGAGATCATCTTGATTGGGTGAGGGGCACCCGGAGCCGAACCTATTGGGTCAGGGTGCCCCCGACCCAATCAGTTCGATCGTGAACGGCTGGGATGGCCGACCCGCGGGACTCGGCCCCCGCCCAGCTCCCGCCGTCACCAGCGCCGTTGACCGTGGACGCCGGGGCCGCACAGCCGTGTGGCAGGGCCTGGCGAGAACCCTCCTACAGCGCGTCGGTCCCCGTCTCCCCGGTGCGCACCCGCACCAGGTGCTCGACCGGCGTCACCCAGACCTTGCCGTCGCCGATCTTCCCGGTGCGGGCCGCCTCGGTGACCGCCTCGACGACGTCGAGGGCGAGCGCGCTGTCCACCACGACCTCGATCTTCACCTTGGGCACGAAGTCGACCTGGTACTCGGCGCCCCGGTAGACCTCGGTGTGGCCCTTCTGCCGGCCGAAGCCCTGGACCTCGCTCACCGTCAGCCCGTGCACGCCGAGCCGCTCGAGCGCGGCCTTGACGTCGTCGAGCTTGAACGGCTTGACCACGGCGGTGACCAGCTTCACGCGCCGAACCTACCGAAGCCGGTGGCGGTGCCGAGCTCGTAGGCGGTCTCGGCGTGCTGGCTCGAGTCCAGCCCGGCGAGCTCGTCGTCCCGGGAGGCGCGCAGCGGCAGGAACCGGTCGACGCCGCGGGCCACCGCGTAGGTCACCCCGAAGGCCCAGACGGAGGCGGCCAGCACGCCCACCAGCTGCAGCCCGAGCTGCTCGAGCCCGCCGCCGAGCAGCAGCCCCTGGTGGTGCACCGCGCCGTTCACCGCGTGCGAGGCGAACAGCCCGACGAACAGCGTGCCGACCACACCGCCGACGTAGTGCACGCCGACGACGTCGAGGGCGTCGTCGTAGCGGAAGCGGAACTTCAGCCGGATGGCCAGCAGGCAGGCCGCGCCGGCCAGCGCACCGAGCAGCAGCGAGGGCAGCACCCCGACGTAGCCCGCGGCCGGGGTGACCGCCACCAGGCCCGCCACCGCGCCGGACGCCCCGCCCAGGGTGGTGGCGTGGCCGGCGGCCCGCTTCTCCAGCGCCAGCCAGCCGATGAGCCCGCCGACGCCGGCCAGGTGGGTGGTGACCAGCGCGTGCGCGGCCAGCGCGTCGGCGTGCAGGGCCGAGCCGGCGTTGAAGCCGAACCAGCCGAACCAGAGCAGCCCGGCGCCGAGCAGGGTGAGCGGGAGGTTGTGCGGGTGCATCGCCTCCCGGTCGAAACCGGCCCGGTTGCCGACCACCAGCACCAGGGCCAGCGCGGAGGCGCCGGAGCAGATCTCCACCACCGTGCCGCCGGCGAAGTCGAGCACCCCGATCCGGGCCAGCCACCCGTGCGGGCTGAACACCCAGTGCGCCAGCGGGGCGTAGACCACCACCGACCACACGGCTACGAAGGTCACGAACGCGCCGAAGCGCACCCGGTCGGCCACCGCGCCGGTGAGCAGCGCCGCGGTGATGACCGCGAACATCATCTGGAACGCGGCGAAGGCCACCGGCGGCACGGTCAGCCCGGGCAGTCCCGGCACGGCCCGCTCGGCGTCGTGGAACCCGGCCATGGCCAGGCCGCCGAGCAGGCCGCCGTGGTCGCGGCCGAAGGCGAGCGCGTAGCCGACGACGACCCACGTGGTCGAGACGACCGCGATGGCCACGTAGTTCTGCAGCAGCATCGACAGGACGTTCTTGGCGCGCACCATGCCGGCGTAGAAGAAGGCCAGCCCCGGGGTCATGAGCAGCACCAGCGCGGTGCAGACCAGCAGCCAGCCGGTGTCCGCCGCGTCGACCTGCCCCACCGCCACGCTGACCTCCCGGCTCGCCCTCCCGCCGACGGTCGGGACCAGGGGACACGGTCGGGGCGGGTCGTTGCCGCGCGGTTCCACCCGTGTTTCGCGCCCGTTACGCCGCGGCGTAGCGTCGAGCTCGTGCCCGACCCACGGTCGCTCCCGCCCCTGGACCCCGCCTCGGCGCTGACCCACTGGGTGCTCGACCCGGTGGTCCTCGTGCTGGTGGTCGCGGCCGCCGCGGGCTACCTGCTCGCGGTCCGCGCCGTGCGGCAGGCCGGTGGACGCTGGTCGCCGGCCCGGACCGCGGTGTTCCTGGCCGCCGGCCTCGGCTCCGTGGTGCTGGTGACCTCGTCGTTCCTCGGCGCCTACGCGGGCCGGCTCATGTGGGTCTACGCCACCCAGGTCTCGCTGCTGCTCACCCTGGTGCCGGTCCTGGTCATGGCCGGCCGCCCGCTCTCCCTGGTGCGCGCCGCGGGGCGCGGCACGGGCCTGCTGGACGCGGTGCTGTCCTCCCGGCCCTGGCGGGTGCTGACCAGCCCGCTGGTCGGGCCGCTGCTGGTGCCGCTGGCGATCACCGCGGTGTTCTTCACCCCGCTCATGGCCGACTCGCTCCGGCACGCGTGGGTCCTGGCGCTGACCCAGCTCGGGCTGCTCGCGGTCGGCGCGGTGCTGGCCGTGCCGCTGGTGGGGGAGGCGGGCGCGGAGACCTCCACGCTCATCGCGGTGGCGGTGCTGGTGGGGATCCTCGAGCTGATCCTGGACGCCATCCCGGGCCTGGTCGTCCGGCTGCGCACGCACGTGCTCTCGCCGGCCTACTGGAGTGCGTTCCCCCGACCCTGGGGCGCCCACGCGCTCGGCGACCAGCAGCACGCCGGCGCGGTGCTCTGGTTCGTGGCCGACGTCATCGACCTGCCGTTCCTCGCCCTGCTGTTCCTGCGCTGGCAGCGCGCCGACGCGCACGAGGCCGCCGCGGTGGACCGGGCGCTGGACGAGGCCGACGACGGCACCGGCACGACCGTCCCCTGGTGGGTGGCGCAGGGGGCCGCCCGGCAGCGCCCCGACGGCGCCTGCGACAGGCCGTAGGAGGAACTGCGCCCAGTGGCCGCTCAGGCGGCGGCGCGCACCGCCGCCACGCGGGCCACGGTGGCGAGCCAATCGAGCAAGATGTAGGCGGTGCGCTCGGGCGCCTCCAGTTGGGGGACGTGGCCGACGCCGGCGAGCTCCTCGTAGCGCCAGCCCGGGTTCTGCCGCGCCGCCCGGCGGGCCGCCTCCACCGCTACCAGCCGGTCCCGGTCGCCGTGCACCAGCAGCACCGGCGCGCGCACCGCACCCATGGCCGCCTCGACGACGGAGGCGCGCGCCAGCATCGCGACCAGGGTGCGGGCCGAGCGCAGGAAGCCGGCGTCGGCGCCGCGGTAGGCGCTGCGCTCGTGGGCCAGCTCGAGGGAGAGCCGCACCACCTCGGGGTCCACCTTGGCCGGGTCCGCGCAGCACAGCTCCAGCACCTGGCGCACCTGCCGCTCGGCCGGGATCGCCCGCCGCCGCAGCAGCATGAACAGCTCGCCCAGGCCGGGGGCGGAGAAGACCGCGAACTCGGCGGCCACGAGCAGGTCGATCGGGCGACGGCGCAGCTGCGGCAGGGCCGGGTCGACGAGCACCGCGCCGGCGACGACCTCGGGGTGCCGCTCGGCCAGCAGCAGGGTGATCAGTCCGCCCATCGAGTTGCCGACCACGACGGCCGGTCCGCCGGCCACCTCCTCGATGAACCGGCGCAGCAGCTTGGCGTTGGCGCGCACCGACGTCGAGCGGCCGAAGGGCTGGGTGCGCCCGTGACCGGCGAGGTCCAGCGCCAGCACCCGGCAGGTCGCGGTGAGCCGCGGCGCCAGCGAGAGCCAGTTGAGCAGCGACCCGCCCAGACCGTGCACCAGCACCACCCGGGGCCCGTCGGCCGGCCCGCCGAAGTCGACGTAGTGCGTCGGGCCGTCGAGGTCGACCCAGCGGGACTCCAGAACGCTCACGCCCCCGATGCTACCCGCGGGTAACCCGCACGCGAGGGCGCGCTAGGCGCGCATGATCGCCAGCACCGCCGCCCCTGCCGCGGCGGCACCGTCCACCCCGCCGGTGAGCCCGCCGACCCGCGGCAGGCCCGGCCCGATGCCGCCGGAGGTCAGCCGGTCGAGCAGCTCGCACGGCCCCGTGCCCGGGCCGTCTCCGGCCGCCGGCGCGCCCACGGCGCTCTCGACGTCGGCGCCGTCCAGCGCCGAGGGCGTGGTGACCACCAGGGCCTCGTGCGGGGCGAGGGTGATGGCGGCGCTGCCGAAGGGCGGGCAGACCGCTTCGACGGAGGAGTCCGCGGCCAGCCGCAGCGGTCCGGGGGCGCAGCGCACGCTGGTGTCGACCCGCCCGTCCGGGCCGAGGTCGAGCACGACCAGGCAGCCCAGCCGGCCGCGGACCGAGCCGGCCACCGGGATGCGGACCAGCTCCTCGACGACGTCGGGCAGGGCCGCGCCGTCGCGGTCCAGCCGGACCAGGGCCAGGTCGAGCCGTTCGGTGAGCTCGGTGAGGGCCTCGCCGGTGACCGGCGGGTCGGGCTCGGCCACCACGACGCGCAGGCTCCCGGTGGCCGCCCCGGTCAGGCGGCCCACCCGGACCACCGCGCCGCTCGCCCGCCACCAGCAGCCGCGCCAGCCCAGGGGGTCGTCGACGGCAGCGGCGGCGCCGGCCGCGTCGACGGCGTGGTGGGACGCGCCGAGGTGTGCGTGCTCGACGCCCGGGGCCCGCCCGCGCAGGTCGACCAGCCCACGGCCGACGTCGACGGGGGTGCGCCGAGGGCCGGCGAGCCCGGCCCGCCTCGCGGTGCGAGGCTCGAACGAGGTCGCGGTGCCCGCGGTGGTGGAGGTCGTGGTGGTCACGGCGCTCACCCCGCCCGCCGGATGCCGCGCGCCGAGGCACCGCCGGACTCGACCTGGAGCACCCGCCACAGCCCGGTGCGGCGCAGCAGGTCCAGGGTCTTGCGGTTGGCGCCGCGCAGCACGACGCCGCCGCCGCGGGCGCGGCAGGACCGGTGGGCCCACAGGAAGGTCGCCACCGCCGGGGAGGACAGCTGTTCCACCCCGCTGAGGTCGACGGTGAGCACCCGCACCCCGGCCAGCACGTGGTCGTGCAGCAGCCAGCGCAGCTCGGCCAGGCCGTCGGCCAGCAGGGCATCGGTGACGAAGACGACGGCCTCGTCCTCGCACCGGCCGTCGGTGACCAGGCCGGGGTCGGCCAGGGCGGTGAGGCTGCCGCTGCGCGCGGAGGTGCGGCCCTCCGGCCGGACCGAGCCGGCTCGCGGGTGAGCCGCGCTGCCCGCCCCGCGGTGCCGAACCTCGCTGGTAGCCGTCATCTGCGTGCCTCCCGCTGGTGGTGCCCGTGCGCATGCCGACCTCTCGCCGGCACCCGACCGCCTCGTACGACGGTCAAGGTCCCCCCGCCGCGTTGCGGGTCCACGTACGTCCGGTTTGCGATCGTGTGACGACTCCCGCTCCGCGCCGTCATCTGTCGTCGGCGGCCCGGGTGGCCTGGCAGCATGAGCGCCGTGGCCCTGCGTCTTCTCGTCGTCGAGGACGACGACCACATCCGCACCGCCCTGCGCTGGGCGCTGGAGGACGAGGGCTACGACGTCGCCGAGGCCACCGGCGCCGAGGTGGCGCTGGAGATGGTGGCGGTGCGCCCGCCGGACCTCATGGTCGTCGACCTCATGCTCGGCGAGATGGACGGCTTCGCCTGCATCCGCGAGGTCCGGCGCAGCCACGACCTGCCGATCATCGTGGTGAGCGCCCGCAACGACACCCACGACGTCGTCGCCGCCCTGGAGGCGGGGGCCGACGACTACGTCACCAAGCCGTTCGAGGTCAAGGAGATCACCGCCCGGCTGCGCGCGCTGCGCCGGCGCGCCCGGACCGCGGCGCCGGAGACCGAGCCGCCCACCGACGAGGTGCTGCTGGACGCCGACCCGGAGGCGCCGCTGGTGCTGCGCGAGGCCCGCGGCACGGTGCACCGCGGCGAGGAGCAGCTGCCGCTCACGCTCACCGAGTTCCGGCTGCTGTGCGAGCTGGCGGCCTCCGCCGGCCGCGTGCTGAGCCGCCAGGTGCTGCTCGAACGCGTGTGGGGGCACGACTTCTTCGGCGACGAGCGGCTGGTCGACGTCCACGTGCGCCGGCTGCGGACCAAGGTCGAGAAGGACCCGGGCGAGCCGCGGATCGTGGTCACCGTCCGCGGGCTGGGCTACCGGCTGGACCGCCAGTGACCGCTGCTCGGCGGCTCCGCGGGCGATGAGGATGTCGATGCCGGGTGGGGCCGGGCTGAGTCGGGTCGGGCGCAGCGGCCTCGGTGCGCGCGGCCTGCGGGCGCGCGTCGTGCTCGCGTTCGGCGTCGGCGCGTTCCTCGTCTCGGTCGTGCTGGTGACCACCACGTTCCTGCTGGCCCGCAGCTACCTGCTGGACTCCCGGGAGCGGTCGAGCACCCGGCAGGCCTACGTGGACGCCAACCTGCTGCGCGCCCGGCTGTCCACGGCGGGGACCAAGGTGGGCGACGCGATCGCCGACCTCGTCCCCGGCAGCGGCGACGTCGTCGTGCGCAGTGCCGGCACCTGGTACTCCTCCTCCCTGGACGTCGGGCACGACGACGTGCCCGAGGCGCTGCAGTCCGTCGTTGACGGCGGCGACGCGGGCACCGTGCGCACGCGCTCGCGCGGCGAGCCGAAGCTGGTCGTCGGGGTGCCGGTCCCGCAGGCGGGCCTGGCGTTCTACGAGGTGGCGCCGCTCAGCGAGCTCGAGACCGTGCTGCGGACCCTCGGTGCGGTGCTGGCCGCGGGCGCGGCCACCGCCACCGCCGCGGGCATCGTGCTGGGGATCCGCGCCAGCCGGCTGGTGGTGCAGCCGCTGGAGCAGGTGGCCGGCGCCGCGGCCCGGATCGCCGGCGGCGACCTCGCCACCCGGCTGCCGGCCACCGACGACCCGGACCTGGTCACCATCGTGGGCAGCTTCAACAGCATGGTCGACGCGCTGGAGCAGCGGATCGAGCGCGACGCCCGGTTCGTCGGCGACGTCAGCCACGAGCTGCGCTCGCCGCTCACCACCCTGGTCACCAGCGTGGAGGTGATGCGGGCCCGCCGGGGCGAGCTGTCCGAGCGGGCGCAGGAGGCACTCGACCTCGTCGTCGTGGAGCTGGCGCGCTTCCGGCAGACCCTGGACGACCTGCTCGAGCTGGCCCGCGCCGACGCCGGCGCACCGATCGCCGACCCCGTCCCGGTGCCGCTGGCCCTCGTCGTGGAGCACCTGCTGCGCCGGACCGGTCGCGACCAGGTGGCGCTGCACGCCGACCGCGACGTGGAGGTGCTCGGGGACAAGGTGCGCCTGGAGCGGGCGATGGCCAACCTGCTGGACAACGCCGACCGGCACGCGGGCGGCGTGGCCGAGGTCGTGGTGGAGCGGCGCGGCGAGCGGGCGATGGTCTTCGTCGACGACGCCGGACCGGGCGTTCCGCCCGATCAGCGCGAGCGGGTCTTCGAGCGCTTCGCCCGCGGACCGCGCGCGGCCCGCCGGTCGCTGCCCGGCGCCGGGCTGGGTCTGGCGATCGTGGCCGAGACGGCCGCCCTGCACGGGGGCGCCGCGTGGTGCACCGACAGCCCGCGCGGGGGCGCCCGGTTCGTGCTCTCCCTGCCGGTGGCCCGATGAAGGCCCCGGTGGACCGGACATTTCTCCGACACGTCGTCGGAGTCCTGGCGCCGGGGGCCCTGCTGCTGGCGGTGGCCGGGTGCGGGGTGCCCACGGGCGGGGAGCCGCAGGTCATCACCGCCACCAAGGTGCCCTACGGGCTGGCCGCGCCCACGCCGTCGGCGCCCTCGACCGCCACCGGGACGCCGGTGCCCTTCGCCCCGCAGGTCTACTTCCTGCGCAAGGACGGCTCGCTGGCCGGGCAGGGCCGCGACCTGCCGGGCAGCATCTCGGTCGACCAGCTGCCGGCGCTGCTGGAGCAGCTCGCCGCCGGGCCGACCGACGGCGAGCGGGAGAAGGGCCTGTCCTCGGCGCTGCCTCCCGGGACCAAGCTCACGGTGGTCTCGCAGACCGACGGGGTGGCCACCATCGAGATCGGGGGCGAGGTGGACGCCCCGAGCGGCGACGGCAGCCGCCGGGCGGTGGCCCAGCTGGTCCTCACCGCCACCAGCCTCCCCGGGGTGCGGGCGGTGCAGCTGTCCCGCGACGGGCAGCCGGCCGACGCGCCGCTGCCCTCCGGGGCGCTGACCAGCGCCCCGCTCACCGCCACGGACTACCTGGTCCTGACCACCCCGACCCCCATGCCGACGCCGGTCGCGACCACCCCCCCGGCCTCCCCGGCCGCGTCCACCCCGGCCCCCACGCCGTCCGGCTGACCGGTCAGCGGCGGCGGGCCCGGCGGCGCAGCAGCGCGAGCGCGGCCGCGCCGACCACCCCGGCCACGAGCAGCCACACCCACAGCGGCGCCCGGAACGACCAGAGGAAGACCGTCACCTTCGTGCTCGCGGCGTTCTGCGCCAGCAGCACCGCGGCGAGCACCACCAGGACCGCGCCGACCACCCGGCGCGGGGTCACCACCCCTCGCCGCGTCGACGGCGGCAGCGGCGACTGCGACATGCTCACGAAGCGTCCTCCCCTGGTCCGGACCGTGATCGTCCGGCTGCTGAACCGCCGTCGGCCCCCACAGCATGCGCCAGGGCACCGCCGGATGTCCTGCTCTGCGGGACCGGCGCGGCGGGCACCGAGGTGCGGGGCACGGGTAGCGTGCGCGGGTCCGAGCCGGGCGCTCCCGCGCCGCAGGAAGGTGGCTGATGAGCGTGACCGGCGCCACCGGGGAGCGTGCCTGGCTCACCCGCAACGTGAAGGTCGTCTCCGGGGTCTCCTTCCTCCAGGACGCGGCCAGCGAGCTGCTCTACCCGGTGCTGCCGATCTTCCTCACCGTGGTGCTCGGGGCGCCGGCCGTGGCCGTCGGGCTGGTGGAGGGCCTGGCCGAGGGTGTGGCCGCGGTGACCAAGGTGGTCAGCGGGCGGGTCAGCGACCGCTACGCCCGCCGACCCCTGGTCGGGCTCGGCTACGGGCTGGCCGCGGTCGGCAAGGCGCTGGTGGCGGTGGCGCCCGGCTGGCCGGTGGTGCTGGCCGGGCGCAGCGTGGACCGGTTCGGCAAGGGCGTCCGGGGCGCCCCGCGCGACGCGCTCATCGCCGCCGACGTGCCGCCGGACCAGCGCGGCCGGGCGTTCGGCTTCCACCGCACCGCGGACACGGCCGGCGCCGTCGTCGGGCCGTTGATCGGGCTGGCGGCCTACGAGCTGCTCGACCACCAGATCCGGCCGCTGCTGGTCATCGCCGTCGTGCCCGCGGTGCTCAGCGCGCTGCTGGTGCTGGCGCTGCGCGAGCCGCCGCGCGCCCCCGCGAGGTCTCGGCCGGCCTTCCGGCCGAGCCAGCTGCCCGACCGCTACTGGCGGGTCGTCGGCGTGCTCGGGCTGTTCAGCCTGGTGAACTTCCCCGACGCGCTGCTGCTGCTGCGCCTGTCCGAGATCGGCTTCGGGGTGGCCGCGGTGGTGCTGGCCTACGTCGGCTACAACCTCGTCTACGCCGCGCTCAGCTACCCCGCCGGCGCGCTGGCCGACCGGATGCCCCGGCACCGGGTCGTCGCGGTGGGGCTGCTCGCCTTCGCCCTGGCCTACGTCGGGCTCGGGGCGACCCGCTCGCACCTGGCCGCCTGGCTGCTGCTCGCCGTCTACGGCACCTTCACCGCGTTCACCGACGGCGTCGGCAAGGCCTGGGTCTCCTCCCTGGTCGGTGAGCGCGACCAGGGCACCGGGCAGGGGGTGTTCCAGGGCGTGACCGGCGCCGGGGTGCTGGTGGCCGGCGTCTGGGCGGGGCTGGCCTGGGGCGCCGACGGCTCGCTGCCGCTGGTGCTGGCCGGCCTGGTGGCGCTCGTCGTCGCGGTGGGGCTGCTGGCCGCGCCGCTGCTGCTGCGGCGGGCGCCCGGGGCGCTGGCCCGCTGAGGGTGCGCCGTCGTCCTCGCGCCGGACGCGAGGGTGCGGGCCCTGGGTCGAGCCGGCTCACCGCGATGTGCCCGAGGGTGACCCTCGTCCCGACCGGGCGGGGGATGATCGCGGCATGGCGGACAGCGACGTCGGCACCGGCGGCGGGGCGGGGCCGGTCCGGCTCACCCGGAGGCAGTACGAGAAGGAGCTGGGCCGGCTGCAGGGCGAGCTGGTGGCGCTGCAGGAGTGGCTGCGGGCCACCGGCGGCCGGGTCGTCGTGGTGTTCGAGGGGCGCGACACCGCCGGCAAGGGCGGGGTCATCAAGCGGATCACCTACCGGCTCAACCCGCGGTGGGCACGGGTGGTGGCGCTGCCGGCGCCCACCGAGCGCGAGCGGACCCAGTGGTACTTCCAGCGCTACGTGGCTCACCTGCCCGCCGCGGGGGAGATGGTCCTGTTCGACCGCTCCTGGTACAACCGCGCCGGCGTCGAGCGGGTGATGGGCTTCTGCACCGACGCCGAGTACGAGGAGTTCATGCGCAGCTGTCCGTCCTTCGAGCGGATGCTGCTGCGCGACGGCATCAAGATCGTGAAGTACTGGCTGTCGATCAGCGACGAGGAGCAGCGCCGGCGCTTCCAGGCGCGCATCGACGACCCGGCCAAGCGGTGGAAGCTCAGCCCGATGGACCTCGAGGCGCAGGCCCGCTGGGTGGACTACGCCGAGGCCAAGGACGAGATGTTCGCCTACACCGACACCAAGGAGTGTCCCTGGTGGGTGGTGGACGCCGAGGACAAGCGCTCCAGCCGGCTCAACGTCATCGCCCACCTGCTCGAGCAGTTCCCCTACGAGCACCTCGAGCACGAGGCGATCGACCTGCCCCGGCGCCAGCGGCGGGCCTACGTCCGCCCGCCGGTGGAGTCGCAGACGTTCGTCCCGCGCCGCTACGTCGTCGACGGCTGACCGGCCCGTCCGGATCTGCCCCGCCTCGTGCCGGCGTCCGACCACCGGACCGCGCCGCTCTGCTCAGGCGCACCGACCGGCCGCCGACGTACCGGGTGCGGAGGGACCGGCAGGGGGCGAGAGGGCGAGAACGGGGCTGACGAGCGTGGCCATGGACGTGGGCACCGAGACGACGCACGCGCACGTCCCTGCACCGGCGGGCGCGGACGAGCTGGAGCGGCTGTGGCTGCGCGGCACCCCCAACCCGCAGCGGCCGCCCGCACGCGGGCGCCACGGCAGCGCGGGGGAGCGGCTCGCGCTGCTCGCCACCTTGCTGGACACCGTCTCCGACGCCGTGCTGGTGACCGAGGCCGAGCCGTTCGACGAGCCCGGGCCGCGCATCGTCTACGCCAACGCCGCGTTCCTGCGGCACACCGGCTACGCGCTGGAGGAGGTGCTCGGGCGCTCCCCGCGGTTCCTGCAGGGCCCGGAGACCTCCGCCGACGCGCGCGCCGAGCTGCGCCGGGCGCTGGAGGAGTGGCGGCCGGTGCGGGTGGAGCTGCTGAACCACCGCAAGGACGGCTCCCCCTTCTGGGTCGAGATCGACATCACCCCGGTCAGCGACGAGACCGGCTGGTTCACCCACTGGGTGTCGGTGCAGCGAGACGTCACCGAGCGCCGGCGCGCGCAGGAGCAGAACCTCGCCCTCCACGCGCTGGTCTCCGGCGTCCTGGCCAGCACACCGGCGCAGACCGCGGTGCTGGACCCCGCCGGGCGGATCGTCGCGGTCAACGGGGCGTGGGAGCGGTTCTGGGAGGCCAACGGCGGTGCGGACGCGTGCGACGGGGGGACCTGCGAGGGGGCCGGCTGCGGCACCGACACCCAGGTCGGGGTCGACTACGTGGCGCTGTGCCGGGCGGCGAGCGGACCGTGCTCGGGCGGTGCCGGCGACGCGGCGGACGGGCTGGAGGCGGTCCTCACCGGCGCGCTGCCCGGCTTCAGCCTCGACTACGAGTGCTCGACCCCCACCGAGCGTCGCTGGTTCCGGATGCAGGTCTCGCCGTTGCTGCCGGCACCGACGGGCCGGGCGGCCGGACCGGACGACGAGGCGGTGGCCGGTGCCGGCTACGTCGTCGTCAGCCACTACGAGATGACGGCGCGCACCCGGGACGGGCTGCCCCCGGTCGGCGGCGGCGACCCGCTCACCGGCCTGCCGGACCGTGCCGGGCTGCTCGCCCAGCTGGCCCTCCGGCTGAGCCTGGCCACCGCCCCGGTCGCGCTGCTGCTGTGCGACGTCGACGGGTTCCGGGCGGTGAACGAGGCGCTCGGGCACGCCGCCGGCGACGCCGTGCTGCGGCACGTGGCCGCCCGCCTGCAGCGCTCGGTCCGCCCCGGCGACGTGGTCGGCCGGCTCAGCGGCGACGAGTTCGCCGTGGTGGTGGAGGCCGGGCCCGCCGAGGCCGAGGCGCTCGCCGGCCGGCTGGCCGACCGGGTCGGCGAGCCGCTGCCGCAGCACGAGGTGCCGACGGCGGTCACCCTGAGCACCGGCATCGCGGTGGCCCCGCCCGGAGGGGGCGACCGGCCCGGCGAGGCCGAGGCGGCTGCGGAGCACCTGCTGCGCGACGCGGAGGCGGCGCTGGGCCGGGCCCGGGCCAGCGGGGGCGCCCGCAGCCTGCTGTTCCACGCCGGGCTGCGTGCCGACGCGGCGCGGCGGGTGTCGGTGTCGACCGCCCTGGCCACCGCCACCCGCGACGGCTCCCTGCGGCTGCACTACCAGCCGATCGTCGACCTCGCCTCGGGTCGGGTGCGCAAGCGCGAGGCCCTGCTCCGGTGGTGGCACGACGGCGCCCTGCGCGCCCCGGACCACTTCCTCGACGTGGCCGAGGCGACCGGCGCGATCCGGACCCTGGGCGCCTGGGTGCTCGAGCAGGCGGTGGCCGACGCGGCGGGCTGGGCCGCCCGCGGCGACACCGCGAAGGTGACGGTGAACCTCTCGGCCCAGCAGATCGGCCCGGCGCTGCCGGGCCAGGTGGCCGATCTGCTGCGCCGCTACGGCCTACCCGGCGAGCTGCTGGTCGTTGAGGTGACGGAGACCAGCGTGCTCACCGACATGTCCGAGGCCGTGGCCGTGCTCTCCGAGCTGCGCCGGCAGAAGGTGGGCGTGCTGCTGGACGACTTCGGCACCGGCTACTGCTCGTTGGTCTACCTCACCTCGCTGCCGGTCGACGGGCTCAAGGTGGACCGCCGCTTCGTGGCCGGGCTGGACACCCCGCAGGGCCGGGCGGTGGTCACCGCCGTGGCCGGCCTGGCCCGCTCGCTCGGCCTCGGCCTGGTCGCCGAGGGCGTCGAGACCCGGGAGGTCGCCGACGAGCTGCGCCACCTCGGCTACCCGCTGGCCCAGGGGTACCTGTTCGGGCGGCCGACCGCGCTGGTGGTGGAGGGGACGGACGTCGCGTGAGGGGGGCGCTCCGTCGGGCGCCTCGTGGCTGACCCTCCCGGCCGCCTGTGTCCCTGAGCACGGTCGACGGCGCTGGTGGCGGCGCGACCTGTGCGCGGGGTACGTCGTGCGGGCCGGCTCTGCTCGCAGGGGTGGTCCACCCGTCGATGATCTTGAGCTCGGTCGGTCCGCCGTCTGGGTGAAGGGGCCCTTGTGCCCATAGGTTCGTCACAAGGTGCCCTTCACCCAATCCGCCGCGCGACGCGCCGGTCCTACGGCTCGTCGGAGACGGTGAGCACCTCGCTGAGCGGGCGGCGGTGCACGGCGGGCGGCACCGGGCCGGGGGCGTAGCCGAGCCGCAGCACCATCTGCGGGTTCTCCGGGCCGCTGGAGGGGTCGCGCAGCAGCCGGCGCAGGTCGGGCACCTCGAGCGGCTGGTGCAGCAGGCCGACGCAGACGCCGGCGTCGGTGGCGGTGGCGGTGAGCAGCACCCGCTGCAGGGCCTGGCCGGCGCGCAGCTGGTCGGCGGGGCGGTCGGTGACCGTGGTGAGCACGGCCAGCTGGGGGTGCGGCTCGAACCGGGCGATCGGGCGTCCCGACCACGAGCGGCCGGCGGCGAAGTCGCGCGGGTGCAGGTGGGCGAGGTGGTCGCGCGGGCCGGCGGCAGGCAGCGGGATGCCCTCCACGTTCTCCGGGTCCTCGGTCGTCCACCGGTGCAGCTCGGCCTGGAAGGCGGGGTCCGCCCGCCACTGCCGCTCGGCCTCACCGGTGAGGTCGAGCACCCAGCGGACGGCGTCGCCGGAGAGGAAGCGCAGGCCCGCGCCCTCGACGTGCGCCGCGGTGACGAGCCGCTCGACGACTTCGCGCGGCAGCGGGGTGGCGGCGAACGGGTCGCGCCGGGTGCGCCGCCGCGGCACGGCGGCGTGCAGGGCGAGGTCGACCGGGCTCGGTGCGCGGCGGCCTGCCACCCGCACGGTGGCCACGTGCGCCGGGTCCGCGTCCGGCAGCAGCCGCACGACCGGCTCGCGACCGAGGCGCACCAGCACCGAGAGGCGCAGGTTCAGCACCGCGGCGCCGACGCTGAGCAGCAGCGCCCGACCGGTCGGGTCCACGACCCGCAGCGTGCGACCGGTGTCCGCGTGCACCTCCACGGTGTCGTCGTGCGCGTGGAACCGCCACGGCTGGGTGTTGTGGATCGAGGGGGCGAGGACGGCGTCGCCGACGACCGCCTCCACGTCGGCGCGGGTGAGGGCGGAGCGTGTCCCGGTGGTCATGACCTCGCCCTTCTGGCTGTCGCGGCTCCGGCCGCGCCCAGGGAGGGGGAAGGGCGCGGCGGCACCTCCAGGGTCGCTTCTGCCGGCCGGCGCACCAAGGGGGCGAAGGTCCCTGGGGGCACGGTGCGTGAGGACGGTTCAGTCCGGGGTGATGGTGGGGGGGAGCGTCGGGTGAGCGTCGGGTGAGCGTCGGGCTGGCTGCCGACGGCGGAGGGTCTGGGCTGCCTCCTACGCCTCGTCGGGCAGCAGCACCGCGGCGCCGTCGACGCGGTCCTCGGCGAGGTCGGCCAGCGCGACGTCGGCCTCCGACATCGCGTAGGTGGTGGTGACGACGCGCAGCGGGTGGGCGGCCGCGAAGGCGAGGAACCCGCGCGCGTCCGCGCGCGTGTAGGAGGTGACGCTGCGCAGGGAGCGCTCCTGGAACAGGTGCCGCTCGTAGGAGAGCGTGGGGACGTCGGTGAGGTGGATGCCGGCGACGGCGAGCGTCCCGCCACGGTCCAGCGCCGCCAGCGCCACCGGGACCAGCTCCCCGGCCGGGGCGAACAGGACAGCGGCGTCGAGCGGCTCCGGGGGCTGCCCGTCGGCGGGCCCGGCGGAGGCGGCACCCAGCTCGCGGGCCAGCGCCCGGGCCCGCTCGGACCGGGTGAGCACGTGCACCCGGCAGCCCTGCGCGAGCGCCACCTGCGCGGCGAGGTGGGCGGAGGCGCCGAAGCCGTAGAGCCCGACCCGCATCCCGGGCAGCACCCGGGCCCGACGCAGGGCGCGGTAGCCGATGATCCCCGCGCACAGCAGCGGCGCGAGCTCGGCGGCCGGCCCCTCGGGGAGCGGGAGGGCGAACGCCGCGGGCGCGGTGGCGAACTCGGCGTAGCCGCCGTCGGCGTCCCAGCCGGTGTAGCGGGACAGCGGGCACAGGTTCTCCTCGCCCCGCGCGCACCAGCGGCAGGTGCCGCAGGTGCTGCGCAGCCAGGCGATGCCCACGCGGGACCCGAGCGGCGCGGTGCCGGCCCGGCCGGCCAGCCGGGAGCCGTGCGCCACCACCCGCCCGACGACCTCGTGCCCTGGCACCCTGTTCCTGCCGTGCGGGGGGAGGTCGCCCTCGGCCAGGTGCAGGTCGGTCCGGCAGACCCCGCAGGCCTCCACCCGTACCAGCAGCTCCTCCGCGCCCGGGTGCGGCACCTCGCGGTGCACCCGCTGCAGGGGAGCTCCTGGCCGTCCCGCCGGCGCGGCCGGACCGGGATCGCCCACCGCCCAGGCGTCCATCGACGCCGGCAGCCGCAGCTCGAGGCCCCGGGCCAGGCTGCCGGGGCCCGTCGACCCGGGGCGCTGCGCCGGCGGCACCTGCGATCCCGTGCCGGACCCGGCGGCGCGCGTGCCGGACTCCCCTGTCCCCGTGCCCCGCACCATCCCGTCACCCTGCCCCCCGCCCCGGTGAGCGACAAGGCCTCCCGGCGTCGGTTCGGCACGGCCGTTCAGCCCTGCTGGGACGGTGGTCCCTGACCTGGTCCCTCCAGGTGGCGGAGGGTGGAGACGCCCACACCAGGAGGTCGTCATGACCGGTGCCCCCAGCAGCGGTGCCCCCAGCACGGATCGTCCCGGCGGAGCTGCGTCCCCTCGGGCTGCGGCTCCCGTCGTCGTCGGCGTCGACGGCTCCAGCGGCGGCCGGCGCGCCCTCGCGGTGGCCCTGGAGCTGGCCCGCGACCTGCGCACCGTGGTCGAGGTGGTCACCGCGTGGACCTGGGACACGCTGGCCGAGACCCCGCTCGACGTCGAGGTGAGCACACCCGCGGCGGCCCGCCAGCACGCCGAGGCGCTCCAGACCGCCGACGTCGAGCAGGTGCGCGCCGGCGTCGCCGACCCGCCGCCGGTGTCCGCGGAGGTGGTCGAGGGCGCGCCCGGCACGGTGCTGTGCCGCGCCGCCCGCGACGCGCGGGTGCTCGTGCTCGGCAGCCACGGCCACGGGCTGCTGCGCCAGGCGGTGGCCGGGTCGGTGAGCCGCTACGCGCTCAAGCACTCGGTGGTGCCGGTGCTGCTCGTCCCGGTGCCGCACCCGGCCGGGGCCGAGCTCGGTGAGGAGCACGAGGAGCTCGTCGAGCTGCCCCGCGACCGGGTGCGCACCGGGGAGGACCCCGGCGAGCCGGCGCCCTGACGTGGGACGGGTCGGCTGCCGCCGGGCGACTCGGGCCCTTCGGCCCTGTGCGTTCGGCAGCGCGGTGCCGACGCTGGGTGCATGGAGCTCGACGCGGTGAACCCGCAGCGCCTGAGCCGGGCCGAGTGCATCGAGCTGCTCGGCTCGCTGAGCATCGGCCGGATCGTCTTCACCGACCGCGCCCTGCCCGCCGTCCTGCCGGTCACCTACGCCGTGGTCGACGACCACCTCGTCGTCCGGACCTCCGAGGAGTCCCGGCTGACCCGGTCCGCCCCGGGCGGGGTGGTGGCGTTCGAGGTCGACGACGTCGAGCCGCAGCTGCACTGCGGCTGGAGCGTGACGGTGCTGGGCCGCTGCGAGCGGGTCACCGACGAGGGGCTGGCCGAGCGGCTGCGCGAGCACGTCGACCCGTGGGCGCCGGGGCGGCGCGACGTCGTGCTGCGGGTGCCGCTCACCCTGGTCGAGGGCCGGCGGGTGCACGCCCGGCTCGACCTGCCGGACCTGCAGGCGCCGGTGCCCTAGAAGCCAGGTGCCCCGGGGGGAAGGGGAGGTCATGGAGCGGCCCACCGTCACCGTCCTGGGCGCGGCTGGGACGGTCACCGGCAGCAGGTTCCTCGTGCAGGCCCCGGCTGCGTCGTTCGCGCCGTCCGGGCGGCGGGCCCGGGTGCTCGTGGACGCCGGTCTGTACCAGGGCCTGCGCGAGCTGCGCCGGCGCAACTGGGAGCCGTTCCCGGTGCCGCCGGCGTCGTTGGACGCGGTGCTGCTGACCCACGCCCACCTCGACCACAGCGGCTACCTGCCGGCGCTGCGCCGCGGCGGCTTCACCGGCCCGGTGCTGTGCACCGCGGCCACCGCCGAGCTCACCGCGATCGTGCTGCGCGACAGCGCCCACCTGCAGGAGGAGGACGCGCGCTACGCCGCCGAGCACGGGACCAGCCGGCACGCGCGCCCCCGCCCGCTCTACGACGAGGACGACGTCGAGGAGACGCTCCCGCTGCTCCGGCCGGTGCCGTTCGACGCCCCGGTGGAGGTGGTCCCGGGGGTCACCGCGACCTTCCGCCGCGCCGGCCACGTGCTGGGCTCGGCCAGCGTCCTGCTGGAGGCGGCCGGGCGCCGGTTGCTGGTCAGCGGCGACCTCGGCCGCCCGCACCACCCGGTCCTGCTGCCGCCCGATCCGGCGCCGCACGCCCACACCGTGCTGGTGGAGTCGACCTACGGTGACCGGCACCACCAGCCGACCGAGCAGGGGCTCGTCGACGCCGTCCGGCACACCCTGGAGCGCGGCGGCACCGTGCTGGTGCCCGCCTTCGCCGTCGACCGCACCGAGATCGTGCTGCACGTGCTGCGCGAGGCGGTGCTGCGCGGCGACCTGCCGCAGGTGCCGGTCTACGTCGACAGCCCGATGGCGCTGGCCGCGCTCGACGTCTACCGCCGGGCCCTGCACGAGGGCGTCGGCGCCGGCCCGTCCGACGTCCGCCCGGAGCTGCGCGACGGCTGCGACCCGTTCGACCCGGGGGACCTGCGCGAGGTGCACGACGTGCGCGGCTCGATCGCCCTCAACTCGCCCGGCTTCCCCTGCGTGGTCGTCTCCGCGTCCGGGATGGGCACCGGCGGCCGGGTCGTGCACCACCTGGCCGAGCAGCTGCCCGACCCGCGCAACACCGTCGTGCTGGTCGGCTTCCAGGCCGAGGGCACCCGCGGCCGGCGGCTGCTGGACGGCGAGCGGGCGCTCAAGATGCTCGGGCGCTACGTCCCGGTGCGCGCCGAGGTCGTCGACGTCCCCGACTTCTCCGTGCACGCCGACGCCGACGAGCTGCTCGAGTGGCTCTACCCCGCCGTCCGCTCACCGGAGGGGCCGCCGGAGCAGTGCCTCGTGGTGCACGGCGAGCGCCACGCCTCCGAGGTGCTGGCCGCGCGGATCCGGGACGAGCTCGACCTGGCCGCGGTGGTGCCGGGGTACGGGGAGAAGGTGCGGGTGTAGGGCGTCTGGGCTCGGTCCTGGCGTACTCCGGCCCCCGCTCGCGTCGGTGCAGGCACGCTTGGGGGGCTGCGGCCGCGTCGTGGCTGGGAGGAAGGGCGCTGGTGACGGGAGGAGCCAGGTGCGGGGGCCGGTCGCGTCGCCGGCCGGCGACCCGCGTGCAAATCAAGATCATCCATGTTGGGTGAGGGTGCCCCTGAGCCAATAGGTTCGGCTCTGGGTGCCCCTCACCCCAGGCGGATGATCAAGGCCTTCTCCGTGAAGGGCGACTTTGTTCCATAGGTTCGAACGAAGGGGCCCTTCACCCAGTCCCGCTGACCACGGGCCGACGCGCGCCGGCGGCAGGACCGGCTTCGCGCCCGGCCGCTCCCGTCACCAGCGCCTCTCCCGCCGTCGCAGGCCGCAGCACGCCACCAGGCCGGTCCGGAGCGCGGCGCGGGTCACCGTCGACGCACCGGCGGGGCACCTCACCCCGAGCGCCCCTGCTCGGGGAGCGCCGGCACCATCCGGAACAGCGTGGTCGTCGTGGTGACCGGCGGCTGGGGCCGGTGCGGTGGCTGGGCGCGGTCGCCGGCTACGGCGGCGACGACGTCGCGGGAGGTGATGAGGCCGAGCAGGCCGCCGTCGGGGGTGGTGACCGCCACGCAGTCGGTGCCGGTGGCGCGCATGGCCTCGGCGACGTGGCCGAGGGAGTCCTCCGGGCGCACCCGGACCGGACGGCGGGTCACGACCTCGCCGGCCCGCCGGCGGGCGCGGGCGAGCGGGCCGACCAGCCACTCGACGGCCAGGTCGCGGTCGCTGATGACGCCGAGCAGGCGACCCTCGCTGAGCACCGGCAGGTGGTGCACGCCGGCGGTGGTGAGGACCTCCCAGGCGATGAGCACGCTGTCCTCGGCGTCGACGACGACGAGGGACCGGCTCATGACGTCGCCGGCGAGCAGCGCCGAGACGGGCGTCGTGGCCGGGGCGGCACCGGGCGGCCGGGGCGCGCCGCGCGGCGCCTGGCTCTCCGGCCCGGCGGCCGGCGTCGACGGGGTCGTGCTGCTCGGGGTCGTGCTGCTCGGGGCGGGGGTGGTGGTCACGACGGCCTCCCTGGGGCGGGCACGCGCAGCACGGGACCGGATCCGACGTGCGGCGTCGCCACACCCAGCGTCAGCGGACGATGCCGCCGACGTCAGGGACTCTCGTCCTGCGAAGGCTCAGCGGGCGGCGCGTGTCACCGCGTTGCGGACCGCGGCGGCCAGCTCCCCGGTGGTGAACGGCTTGGCCAGGAACACGGCCGACCCGAGCAGGGGCTCGCTGCCGTGCACGGTGCGGGCGGGCCCGACGCCGGGGGCGTAGCCGCTCATGAGCACGGCGGCCAGGCGCGGGTGCTGCTCACGGAGCCGTTCGAGCAGGGCGTCGCCGGTGAGGCCCGGCATGACGACGTCGCTCACCAGCACCTGGACGCCGGCCAGCACGTCGTGCGGCAGGGCGAGGGCCTGCTCGGGGCCGTCGGCCTCGAGGACGTCGTGGCCGAGGTGGGTGAGCAGCCGCGCGGTGAGCTGGCGCACCACCGGGTCGTCCTCGACGACGAGCACCCGCTCGCGCCCCGACGGCTGCGGCGGCTCCACCGGTGGCGGAGCGGCGGGGACGGCGGCGTCGTCCGCGGCGGGCAGCCAGACCGTGGCCGTCGTGCCGCGCCCGGCCACCGACTCGAGCGTGAGCAGGCCGTCGGACTGGCGGACGATGCCGTCGGCGACCGCCAGCCCCAGGCCGGTGCCGCGGCCGGTCGGCTTGGTCGTGAAGAACGGGTCGAGCGCCCGCGACAGGACGTCGGCGGTCATCCCGACGCCGTCGTCGCGCACCCGGACGGCCACCAGGCGGGTGCCGAGGTCGGTCTGCAGGTCGGTGCGGCCGAGCCGGCGCAGGGCGGAGGCGTCCTCCACCCCCACCGACAGGGTCACCCGGCCCTGCCCGGAGCTGGCGAGCACCCGTTCGGTGACCGCGTCGCGGGCGTTGATGACGAGGTTGAGGATGACCTGCTCGAGCTGGCCGGCGTCGATGAGCACCGGGGGCACGTCGGGCTCGCTGCGGTAGTGCAGGGAGACCCGTTCGTCCAGCACCCGGCGGACCAGCGGCACCAGCCGGGTCATCACCTCGTCGATCTGCACGACGACGGGGTTGAGCACCTGCTGCCCGGTGAAGGCCAGCAGCTGCCGGGTGAGGGTGGCCCCCCGCTGGGTGACCTCCTCGATGGCCCGGGCGTCGTCGGCCGGCAGCGACCGCTCCTCCAGGGTCCGGCGCAGCAGTGCGGCGTTGACCCCGATGACGGTGAGCAGGTTGTTGACGTCGTGGGCGACCCCGGCCGCCAGCTGGCCCAGGTTCTCCGAGCGCTGGGCGTGCTGCAGCTGGGCCTGCAGCGACCGCTCCTCGGTGACGTCCCGCAGCGTCCCGCGCACGCCGATCGCCACTCCGTCGGCGTCGAGGACGGCCTCGCCCTCGGCGCGCAGCACCACGCTCTGCCCGTCCGGTCGGACCACCCGCAGGTCGGTGGGGACCGGGCGGCCGCTGGTCCGGGCCGCGTCGAGCATCCGCCGGGCGCGCTCGCGGTCCTCGGGGTGGATCAGCGCGAGCATCGCCTCGACCCGGGGCGGGACGGGGGCGGTGGCGGCGTCGGCGCCCGGCATCGCGTCGCCGGCCTCGGCGCTGCCGGCTCGCGGCAGGCCCAGCAGGTCGACCAGCTCGCTGCTGCTCTCGATCCCGGGCCGCTCGCCGCCCCAGCGCCACTCGTAGAAGCCGAGCCGGCCGATCCGGTAGGCCTCGTGCACGCGCCGCCCGGCCTCGCGCAGCGCCCGCGCGGACAGGTGCTGCTCGGTGGTGCGGCGGAACAGCACCATCAGGCCGTCGTCGGCGGGGATCAGCGTGCTCTGCCACCAGTCCTCGCGGCCGGTGCCGGGTTCGACCCAGTGGAACTCGTCGTCGCGGGGGACGCCGTCGGCCACCACGGCCGCGAAGGTGGCCAGCAGGCCGCTGCCGACGAACTCGGGGAACGACTCGCGCATGGTCCGCCCGAGCAGGCCGCCGCGGGTGGACAGGACCCGCGCCGCCGGGTTCACCATCCGGAAGGCGAAGTCCTCGATCTGCCCGTCGTCCCCGCGCACGGCGTCGACCACGATGACGCCGTCGGCGCTGTTCTCCACGGCCTGCTCGAGCCGGTGCAGCACCTCGGCCCGCGTGTCCACGTCCAGGGAGGCGCGCAGCCGGATGTTCTCCACCGCGAGCGAGGTGACCGCGGCCACGAGGTCGAGGACGGTCTGCTCGTCGGCCGCTCCCTGCTCCGGGGCGGCGACCGCGCCGCGCACCCGCACGCTGCCGATCGGCCGGCCGCCGGGGTCGCGGACCTCGGCGGTCAGCACGTCGGCGTCGCGGGCGCCGGTCAGGGCGTCGGTCAGGTCGCCGGTCAGGTCGCCGGTCAGGGGGTCGCCGGCGTCGGGCTCCCCGCCGCCCGCGCGCGCGGTCCGGACGCCGTCGGGCAGCCGCAGCTCGACGTGGGCGGCGTCGGCGTCGAGGACCTCGACGACCAGCGCGACGACGGCCTGCAGCAGCGTCTCGAGCGAGGGGTGGTGGGACAGGTCCGCGGTGGCGCGGGCGATCGCGGCCGCCCGCCCGCGGCGCGTGCTCACGCGCGCACGCGGCACGTCCGGTGAGGCGACCTCACGCACAGCTCCCCCGTGTCCTGCTTCGACTGCGTCCTGCTTCGCCTGTCGTGCTTCGACTGTCGTGCTCCGCCGGTCCGGCTCGGACCGTCCTGCTCCCGCCGGGCCGGCGACGGCCCGGCCCACCCGCAGCGTACGTGGCTGCGGGGAGGCTTGGCCGGGGATGCCCGGATCGGCCCCCGGGCCGGGGACGCGGAGCAGCCGCGCGGTCGCACGGTGCGGTCGCGGCTCGGGCTGGGGCCGGCCCGGTCAGCAGGCCCGCAGCGCGGCCCGCGCCGCCTGCCCGGCCCTGGCGCCGTAGCCGCCGCCGAACAGCACCGCGTGCACGAGCAGGGGCACCACCTGGTGCAGCGGCACCCGCTGCTGCCAGCCGTCGGCGAGCGGCCCGCCGCTGTCGTGCGCCGTCTCGGCGTAGGCGGCCAGCACACGCTCGAGGTGCGGGCAGCCGAAGAGGGCGAGCATGGCCAGGTCGGTCTCGCGGTGGCCCGCGTGGCACGCCGGGTCGATGAGGCGGGCGTCCCCGTCCGCCCCCCACAGGACGTTGCCCGACCACAGGTCGCCGTGCAGCAGCGCCGCGGGCTCGTCCGGACCGGCCAGCTCGCCGGCCCGCTCGCACACGGCGTCGACGTCGGCGGCGTCCTCCGGGGAGAGGCTGCCCCGGTCGCGGGCCATCCGCGCGTAGGGCAGGACCCGCTGCTCGACCCACCAGGGCGCCCAGCGGGTGCCGGTGCCGGCCGGGAGCGACAGCGGCCCGAGAAACCCGGGCGACCCGGGCCGGTCAGGTGTCCCTCCGAGGTTGCCGAAGCGGGCGCCGGGGGCGAGCGCGGCGTGGGTGGCGACCAGCCGGCGGCCGAGGCGCTCGGCGGCGGCGGCGGTGCCGGGCGGGCCGGCGGGCACCCACTCGAGCACCAGCACCTCGGCGTCGGCGGCCAGGACCCGCGGCACCGGGACGCCGTCGGTGGCCTCGCCCAGCCGGCGAAGGCCCGCGGCCTCGGCGGGGAACAGGGCCGGCGGGCTGCCGGGCAGGGTCTTGGCGAAGACGGTGCGGCCGTCGACCAGCGTGACCTGCCAGGCGCGGGCGACGTCGCCGCCGGCCACCGGCGCGCACCCGGTCGCCCGCACCTGCAGTGCCTTGGCCACCTGTTCGGCCGCGCGGGGGAGCACCGGTCAGGCCTGCTGCTCGAGCGGGTCGTCGGCGCATTCGTCGGCAGATTCGTCGGCTGGGTGATCGCGGGGGCCGGTGGCGCCGTGCATGTCCCGGCGCGCGTCGAGCGGCAGGTCCAGCTCGGTGCGCAGGTGGTCCAGCAGCCCCTCCACCGCGGCCTCCACCTGGTCCAGCACCAGGTCGAAGCCCTCGCGGCCGCCGTAGTAGGGGTCGGGGACGTCCAGCGCGCTCTCCGGTGCCTCGTCCAGCGACGGGTCGAACGAGCGCAGCAGCCGCACCTTGTCCGCCGCCTCCTCGTCCGGGGCCATCCGCAGCAGCTCGCGCAGGTGGCCGCGGTCCAGGGCCAGCACGAGGTCGCGCTCGGCGAACCAGGAGGGGTCGAACCGGCGGGCCACGTGGTCGAGGGCGTAGCCCCGGCGGGTCAGCGAGGCGAGGGCCCGCGGGTCGGCGTCCTGCCCCACGTGCCAGCCGCCGGTCCCCGCGCTGTCGACGTCCACCAGGCCGTCCAGCCCCTCGGCGGCGAGCCGGTGGCGCAGCACCGCCTCCGCGACGGGGGAGCGGCAGATGTTCCCCGAGCAGACGAAGCACACCCGGTAGCTCATCGCCTCATCGCTCACCCGCCCATCCTCCCCGTCCGTGCCCGTTCCGCGCACGCACCGTGCGCGCGGGTCGGGCCGTCAGTCGACGGGCTCGGCGGCCGGCACCCGGGCCGGGACGGGGTGCGGCGCCACGGCCGGCACCGCCACGGGCCGCCGACGGGCGAGCAGCGCCTCCGCCCCGCCCTGCACGGCGACCGCCGCGGCCACGATGCCCGCGGCCACGATGCCGTCGAGCCACCAGTGGTTGGCGGTCACCACGACCACCAGCACGGTGAGCGCGGTGTGCACCGGACCGAACCAGCGCCACGGCGCGGGGGCGTAGCGCAGCACGAACCCGCCCACGATGACCGCCCAGGCCACGTGCACCGACGGCATCGCGGCCAGCTGGTCGGCGATGCCGCTGCCGAACGCCCCGTAGACCGACTGCCCGTAGCGCAGCGCGGTGTCCACGAAGCCGAGATCCCGCAGCATCCGGGGCGGGGCCACCGGGACCAGCTGCACCAGCAGGCAGGTGAGCGTGGACAGCACGACGACGTTCCGGGCCCGGGCGAACGCCTCGCGGTGCCGCCAGAACATCCACAGCACGAACAGCACCATCGAGTTCAGGTGCGCGTAGAGGTAGTAGGCGTTCAGGGCCTTCACCAGCAGAGGCACGGGCAGGAACAGGTGCTGCAGCCACACCTCGCTGGGCAGGCCGAGCGCGCGCTCGACGTCCCACACCCCGCGGGCGTTGGCGAACGCGCCGTCGACGCGGGTGTGCGCGAACCGCCCCACGTACTGGTAGAGCCCGAGCAGCCCGCACACCAGCGCGAACTCGCGGCCGAAGCCGGCGGCCGCCGCGACCGGGCGCGGAACCTGACCGGAGCGGCTGCGGGCCACCGCGGTCGCGATCCCCCAGAGCAGCAGGAAGCCGGCGCACAGGGTGAGCGACAGCTGCCAGCTCGGGCTCAGGTGGGGCACCGGGACACGCTAGCCGGGCGGCGCCGCCCGGCGTCCTCGCGTCCGGAGGATCGTCACCCATCGGTGACGATCCTCCGGGTGGCCGCCGGGGCGGATCAGCTGGTGCGGGCCGCCTCGGCGGTCCGGTTGCCGCGCACGTGCACCGCGCCGTCCATGTCCTCGAGCTCGCGGCCCTTGGTCTCGGGCACCTTGGCCAGCACGAAGAAGAAGCTGATCGCGGCGAACACGGTGTAGAAGCCGTAGGCGAACCAGAGCGCGACGTCCTTGCTCATCACCGGGAACGTGGTGGTGATGGCGAAGTTGGCCAGCCACTGCGCCGCAGCGGCGACCGCGAGGGCAGCGGCCCGGATCTTGTTCGGGAACATCTCGCCGAGCAGCACCCAGACGACCGGGCCCCAGGAGACGCCGAACGCGACCACGTAGACGTTGGCGGCGATCAGCGCGATGGTGCCGTAGGGCTGCGCCAGCTGCGGGTTGTCTCCCACGAACGTGGCCTGCGTGAAGCAGATCGTCATGGCCAGCAGCGAGAGGACCATGCCGGCCGAGCCGACCAGCAGCAGCGGGCGCCGGCCGACCTTGTCCACGAGGGCGATGGCCACGAGCGTGACCACCACGTTGGTGACCGAGGTGATGACCGAGAACGTGAACGAGTCGCTCTCGCTGAAGCCCACGGACTGCCACAGCGACGTCGAGTAGTAGAAGATCACGTTGATGCCGACGAACTGCTGGAAGACCGACAGCAGGATCCCGACCCAGACCACCGGGAGCAGGCCGAACCGCTGGCCCTTGAGGTCGGCCAGCGAGGGCTTGTCCTCGCGCCGGATGGTCCGCTCGATGTCGCGCACCTTGTCCTCGGGCCGCTGCAGGCCCAGGACGCGGCGCAGGACGTCGGCGGCCCGCTGGGTCTCGCCCTTGGCCACCAGGTAGCGCGGGGACTCCGGGATCCGCAGCGCCAGCACGCCGTAGACCACCGAGGGCACCACGCCGACGAGGAACATCCACCGCCAGGCCGGCAGGCCGAGCGCGAAGTCCTGGTCGGCGCCGCCGGCGAGCCGGGCCAGCGCGGTGTCCGACAGCAGTGCGACGAAGATGCCCGTCACGATGGCCAGCTGCTGCAGCGAGCCGAGCCGGCCGCGCAGGTGCGCCGGGGCGATCTCGGCGATGTAGGCCGGGGCGATGACCGAGGCGATGCCGATGCCCAGGCCGCCGACGAACCGCCAGATCACCAGGTCCCACACGGAGAACGCCAGGCCGGCGCCGATCGAGCTGACCAGGAAGAGGCCCGAGCCGAGCAGCATCACCTTGATCCGCCCCCACCGGTCGGCGAGGCGGCCGGCGTACCAGGCGCCGACGGCCGAGCCGAGCAGCGCGACGGCCACCGCGAGGCCGGTCACGAACGGCGACAGCGAGAAGGCGTCGCTGATGGCCGTGACCGCACCGTTGATGACCGCGGTGTCGAACCCGAACAGGAAGCCGCCGATCGCGGCCACCACGGAGACCAGCACCGCGGTGCCGGTGGTGTTGCCCCGCTCCGCCCCGCTCCTGATGTCCGCCGCTCCGGACCCCGCTCCGGTCGCCATCGCTCGCCCCTCTCCGCCCGGCGACGCTGCCAGGCACCAGAGGTGCGCTTTACCCGCCCACGACCAAGAGCATCCCCGTGCGCCGGTTCACAGCGGTCGAGACCGCGCCTCGCACGACGCCGACCAGCGTCGCTGCGCGCCAGGTCCGGGCGGCCGGCTCCGCCTCGGGCGACGGCTCGGGCTCCGCCTACAGTGACGCCCATGAGCGAGGTCGCTTCCGCCCACAGCGCCGTGCCGGACACCCAGAACCCGCCCAGCCCGTCCGACGCCCCGGAGCCGCGGGTGGCCGACGTGACGCAGCCGCCGGCCGGCCCCCGGCTGCGCCCGGCGCTGGACGCCGTCCCGGCCTACGTGCCGGGCCGCCCGGCCCAGGCCCGCCAGGGCATGCAGACCTGGAAGCTGTCCTCCAACGAGAACCCCTACCCGCCGCTGCCCAGCGTGCTGGAGGTGGTCCGGTCCGAGGCGGAGTCGTTCCAGCGCTACCCGGACATGTTCGCCACCGCGCTGGTGGCCGAGATCGCCGACCGCTTCGACGTCCCCGTGGAGCACGTGGCCACCGGCACCGGCAGCGTCGGCGTGCTCGGGCAGATCGTGCAGGCGGTGGCCGGCGAGGGCGACGAGGTCGTCTACGCCTGGCGCTCGTTCGAGGCCTACCCGATCGTCGTGCAGGTGGCCGGTGCGACGTCGGTGCAGGTGCCGCTCACCGCCGACGAGCGGCACGACCTGCCGGCCATGCTCGGAGCCATCACCCCGCGCACGCGCCTGGTCCTGGTCTGCACCCCCAACAACCCGACCGGCACCGCGCTTCATCGCGCCGAGCTCGAGCGGTTCCTCGACGCCGTGCCCCAGGACGTGCTGGTGGTGATCGACGAGGCCTACCGTGAGTTCGTCCGCGACGACGACGTGCCCGACGCCCTCGACCTCTACCGAGACCGGCCCAACGTGGCGGTGCTGCGCACCTTCTCCAAGGCCTACGGCCTGGCCGGGCTGCGGGTCGGCTTCGCCGTGGCCCACGCCCCCGTGGCCGCGGCGCTGCGCAAGACCGCGGTGCCCTTCGGCGTCAGCGGGCTGGCGCAGGCCGCGGCGATCGCCTCGCTGCGGCACGAGGACGAGCTGCTCGAGCGGGTCGAGGCGCTGGTCGGCGAGCGGGTGCGGGTGCTGACCGCGCTGCGCGAGCAGGGCTGGACCGTGCCCGACACCGAGGCCAACTTCGTCTGGCTGCGCCTCGGCGAGCGGACCCAGGAGTTCGCCGCGGCCTGCGAGGCGGCCGGGGTGTCGGTCCGCCCGTTCGGTGCCGAGGGGGTGCGGGTCAGCATCGGCGAGGTCGAGGCCAACGACCTCTTCCTGGACGTCGCGTCCCGGTTCCGTGCCGCCCAGGGCTGATCCGGTCGACGTGCGCCTGATCCCCTTCGACGCCGGCCGCGGTGCCGACATCACCCGCTTCGGCACCCACGGCGTGCGCGGGGTTCCGCTGGCCCGCGCCACCGAGCTCGCCCGCTACTCGGTGCTCGTCATGCACCTCGACCCCGGCGGCGCCGTCGGCCGGCACGAGGCCGTCGTCGACCAGCTGTTCGCGGTGGTGGCCGGCAGCGGCTGGGCCGAGGGCGCCGACGGCGGCCGGGTGGACGTGGCCGCCGGCCAGGCGGTGCTCTGGGAGGCCGGCGAGGAGCACGCCGCCGGCACCGACGTCGGCCTGACCGCCCTCGTCGTCGAGGCCGACGAGCTCACGCCGCCCAGCTGAGCCGAGACACGTCCGCAGGTCGACCCCCCGCCGGGCGTTGACCGATTTGCGCACATACCCCCCGTCTTCGAACCGGCGTGTCGCGCGGTGCGAGGGCCGACGCGCCGTCGCCGACGAGCAGGGTGTGTGCGCAAAACGGTCACAGGGGGGCTGACCAGCCCGCTCAGGGCTCCCGCTCGGCCTTCGCCGGCGGCGGGCCGCCGTTCAGCGGCCGGCGCGGCTCCCGGTCCCCGGCCGCACCGCCGCCGTCGTCGACCACCGGCACCAGCACCCCGCGCCGGTAGGGGCCGAAGAGCGCGCGCGGGCGGTGCACGGTCACCCGGCCCAGCGCGTGCCGGCCCCCGACGCGCCGCAGCGCCTCGGTGACGACGGCGGCCACCTCGCGGGCCGCACCCACCGGGTCGTCGGTGCGCCGGTCGGACACGACGACGTAGCGGTCGAGCAGACGGACGCCGTCCGGCAGCGCCGCGCGCAGGGTGGCCGCGTCGGGCTCGCGCAGCGGCGGCTCCACGAGCACGATCACCTCGACCTCGCGCGCCACGGCCACGTCGTCGCCCCCTCCGCCCGGCTGCCCCCAGCAAACCGCGCCGGGACGAGCGCGGGAAGGGACCGCCGGGGACGAGGGTCAGGCCGCCGGCTCGGGCAGGGTCTCGCCCTCAGCGGCTGCTTCGGCCTGGTGAACGGGCCGACGGGACGGCCGCTCGGCGCCCACCACCAGCGCGACGCCGGCGACCACGAGGGCGCCTCCCGCCAGCACGATCCCGGTGACCGGCTCAGACAGGATCGCCCAGCCGAGCAGCACCGCGACGGCCGGGTTGACGTAGGCGTAGGTGCCGACCAGCGACAGCGGCGCGTGCCCGAGCAGCCAGACGTAGGCGGTGTAGGCGAGCATCGAGCCGACGGTGACCAGGTAGGCCCACGCGAACCAGGCCTTGGCCGGCATCGCACCCAGGTGCAGGGCCGGGCCCTCGCCGGCCAGCAGCCCGACGACGACCAGGGCGACCCCGCCGAGCAGCATCTCCCACACGGTCGCCACCAGCGGGTCGCCCGGCAGCGCGAGACGGCCGGACAGGAACGAGCCGATCGCCCAGGACAGCGTGGCGACCACGACGACGGCCACGCCCCAGCCCTGGACCCCGCTGATCCCACCGCCGCGCAGCGCGAGCAGGGCGACGCCGCCGAAGCCGACGAGCACCCCGCCCCAGGTGGCCGCCCTGGGCCGGCTGCCGGTGACCAGCTGCAGCAGCACCAGGAACAGCGGCGTGGTGGCGACGAGCAGCGCGGCCAGCCCGCTGGGCACGGTCTGCTCGGCCACCGCGACCAGGCCGTTGCCACCCAGCAGCAGCATGGCGCCCATGGCCAGCGACGACCCGAGCTCGCGGGCGGGCACCCGCAGCGCGGACGGCCCCGAGCGGACGGCGACGACGGCTGCCAGCAACGCCCCGGAGGCGAGGAACCGTCCGCCCATCGCCAGCAGCGGCGGCGCGTCGGCCTCCACCACCACCCGGATGGCCAGGTAGGTCGAGCCCCAGACGACGTAGACGGTGCCCAGCGCCAGCCAGACGGCGGCGGGCGAGGCGGCGCGGGAGGCCGGAGAGGCCTGTGAGGCCGGGGTCTGGGAGGTCTGGGACGTCCTGGTCACGGGCTGGGCCTTCGGTCTGCAGGTCGGGGCGGCACGGCCGCAAGGGGCGGCGGTCGCCCATCCAACACTGCAGGTCAGGACTTTCTGCCGCCCGGTCCGGGACGCAGGTCCCGCCCTGCCGCGGTCACCCTGCGCGATGGTCGGAGACAGCCGACCAGGAGCGCTTGTGAATGGAATCACAAGCCTTGAACCTGTTCAAACAGGACGTCGGCGGACGAGGCTGTGCCCTGCCGACCCGATCAGCCGACCTGACGGCTCGCGACGACGGATGGTGGAGATGGACGCCCTGCTGCTGGCCCGATTCCAGTTCGGGATCACGACCGTCTACCACTTCCTCTTCGTCCCGCTGACGATCGGCCTCGCCCCGCTGGTCGCGATCATGCAGACGGCGTGGGTCCGCACGGGCGACGAGAAGTACCTCCGGATGACGAAGTTCTGGGGGAAGCTCTTCCTGATCAACTTCGCCATGGGCGTGGTGACCGGCATCGTGCAGGAGTTCCAGTTCGGCATGAACTGGAGCGACTACTCGCGGTTCGTCGGCGACGTCTTCGGTGCGCCGCTGGCGATGGAGGGCCTGCTGGCCTTCTTCCTCGAGTCCACCTTCCTCGGCCTGTGGATCTTCGGCTGGGAGCGGCTGCCGAGGAAGGTGCACCTGGCCACCATCTGGGCCGCCGCGATCGGCGTGAACCTGTCGGCCTACTTCATCATCGCGGCCAACTCCTGGATGCAGCACCCGGTCGGCTACACGATCAATGCCGAGCGGGGCCGGGCCGAGCTCACCGACATCTGGGCGGTGCTCACCAACTCGACGACCCTCGCCGCGTTCCCGCACACCATCACCGGCGCGTTCCTGGCCGCGGGCGCCCTCGTCGTCGGCATCGCCGCGTGGCACCTGCGCCGCGGAAACCACGTGGACGTCATGCGCACCTCGGCGCGCCTGGGGATGGTGGTCGCACTCGTCGCCGGCATCGGTGTCGCCGTGTCCGGCGACCTGCAGGCCCGCATCATGACCACGCAGCAGCCGATGAAGATGGCCGCCGCCGAGGCGCTCTACGACACCTCGGCTCCGGCCTCGTTCTCCCTGCTCACCATCGGTTCGCTCAACGGCGACGAGGAGATCTGGTCGCTGCGCGTGCCGCACGTCCTGTCGTTCATGGCCACCGGCGACCCCGACGGGACGGTCGAGGGGATCAACGACGTCCAGCGCCAGTACGTGGCCACCTACGGCCCCGGCGACTACAGCCCGATCATCCCGATCACCTACTGGAGCTTCCGGCTGATGATCGGCTTCGGCGCCTTCTCCGCGGCGCTGGCGCTGCTCGGGCTCTGGCTCACCCGTCGCGGCCGCCTGCCCGACCAGCCGTGGTTCTGGCGGATCGCGCTGTGGAGCATGGCGCTGCCGCTGCTCGGCAACAGCCTGGGCTGGATCTTCACCGAGATGGGACGCCAGCCGTGGCTGGTCTTCGGCCGGATGCTGACCCGCAACGGGGTCTCGCCCAACGTCCCGGTGTGGCAGGTCGCGACGTCGCTGGTGACCTTCACCCTCGTCTACGCCGCGCTCGCGGTCATCGAGGTCAAGCTGCTGGCCCGCTACGCCAAGGCCGGACCGCCAGAGGTCGAGACCGCCGAGACCGCCGAGACCGAGCGCCCGCTCGCCTTCGCCTACTGAGGAGTGAGTGCAGATGTCTCTCGCGGAGTTCTGGTTCCTCCTCATCGCGATCCTCTGGAGCGGCTACTTCCTGCTCGAGGGATTCGACTTCGGCGTCGGCATGCTGCTGCCGGTGCTCGGCAAGGACGACGTCGGGCGCCGGGTGCTCATCAACACCATCGGCCCGGTGTGGGACGCCAACGAGGTGTGGGTCCTCGTCGCCGGGGCGGGCATCTTCGCCGCCTTCCCCTACTGGTACGCCACGCTGTTCAGCGGGTTCTACCTGCCGCTGCTGCTGATCCTCGTCGCGCTGATCGTCCGCGGTGTCGCCTTCGAGTACCGCGGAAAGGTCGACGACGAGGCCTGGCGCAGGCGGTGGGACGTCGCGATCGTCGTCGGCTCCGCGGTGCCGGCCCTGCTGTGGGGCGTCGCCTTCGCCAACATCGTGCGCGGGGTCCCGATCGACGCGCAGGGGAACTACACCGGCACCCTGTTCACCCTGCTCAACCCCTACGGGCTGCTCGGCGGGCTGGTGACGCTGTCGCTGTTCCTCACCCACGGCGCGGTGTTCATCGCGCTCAAGACGGTCGGGCCGGTGCGCGGCGACGCGCGGCGGCTGGCCCAGAAGCTCGGGCTGGTGACCGCCGTCCTCGCCGTGGCCTTCCTGGGCTGGACCTACGCCGACAGCCGGGACATCTGGTCGCTCGTGCTCTCCCTCGGTGCATCGGTGGCGCTGCTGGGTGCGCTGGCCGCCAACCGGCGAGAGAGCGAGGGCTGGGCGTTCGTCCTCACCGCGGCCACGATCGTGCTGGCCACCGGCGCGCTGTTCACCGCGCTGTTCCCGGACGTCATGCCGTCCACGACCGACCCGGCCTTCAGCCTCACCGTGGAGAACGCCAGCTCCACGCCCTACACGCTCAAGGTGATGTCCTGGGTGGCCGTGGTGATGACGCCGTTCGTCATCGCCTACCAGGCCTGGACCTACTGGGTGTTCCGGCAGCGGATCGGGCGGGAGAGCATCCCGACCGGGGTTCCCGAGGCGGCCCGCACGCACCCCGCGGTGCCGGGACCGCGCTGACGAGACCGACCCAGGCTCCCGGCATGAAGCCGCTCGACCCCCGCCTCCTCCGGCACGCCCGCGCCACCGCGCCGTTCCTGGCCGGCTCGGTGGTGCTGGGCGTGGTGACCGCCGGGTGCGTGCTGGTGCAGGCGGGGGTGCTGGCGCACGCGGTGAGCGCCGCCTTCCTGGACGGGGCCTCGCTGCCGGCCCTGCGCACCGACGTCCTGGTGCTGCTCGTCGTCGTGCTGGTGCGTGCGCTCGCGGGCTGGGCGCAGGAGGCGCTGGCCGCCCGCTCCTCCTCCACGGTGAAGTCGCAGCTGCGGTCGGCCCTGCTGCGCAGGACCACAGTTCTCGGGCCGGCGTGGCTGTCCGGCCGGCGCAGCGGCGAGCTCGCCCAGCTGGCCACCCGCGGCGTCGACGCGCTGGACCCCTACTTCGCCCGCTACCTGCCCCAGCTGGTGCTCACCGCGGTCGTCACGCCGCTGGTGGTCGCCCGGATCGCGTTGGCCGACTGGATCTCCGCCGCCATCGTGCTGGTCACCCTGCCGCTCATCCCCGCGTTCATGGCGCTGGTCGGCTGGCGCACGCAGACCGTGCAGCGGCGCCAGTGGGGCTCGCTGCAGCGCCTGAGCGCGCACTTCCTCGACGTCGTCGACGGGCTGCCCACGCTCAAGGTGTTCGGCCGCGCCAGGGCGCAGGAGCGCTCGATCGAGCAGGTCACCGGGGACTACCGGCGGGCCACCATGAAGGTGCTGCGGGTCTCGTTCCTCTCCGCCTTCGTGCTGGAGCTGGCCGCCACGCTGTCGGTGGCGCTGGTGGCGGTCGACGTCGGCCTGCGGCTGGTGGACGGCCGGGTGGCCCTGGAGACCGCGCTGCTGGTGCTCGTGCTCGCCCCGGAGGCTTATCTGCCGCTGCGGCAGGTCGGCGCCAGCTTCCACGCGGCTGCCGAGGGGGTCGCCGCGGCGGAGGAGGTCCTCGCGGTGCTGGACGAGCCACTGCCTCCGGCCGGTGACGCGGTCCTACCGTTCGTCGGAGTGAGCGGCCTCGAGGTGCAGGGGGTCAGCCTCTCCTATGGTCGGTCGGAGGACGCTCTGCCGCCGACGTCGTTCGTCTTGAGGCCCGGCGAGGTGACCGCCCTGGTCGGGCCGTCCGGCGCCGGGAAGTCCACCCTGATCTCGGTGCTGCTGGGGTTCGCCCGGCCCACCGCGGGACGTGTCCTCGTCGGAGGCGCGGACCTCGCCGGCGCCGACCTCGCGGCCTGGCGCCGGCAGGTCGCCTGGGTGCCCCAGCGGGTGGGGCTGCTGGCCGGGACCGTCGCGGACAACGTGCGGCTGGGTCACCCCGACGCGAGCCACGCCGAGGTGCTGCGCGCCCTGTCCCTGGCGGCCGCGGCCGACCTCGACCCGGCTCTGCCGCTCGCCGAGGACGGAGCCGGCCTGTCGACGGGGCAGCGGCAGCGGATCGCGCTGGCGCGGGCCTTCCTGCACGCCGAACGGGTCGCCGGGCTGCTGCTGCTCGACGAGCCGACCAGCGCCCTCGACGGTGCGAGCGAGGCCCACGTCGTCGCCTCGCTGCGCGAGCTGGCCCGGGGCCGGTGCGTCCTCGTGGTGGTGCACCGGCCCGCGCTGGCGGCCGCCGCGGACCGGGTGGTGCACGTCGGCGAGCACCTGCCCGTGCCGGCACCGGCTCGGGGTGCGGCATGACGTCACCTCCGACGGTCCCGCGCCGCCTCGAGGTGGAGCGGCGGCTGCTCGCGCTCGCCCCGCCGGACCGGGGCCGCAGCGCCCTGGCGGTCCTCTTCGGTGCCCTCGCCGCCGGCTGCGCCGTCGGGCTGCTCGCGGTCTCCGCCTGGCTCATCTCCTCGGCGGCGCTGCAGCCGCGGATCGCCGCCCTCGGCGTCGCCGTGGTCGCCGTGCGCGGGCTGGCGGTGGGGCGCGGTTCCTTCCGCTACGTGGAGCGGCTGGCGAGCCACGACGTCGCCTTCCGCCAGCTGGCCGCGCTGCGGGTGCGGTTCTGGGCCCGGCTCGAGCCGCTGGCCCCGGCCGGCCTGCCCGCCTTCCGGCGCGGCGACCTGCTCGCCCGGCTCGTCGGCGACGTCGACACCGTGCAGGACCTGCCGCTGCGGGTGCTGCAGCCAGCGCTGGTGGCCGCCCTCGCCGGCGCGCTGTCGGTGGGGATCACGGCGGCGCTGCTGCCCTCGGCGGGCCTGCTCCTGCTGGTCGCGCTGCTGGTGGCCGGCACGGCGGTGCCGATGGCCACCGCCTGGTCCTCGCGCCGCGCCGACGTCCGCCTCGCGGCGGCCCGGGCCGACCTGTCCGCCGGCGTGGTCGAGCTGCTGCGGTCCCAGCCCGACCTGATCGCCTACGGCGCGTCGGAGCGCAGGCTGGCCGAGCTGCAGCGCGCCGACGACGAGCTGACCCGCCTGGCCCGGTCCACGGCCGCGGCGGCCGGCCTCGGCGCGGGGCTGGCCGCGCTGTGCTCGGGGCTGGCGGTGCTCGGCGCCCTGCTGCTCGGCGTGCCGGCGGTGCGGGCGGGGTCGCTCGCCGGGACGTCGCTGGCGGTCGTCGTGCTGGTGCCGCTGGCCGCGTTCGAGGCCGTCGCGGTGCTGCCGCCGGCCCTGGCCGCGCTGGCCCGGGTGCGCCGCTCCGGCAGCCGTCTGCTCGAGGTGCTCGACGCCGAGCCCCCCGTCGTCGACCCGGACCAGCCGGTCCCGCTCCCCGCGGCCACCGGGGTGCGCCTGCGCGACGTCGTGGCGCGCTGGCCCGGAGCCGCCGAACCCGCGCTGCACGGCGTCGACCTCGAGCTCGCACCGGGCCGCCGGGTCGCGGTGGTGGGCAGCAGCGGCGCGGGCAAGAGCACCCTGGCCGCGGTGCTGCTGCGCTTCCTCGACGTCGAGGCCGGCTCCTACCTGCTCGGCGGCGTCGACGCGCGGACCCTCGCCGCCGACGACCTCCGACGCGTCGTCGGACTCTGCGCCCAGGAGCCGCACGTCTTCGACTCCACCCTGCGGGAGAACCTGCGGCTGGCCCGGCCCGGCGCCTCCGACGCCGTGCTGCGGGACGCGCTGGCCGCGGCCCGCCTCCTGGACTGGGTGGACCGGCTGCCCGACGGCCTGGACACCTTCGTCGGCGAGCGCGGCGCCCGGCTCTCCGGCGGCGAGCGCCAGCGGCTCGCCCTGGCCCGAGCGCTGCTCGCCGACTTCCCGGTGCTGGTGCTCGACGAGCCCACCGCGAACCTCGACCCGGCCACCGCCGACGCCCTCACCGCCGACCTGCTGGCCGCCACCCGCGGCCGCACCACCCTGCTGATCACCCACCGGCTCACCGGCCTCGAGGACGTCGACGAGGTGCTGGTGCTCGAGTCCGGCCGGGTCGTCGAGCGCGGGACGCACGGCCGGCTGCTCGCGGCGGCCGGGTGGTACGCGCGGCAGTGGGGGCGGGAGCGGGCGGCGGCCATCGGGTGAGCGCGCCTCGGGGGCCGCCGCTCGAGGCGGCGGCTGCGGCTCGCTGGTGGGGGAAAGGCGCTGATGACGGGGAGCCGTGTACGGGGTGCCCTCAGCGTCCAGGTGCGGTCGCCGGGTGGTCGAATGGCGCCGGTGACGGGGGGGTCCTGCTCGGGGCGGGTCGCCGCCCCCGCTGCGGACGCCGGGTGGTCGAAAGGCGCCGGTGACGGGGGGGTCCTGCTCGGGGCGGGCAGGGCGGCCGGGTGCGGCTCGAGTGGAGGGCTGTCGCACGCAACACCGGCGTGTCGCGCAACGGCCTTCCACTCGATCTTCCGGGCCGCCCTCGGTGCTCGAGTGCGACGGCAGTGCACGACACGCCGCGTCAGAGCAGCAAGGACGTCGCACTCTGCGGCCTGGAGTGCCGTTGGACCGCCGCCCGGCCGCGCGACGCGACTCGCCGCCCAGCTCCCGCCGTCACCGGCGCCTCTGCCCTTGCGCACACCCCGCAGCCGCGAGCAGAAGCCGCCGCGAGCGGACGCCGCGCCCCACTCCCCGCGCCAGTTCCATGCTTACCGCGCCAGATCCGTCGCGGTAAGCATGGAACGATCACGCCCGCGTGATCGTTCGGGCTCAGCCGACCCGCGGGCCGAGCTTCACCTTGGCCAGCTGGCGCGACTGCGCCACCAGGCGGCCGGTGCTGTCGTAGAGGTCGGCGGTCTCGTCGAACCAGCCCTCGCGGACCAGGCGGCCGGAGACGTCGGTGGTGACCCAGCCGTCCGCGGGCAGGGCGCGCAGCAGGAAGGTGAGCTCCACGGTGGGGGCCCAGCCGCCGGGGCCGGTGAGGGCGAAGGGCACCGGGGGCAGGGCGTCGGCGAAGACGGCGAGGGCGAGCGGGTCGGGGGCGTCGCCGTCACGCATCCGGGCGTGCCCGCGCTGCACCATCTCGCCCGACGGCTCGCCGCGCGCCCACCCCAGGTGCGCCGGGTCCAGCCGCAGGTCGACCACCTCGAGCAGGTCCACGCGCATCCGCCCGCCCGGCTGCTCCGGGGCCGAGCGCAGGCACTGGTCCACCGGCGCGACGGTCGGCACCACCCCGTCCGACCACTCGGCCTCGCCGCCGCGCAGCAGGCCCGCGGTCACCAGGGCGGCGACGCGGGGCGCGCCGTCCTGCACCAGGGTCGCGCGCAGCGAGGTCACCGAGCGCCCGTTGCGCAGCGGCTCGACGACGACCTCGGCCGGACCGGGCGCGGCCGGGGCGAGGAAGTGGGCGCTGGTGGCCATCGGGTGCGGATGACCGGCGGCCGGGCCCTCCGGGTCGAGGGCCGCGCGCAGCAGCAGGGCCAGCACGTAGCCGCCGTTGGGGATGCCGCCGACCGACCAGACCGGGTCGACGGCGACGGCGTAGCGGCCCTCGCCCAGGGGTCGGACGGCGGTGGCGTCGGTGAAGGCGGTCACGGCCCCGCACCGTACGCAGGGCGCCGCGCGCGCCGACGGCCGGGGCCGCGGACGGGCGGCCGCGGCGGGCCGGAAAGTCGGGGCTCAAGGTTCCGCGGCGACTGTCCGATGTGTCCTATGACGGCCTCGTGCCGGCGCCGCCACCACCCGGTCGGCGGATGTCCGGGAAGAGGGCGTCGACCTAAGGTCGTGGCCGCGCGCTCGCGCGGTCGAGGCCGTGCGCATCAGGAGGCTCGGGGCACGTGGCAGGGACGAGCGGACCGGCGGGGGCCGGGGGCTCGGGGGCGCCGGCATCGTCCGGTCCCCTCGGTGACGCTTCCCAGCGCCCGTCGACAGGCGCAGCAGCGGCGCGCGGCACCCGCGCGGTGGGTGCAGCCGTGGGGGCCGGAGGCGCCACGGTCGCGCTGGCCGGGACCTCCGCGGCGGCCGTCGTCGGGCTCGGGCTGGTCGCCCTCGCCCAGCTGGCGCCGGGTTCGCTCGGCGCCGTCACCGGAGGACCCGGCCTCGCCGCGCCACTGCCGCTGAGCCTGCCTGCGGCGTCCGCCCCGGCCCGTCCCACGGCCACCCCGGTCACCGCGGTGACCCCGCAGCGCACCGCCGCCGCCCGCCCCGTGAACGAGCCGGTGACCCGACTGCTCCCGGCCGCCGCGCCCACCCGCTCGCCCGCCGCGCTGCTCCCGCTCGCCGGCGGGACCTCGGCGCCCGCGCCCGAGCGCCCGTCCCCGTCCGCGCAGCCGTCGCGTCCGGCCGCCTCGCCCGCCGCGTCCCCGGTGGGCGGCCATGACCGCGGCAACGGGAAGGACCGCGGCACCGGCAAGGGGAACGGCAAGGGGCCCGGTGGGGGAGGAGCCACCAGCGCGAGCGTCGCCACGTCCTCCGCGGGCGGTAGGTACGTCTCGCTCTCGGTGCGCGCGACGTCGTCGTCGTCGGCCACCGCCTCGACGTCGGTCGTCGTCCGGTCCGCCTCCGGCGCCGCGTCCTTCGCGACCGCGACCGCGCAGGCCCGGCAGTCGGCGTCGAGCGGCAAGCACCGGACGGCGGAGCCGCAGACCGGGGAGGCAGCCGGCCGGGGCAGCTCGCGGCACGCGAAGCACGCCGCCGCCCGGCACGCCGCGCCGGTGCACGCCCACCCCAGCGGGCACGCGGGCAAGGGGCACGCGAGCAAGGGGCACGCGGGCAAGGGGCACGCGGGCAAGGGGCACGGCGCGAACGGGCACGGCGGCCAGGGCAAGCACGCCCGCTGACCCGTCCCCGCCCCAGCACGCCGGTCCGTTGCGGCGGGCACCACGGAAGGCGGTGCACAGGGCCCCGGAAGCCTGGGTAGAGTCGAGGCTGACGACGCTGTGAGCCCAGACACACCAGCTGGGGAAGGGCGACGTCGACCACCTGACGTCTCGCCCGCCTGCACCACCCCCGCAGCGGACGGACGGCGGGCCCACCCCTACCGGGCGCGGCCACCCCGCCCCCGGTCGTCGCGAGGAGAGCCTTCGTGAACGCAAGCCCCGACAGCGTCGTCGGGACGGGGACCGGGGCCGTGTCTCCCGGACCCGACCTCGTCCAGCTGCTCACCCCCGAGGGCGAGCGCGTCGAGCACCCCGACTACCCGCTCGAGATCACCCCGGACGAGGTGCGCGGGCTCTACCGCGACCTGGTCCTGGTCCGCCGGGTCGACACCGAGGCCACCGCCCTGCAGCGCCAGGGCGAGCTGGGCATCTGGGCCAGCCTGCTGGGCCAGGAGGCCGCGCAGGTCGGCTCCGGCCGGGCGCTCGCCCCCGACGACTACGCCTTCCCCACCTACCGCGAGCACGGCGTCGCCTGGTGCCGCGGGGTGGACCCGCTCAACCTCCTCGGCCTCTTCCGCGGGGTGAACCACGGCGGGTGGGACCCGGACGAGAAGAACTTCCACCTCTACACGATCGTCATCGGCGCCCAGACCCTCCACGCCACCGGCTACGCCATGGGCCTGCAGAAGGACGGCGTCGAGGCCGCCACCATCGCCTACTTCGGCGACGGCGCCACCAGCCAGGGCGACGTCAACGAGGCGTTCACCTTCGCCAGCGTCTTCAACGCGCCGGTCGTGTTCTTCTGCCAGAACAACCAGTGGGCCATCTCCGAGCCGCTCGAGCGGCAGAGCCGCATCCCGCTCTACCAGCGCGCCAGCGGCTTCGGCTTCCCCGGCGTCCGGGTGGACGGCAACGACGTCCTCGCCGTGCTCGCCGTCACCCGCGCCGCCCTGGCCCGGGCCCGCGAGGGCAGCGGCCCCACCCTGGTCGAGGCCTACACCTACCGGATGGGCGCCCACACCACCTCCGACGACCCGACCCGCTACCGGATCGCCAGCGAGGTCGAGCAGTGGAAGCTCAAGGACCCGATCGAGCGGGTGAAGGCCTACCTCGTCCGCGGCGGCCACGCCGACCAGGGGTTCCTGGACTCGGTCGAGGCCGAGGCCGACGAGCTCGCCGCGCACGTGCGCCAGGGCTGTCTGGCCATGCCCGACCCCGAGCCGCTGTCGATGTTCGACCACGTCTACGCCGACCCGCACCCGCTGGTGGCGGAGGAGCGCGCCCAGTTCGCCGACTACCTGTCCTCGTTCGAGGGGAGCCACTGATGGCGCCGACGACGATCGCGAAGGCCATCAACCTGGGCCTGCGGCGGGCGATGGAGAAGGACCCCAAGGTCCTCATCATGGGCGAGGACGTCGGCCGGCTCGGCGGCGTCTTCCGGGTCACCGACGGGCTGCAGAAGGACTTCGGCGAGGACCGCGTCATCGACGCCCCGCTGGCCGAGTCCGGCATCGTCGGCACCGCCATCGGCATGGCGCTGCGCGGATACCGTCCGGTGCTGGAGATCCAGTTCGACGGCTTCGTCTACCCGGCGTTCGACCAGATCGTGAGCCAGCTGGCCAAGATGCGTGCCCGTGCGCTGGGCAAGGTCTCGCTGCCGGTCGTCGTGCGCATCCCGGTCGGCGGCGGCATCGGCGCGGTCGAGCACCACAGCGAGAGCAACGAGGCCTACTTCGCCCACACCGCGGGCCTGCGCGTGGTCGCCTGCGCCAACCCGCTCGACGCCTACACGATGATCCAGCAGGCGGTCGCCTCCGACGACCCGGTCATCTTCTACGAGCCCAAGCGGCGCTACTGGGAGAAGGCCGAGCTGGACGAGGACGTCGACCTCGCCTCGGCCATGCCGCTGCACAGCGCCCGCGTCGTGCGCCCGGGCGAGCACGTCACGGTGGCGGCCTACGGCCCGATGGTGAAGACCTGCCTCGACGCCGCCATCGCGGCCGAGGAGGAGGGCAAGAGCCTGGAGGTCGTCGACCTGCGCTCGCTGTCCCCGCTGGACATGGAGACTCTGACCGCCTCGGTGCAGCGCACCGGCCGGCTGGTCGTCGTCCACGAGGCCCCGGTGTTCCTCGGCATGGGCGCGGAGATCGCCGCGCGGGTGTCGGAGCAGTGCTTCTACTCGCTCCAGGCGCCGGTGATGCGGGTGGGCGGCTA
Organism: Motilibacteraceae bacterium; assembly: GCA_051953655.1. Taxonomy (GTDB): domain Bacteria; phylum Actinomycetota; class Actinomycetes; order Motilibacterales; family Motilibacteraceae; genus JBQCHF01. Next base: position 55,430 of record JBQCIO010000141.1, read on the forward strand.
CGACATCCCCTACCCGCCGAGCCGGCTGGAGGAGGAGTTCCTCCCCGACCTCGACCGCGTCCTCGACGCCGTCGACCGCTCGCTGGCCTACTGACCGCGCCCTGACACAGGAGTCGTACGAACGTGCCTGACCTGAAGCACTTCAAGCTCCCGGACGTCGGGGAGGGCCTCACCGAGGCCGAGATCGTGTCGTGGAAGGTGAAGCCGGGCGACACGGTGAAGGTGAACGACGTCATCGTCGAGATCGAGACCGCCAAGTCGCTGGTGGAGCTGCCCTGCCCGTTCGCGGGCACCGTGGCCGAGCTGCTGGTGGAGGAGGGGACGACGGTCGACGTCGGCACCCCGATCATCAGCGTCGACGCCGGTGGCGGCTCGGGCAGCGCGCCGGCCGCGGAGGTGTCGGCGGCGCCGGCACAGGCCGTCGCCCCGCCGGTGGACGACATGGTGCCGTCCATCCCGACTCCGCCGGAGGAGGGCGCGGTCGAGCCGGGGCTCATCGGCGGCCCCGCGCCCGGCGGTCGCACGTCCGTGCTGGTGGGCTACGGCCCGCGGACCACCGAGGCCAAGCGCCGGCCGCGCAAGGGCTCGGCGGTGCCGGCCGGCCGGGCCGAGGCCGTCGCCCAGGGCGCGGTCCACTCCGCGTTCGCGCCCACGCCGTCGCCGGTCGCGCAGGAACCGGTCAAGGCCGGCGGGGTGCTGGCCAAGCCCCCGGTGCGCAAGCTGGCCAAGGACCTCGGGGTCGACCTCGCCACGGTCACCCCCACCGGCCCCGGCGGCATCGTCACCCGCGCCGACGTCGAGGCGGCCGTGGGTGGCGCCGTCGCCCCTGCCGCGCCCGCCACTACGCCCTACGCGCCCTCCTACAGCGAGTCGGAGCGTGAAGAGCGGGTGCCGGTCAAGGGCGTGCGCAAGATGACCGCGCAGGCGATGGTGTCCAGCGCGTTCACGGCCCCGCACGTCACCGAGTGGGTGACCGTCGACGTCACCCGCACGATGAAGCTGGTCGAGGAGCTCAAGCGGGACAGGGAGTTCGCCGGCGTCCGGGTCAGCCCACTGCTGCTCGTGGCCAAGGCGCTCCTCCTCGCCTGCCGGCGCAACCCCGGCGTCAACGCGACCTGGGACGAGGCCCTTCAGGAGATCGTCCTCAAGAACTACGTCAACCTGGGCATCGCCGCGGCCACCCCGCGCGGGCTGGTCGTGCCCAACATCAAGGACGCCGACCGGATGTCGCTGCGGCAGCTGGCCGAGGCCTTCGACGCCCTGGTGGCCACCGCCCGCGAGGGCCGCACCCCGCCGGCCGACATGGCCGGAGGCACCATCACCATCACCAACGTGGGCGTCTTCGGGGTCGACAGCGGCACGCCCATCATCAACCCCGGCGAGTCCGCCATCCTCGCCTTCGGCGCGGTGCGCGAGCAGCCGTGGGTGCACAAGGGCAAGGTGAAGGTCCGCCAGGTCACCCAGCTCGCCCTGAGCTTCGACCACCGCCTCATCGACGGCGAGCTCGGCTCCCGCTTCCTCGCCGACCTCGCCGCCCTGCTGGAGAACCCGGCCCGCGCGCTGGTCTGGGGGTAGGCGCAGGCAAGGAGACCCGCGCAACCACGCGGGTCGTGTCGCTGATCATGCGATTCCTGCGACTCGAGCAGGACGCTCGCGGACAGTGTCCGCGCAGGAATTGCATGGCCGGCAACGGTTTTTCTACGGCGTGACCGGCAGCGCCTCCAGCACCCGCCGACCCAGGTCGACGTCGCCGCCGAACCACACCTCGACGTCGTCCGCGGCGCACCTCCCGCCGCAGCGGCGCACGTAGTCGGCCCAGCCCAGCCGCAGGGTGGCCGTGGCCGAGCGGGCCTCGGCGGCGTCGGCGAGGGACGCGCGCCCGTCCGGGCCGACCACGGCGAGGCTGCTCACGCACAGCTCGCCGACCACCTCCAGCGCCACGCTCTGCCCGGGCTGGGCACCGGCGCGCTTGCCGACGACGAACGGGAACGCGGCGGCCAGCCGGCGCCGGGTCACCCGGGCGGCCGCGCTGTCCAGCCCTCCGGGCTGCCCGACGGCCCGGCGCAGGTCCTGCTCGTGCATCCAGGCGTCGAAGGTGCGCAGGCCGACCAGGTCCAGCAGCGTGGTGGGACCGAGCGGCCCGACGGCCGGGTCGTCCGGGTGCAGCGCGGGGTCCGAGAGCTCGGCGGCCCGCCGGTCCACCACGCTGGCGAGCTCGCTCACGACGTCCTCCCCGGGGCGGGAGCGACGGAACTCGACGTCGACCTCCGCCCGGCGCCCCAGGTCGTTGCGCACGTGGGGTGGCTCCGCGCTCAGGTCACCGACCGCCAGCGGCTCCTCGCCCAGGCTGAGCCGCTCGAAGCCGGCCAGGTGCGAGAGCACGTCCTTCACGCTCCAGCCGGGCAGGTCGGTGGGGCGGCCGAAGTCGGCGGTGGTGAAGGTCCGGGCCAGGGTGAGCGTGGCGCGCAGGGTCGACTCCCAGGCCGCTCGCGCCTCGGTCAGGGCCGCGGCCGCGGCGTCCGCCGCCCCCGGGCTCGAGGCCGTCCCGCCCGTGCTGCTCGCCCTGCCGTCCGCCATGCGTGCGAGGCTATGCCCGTGCGCGTCTCGGTGCTGCAGCTCGACGTCGACCTCGACGTGCCCGTCGACCAGCGGCGGACCCTTGTCGCCGAGCAGGTGCGCGGCGAGGCAGGCAGCGACCTCGTCGTGCTGCCCGAGCTGTGGCCGCAGGGCGCCTTCGGCTACCCGCTGTGGCAGCACCTCGCCGAGCCGCTGGACGGCCCCACCGTCCGCACCCTCTCCGCCGCGGCCCGCGACGCCGGCGTCCACCTGCACTGCGGTTCGTTCATCGAGCGCGACGGCGACCGCATGTTCAACACCTCGGTGGTCGTCGGTCCGGACGGACAGGTGCAGGCGGTCTACCGCAAGGTGCACCTGTTCGGCTTCGACGAGGGAGAGCCCACGCTGCTCACCGCCGGGACGGAGCCGGTGCTGTGGGAATCGCCGTGGGGACCGACGGGGCTGGCGACCTGCTACGACCTGCGCTTCCCGGAGCTCTTCCGCGCCCTGGTCGACCGCGGCGCCGAGCTGCTGCTGCTGGTGGCCGGCTGGCCGGAGCGGCGCGCCGAGCACTGGCAGGTGCTCACCCGTGCCCGCGCCATCGAGGACCAGCTGCTCGTGGTGGCCTGCGGCACCTCCGGCACCCAGCTGGGCACCGCGATGGCCGGCCGCTCCATGGTGGTCGACCCGTGGGGTGCGGTGCTGGCCGAGGCGGGCGTCGACGCAGGGGTGCTGCGGGTGGACGTCGACCTCGCGCAGGTCGCGCAGACCCGCGAGCGCTTCCCGGTGCTGAAGGACCGCGTGCTCGGCGCTCCCGTCCTCGGCGGCGACCGCGTCGGGGGATGAGACCGGTGGGATGAGAGCCGGCTGTCCGATCTGCCAGGATCGGGAGGCATGGATCAGCCGACCTTCCCCGTCGTGACCCTGCCCGGCGAAGGCATCCTCCTTCGCCCGTTCAGCACGGCCGACGCCCCCGACGTCGCCGCGGCGTGCGCCGACCCGGTCACCCAGACGTGGTTGCCGCTGCCGAACCCGTACACGCTCGAGTCGGCGCAGTTCTACGTCACCGAGTTCGGCGAGCAGACGCTGAGCAGCGGGGACGGGATCGTCTTCTGCGTGGAGAAGGACCAGCGGATGGCGGCGGCCATCGACCTCAAGCACACCGACTGGCGCGGCCTGACCACCGAGATCGGCTACTGGACGGCGCCCTGGGCCCGCGGCCAGGGCGTGATGACCGAGGCGGTGCGGGTGCTCTCGCGCTGGACGCTGCTCGAGCAGGGCTTCGAACGGGTCGAGATCCGGGCGGCCACCGGCAACGTCGCCTCCCGCCGGGTGGCCGAGAAGGCCGGCTTCACCGCCGAGGGCGTGCTGCGCAACGCCGGCTACGTGCACGGCGGCCGGGTGGACCTGACCGTGCTCTCGCTGGTCCCGGCCGACCTGGCGCTGCTGGGCTAGCGCTCGCCCGTCTCAGCCGCCTCGGCCGCCGCCAGCGCCCGCCGCACCCAGGCGCGCAGCGCGTCGTCGTCGAGACCGTCGGTGCGCACCCGCACCCAGCCGCGCATCTCCCGCGCGCCGCCCATCTCGACGACGTCGATCCCGGGCTTGGCCAGCAGCGCCTCCCGCTCGGCCGGGTCCACCCGCACCATCGCCCCGCCGCGCCCGCTGGCAGCCACGGTCATGCGCCCCGCCACCAGGAACGCGAGCCCGCCGAACATCCGCTTCTCCTCGACCGGTGCTCCACCGGCCGCCTCCGCCACGAGCGGGCGCAGCCGCTCGGCCAGGTCGAGGTCGTAGGCCATGCCGGGACGGTAGAGCCCCACGCCGACAGCTGGCGCGGCTCTTGGACAATGGACGCATGACGTCTTCCTCGCTGCGCCGCGGTGCCCGCGTCCGCGCGCCCGAGCTGGTGGGCCGTGGCGGCTGGATCGGCACCGGCGGCCAGCCGGTCGACCTCGCGACGCTGCGCGGCAAGATCGTGCTGCTCGACTTCTGGACCTTCTGCTGCGTCAACTGCCTGCACGTGCTGGACGAGCTGCGGCCGCTGGAGGAGCGGTTCGCCGACGTGCTGGTCACCGTCGGCGTCCACTCGCCCAAGTTCGTGCACGAGGCCGACCACGACGCCGTGCTGGCGGCGGTGGAGCGCTACGAGGTGCACCACCCGGTCCTCGACGACCCGGACCTGACCACCTGGAAGGCCTACGCCGTGCGCGCCTGGCCCACGCTGGTGGTCGTCGACCCCGAGGGCTACGTCGTCGCGCAGATGTCCGGCGAGGGTCACGCGCACAACCTCGAGGCGCTGCTGCAGGAGCTGGTCGCCGAGCACGAGGCCAAGGGCACGCTGCACCGCGGCGACGGCCCCTACGTCCCGCCGCCGCCCGCCCCCACCGAGCTGCGCTTCCCCGGCAAGGTGATCGCGCTGCCGGACGGCTCCTACCTCGTGTCGGACACGAAGCACCACAGCCTGGTGCAGCTCGACGCCGACGGTGAGACGGTGCTGCGCCGGATCGGCACCGGTGAGCGGGGGCTGACGGACGGGGCCGCCGACGTCGCCCGGTTCTCCGAGCCGCAGGGGCTGTGCCTGCTGCCCGACGAGGTCCGCCAGCGGGTGGGCTACGACGTCGTGGTCGCCGACAGCGTCAACCACGCCCTGCGCGGGCTGGTGCTGGCGACCGGCGAGGTGCGCACCGTGGCCGGCACCGGCCGGCAGTGGATGCAGGGCGACCCGAAGCCTTCGGACACCGACCCGCTCACGCCGCTGTCCACCCCCTGGGACGTCGCCTGGTTCCCGGCGCTGAACGAGGTCGTCGTCGCGATGGCCGGCATCCACCAGCTGTGGCGGTTCGACCCGGTCACCCCGGCGCTGGCCGTGTGGGCCGGCACCACGAACGAGGGCCTCGTCGACGGCGACGCACCGACCGCCTGGTTCGCGCAGACCTCCGGGCTGACCTCGTCGGCCGACGGACGGACGCTGTGGATCGCCGACTCCGAGACGTCGTCGCTGCGGCGGATCACCAACGGCGTGGTGCACACCGAGGTCGGCAAGGGGCTGTTCGACTTCGGGCACGTGGACGGCCCGGCCGACGAGGCGCTGCTGCAGCACCCGCTCGGCGTCACCGTGCTGCCAGACGGCAGCGTGGCGGTGAGCGACACCTACAACGGCGCGGTGCGCCGCTACGACCCGACCACCGGCGAGGTCTCCACCCTGGCGACCGGCCTGGCCGAGCCCAGCGACGCCGTCGTGGTGGACGGCGACCTGCTCGTGGTCGAGTCGGCCGCGCACCGGCTGGTGCGCATCGTGCTGCCGGAGGAGGCGACGCGGGTGGACGGCGGGGCCTTCCGCACCCAGCGCCCGCCCACCGACGTCGCGCCGGGTCCGCTCGAGCTGGAGGTCGTGTTCGTGCCACCGGCCGGGCAGAAGCTCGACGACCGCTACGGGCCGTCGACGCACGTCGTCGTCTCGTCCTCCCCTCCCGAGCTGCTGCTCGACGGGACCGGGTCCGGGCCGGAGCTTTCTCGTTCCCTGGTCATCTCCGACGCGGTGTCGGAGGGGGTGCTGCACGTGTCGGTGCGGGCTGCCTCCTGCGACGACGACCCGGCGATCGAGTTCCCGGCGTGCCACGTGCACCAGCAGGACTGGGGGGTTCCGGTCCGGGTGGTGGCCGGCGGGGAGGACCGGTTGGCGTTGGTGCTGCACGGGATGGACGGGTAGGCGTCGGACCCGTCGTCGTACCGGTCGGCGGGCAGGCCCGTCGGCGGCTTCCGGCGCAGCACGGCACGGTCAACGGCGCTGGCGACGGCGGCCGCGGGCGGGTGGCCGCGTTCCGTTGCCGGCTGCCGGTCCTCCAGGAGCTGAGATCACATGGGTGTCACACCCATACGCATCTATGCCTCTGGGTGTGACACCCATGCGAACCGTTCCGTATGAGTGGTCCACCCATGCGGTATCGCGACCGGCGGCCGGCTGCGAGAGCATCCCCGAGCGGGGCTCCCTCCGTCACCAGCGCCTTTGACCTGGCACCGCTCGACCGCAGGCGGCACGCGGGGACCCCCCGCACGCGAAGGGCGCCCCCACCCGCTTCTCAGCAGGTGAAGACGCCCTTCACGCAAGCGCGAGGCTCAGATGTCGTTGTGCACGTGCCGGTCCTCGACCGTCGTGTGGCTGGTGTGGGTGCGCTGGTTGTTCATGACCAGCGCGATGATGATGCCGAGCACGCCGGCGGCCATGAGGATGTAGCCGACCACGACGAGGTTGACGCCGCTGATGGCGTCCTGCACGGCGAAGCTGAGGATCGCGCCGACCGCGATGAGGAACACGCTGACGCCGATGCCCATGGTGGACCCTCCCGGTTCCTGGTCCGCGCTCGCGAACCGTCCTGGCCCCTGAGGTACCCGCCCGCCCAGCCGCCTACGCCTGCACCCGTGAAACTGAAGGAGCGCCCCCTCCCGCGCCGTTGCGGGTGGGGGCGCTCCTCACGCAGGACGAGGACGTCCTAGAACGCGGCCTCGGGCAGGTCCATGACGTCGTTGTCGACGGCCTCGGCCACCGCGCGCTGGGCGGACAGCAGCGGCAGGACCTGGCCGGCGAACCACTTGGCCGCGGCCACCTTGCCCTCGTAGAACGAGCGGTCCTTCTCCGACGCGCCGTCGGACAGACGGGTGATGGCCACCTCGGCCTGGCGGAGCAGCAGCCACGCGACGACGAGGTCGCCCGAGGCCATGAGTAGGCGAGAGGTGTTCAGGCCCACCTTGTAGATGTTGCGCGGGTCCTCGGCGGCGGTGGTGAGCTGGCCGACCATCGCCCCGACGATGCCCTGGACGTCCTCGATCGCCTTGCCCAGCAGGTCGCGCTCGGCGGCGAGGCGGCCGTTGCCGGCGTCACCCTTGGCGAACTCCTGGATCTGCGTCATCAGCGTGGTCAGCGCCTGGCCCTTGTCCCGCACGATCTTGCGGAAGAAGAAGTCCTGGCCCTGGATGGCCGTGGTGCCCTCGTAGAGGGTGTCGATCTTGGAGTCGCGGATGTACTGCTCGAGCGGGTAGTCCTGCAGGAAGCCCGACCCGCCGTAGGTCTGCAGTGACTCGGCGCCCAGCAGGGCGTAGGACTTCTCCGAGCCGTAGCCCTTGACGATGGGCAGCAGCAGGTCGTTGAGCCGCTCGAGCAGCTGCACGTCCTCGTCGGCCGCCTCGCCCACCGCGATCGCGTCCTGGATGGTCGCGGTGTAGAGCACCAGCGCGCGCATGCCCTCGGCGTAGGCCTTCTGCGTCATGAGCGAGCGGCGCACGTCGGGGTGGTGGGTGATGGTGACCCGCGGCGCGGTCTTATCGGTCATCTGGGTCAGGTCCGCGCCCTGCACCCGGTTCTTCGCGTAGTCCAGCGCGTTGAGGTAGCCGGTGGACAGGGTGGCGATCGCCTTGGTGCCGACCATCATCCGGGCCGACTCGATGATCTTGAACATCTGGGCGATGCCGTCGTGCACCTCGCCGACCAGCCAGCCCTGAGCCGGGATGCCGTCGATCTCGCCGAAGCGCAGCTCGCAGGTGGTGGAGACCTTCAGGCCCATCTTGTGCTCGACATTGGTGACGAAGGCGCCGTTGCGCTCGCCCAGTTCGCCGGTCTCGGCGTCGAAGTGGAACTTGGGCACGAAGAACAGCGACAGGCCCTTGGTGCCCGGGCCGCCGGCGCCCTCGACGCCCTCGGGGCGGGCGAGCACCAGGTGGATGATGTTCTCGGTCATGTCGTGCTCGGCCGAGGTGATGAAGCGCTTCACGCCCTCGATGTGCCAGGAGCCGTCCGGCTGCGGGATCGCCTTGGTACGGCCCGCGCCGACGTCGGAGCCGGCGTCGGGCTCGGTGAGGACCATGGTGGACCCCCACTGCTTCTCGGCCATGAGCTGCGCCCAGCGCTTCTGCTCCGGCGTGCCGAGGTCCCACACGATCTTCGCGAAGCCGGCGCCGGCGGCGAACATGTGGATGGCCGGGTTGGCGCCGAGCACCATCTCGTGGGCGGCCCAGCGCACCGACGGCGGGCACGGGGTGCCGCCGAGCTCCTCGGGCAGGTCCAGGTAGGCCCAGCCGGCGTCCATGTAGGTCTTGTAGTCCTTGGCGAACGAGGCCGGGACGGTGACCGAGTAGGTGGCCGGGTCGTAGACCGGCGGGTTGCGGTCGGCGTCGGTGAAGCTCTCCGCGAGCACCCCGGTGCACAGCTGCTCGACCTCGCCGAGGATCGCGCGGGCGGTGTCCTCGTCCAGGTCGGCGTAGCGGCCGGACCCGAGGATCTCCTGCCGGTCGAGGACCTCGAAGAGGTTGAACTCGATGTCGCGCAGGTTGCTCTTGTAGTGGCCCATGGACCAGACCTTTCGAGGATGCTCCGGGCGGACGTCGCCGGGCTGCAGACGCGGGTCTACCGGCGAGTAACAAGCATCATGCTACTCGCCGGTAACCAACGCAAGCGGAGGTCGGCCCGGCCTGGCTACCGGTGGTCGTGCTGGTGCCCGTGGGGCTGTGCCCGGTGCTGCCGCCCGCCCCGCAGGTCGACGTCGTCGCTCCCCTGGGTGCCGGGGAGATAGCGCTCCGGGTCGGCCAGGAACTGGTCCCGGCAGCCCGGCGAGCAGAAGGAGACGGTGCGGCCGTCGTGCACGGCGGTGGCGGCCGGGTGCTCCGGGTCGACCCCCATCCCGCAGACCGGGTCGGTCGTCGCCCGGTCGGCCGGGCCGGCCGCGGCTGCGTCGGTGCCCGGCGAGGTGCCCGACGCGGTCAGGTAGCGGGCGGGCTCGGCGCGGAAGCGGTCGCGGCACCGGTCGGAGCAGAAGAACACGGTCTGCCCCTCGTGCTCGGTGGTCGCTCCCGGGTTGGCACGCTCGACCTGCATCCCGCACACCGGGTCCTTGGCGTAGTCCTGCCCGCCGCCGAGGCGCTCGCGGTTGCGGTAGGTCAGGTAGACCGCGGCGGCCACCACCAGGAAGACGAGGTTGAGCACGGTCGTGTAGTTCCACGTGAACCCGGTGGGGGCGATCTCGGTGCGCCGGTCCGGTGCGGGGATGCCCACGGCGCGGAAGAGCAGGTCGACGGCGAGGCCCGCGACGCCCATCACGACCCAGAAGGTGAAGAACAGGCGCACCGCCACGCGGCGGCCGTAGAACTTGGCGTAGATGAGGACCAGCGGCAGCGCGATGAGGTCGGCGAAGACGAACGCCACGGTGCCGCCGAAGGAGATCCCGCCCTCGTAGAGCGCCGCGGCCAGGGGCACGTTGCCCACCGAGCAGACGAAGCTGATGAAGGCGATGAACGGCCCCACCACCACGTTCTCGACGTCGGTCAGCACGCCGTGCCCGCTGACGAAGACGGCGCCGTACACCGAGGCCGGGACGGCGACGGCCAGGATCCCGGCGAGCAGGTACCCCAGCAGCAGCTCGCGGCGCAGCATGGTCACGTCCGACACCGCGTAGCCCGCAGCGTCGGCCCAGCCGGCCCGGCTGCGCAGCCGCCGGCGCAGCGGCCGGTCGTCGCCGGGGACGTCGCCGTGGCCCTCGTGCGCGCCCTGCCCGCCAGCACCGTGCCCCCCGTCCGCCCCGGTGTGCGCCCGCGCCTCCTCCACCAGGCGGGCGGGGAAGACCCGCGGGGCGACCAGCACGAGCAGCGCGACCATGATCACGCCGCCGACGAGCTCGGCCGCGGCGAACTGCCAGCCCATGAGCAGCCAGAGCACGATGCCGAGCTCGAGGACCAGGTTGGTGCTGGCGAACATGAAGACCATCGCGGTGGTGAAGTCCGCGCCGCGACGGAACAGCGAGCGCGCCAGGGCGCTCGCGGCGTAGGAGCAGCTCGAGCTGGCCGCGCCGATCAACGAGGTGCGCACGATGGTCCGGGGGCGGTGGTCGCCCATCACCCGCTCCATCTCCGCGCGGCTGACGAACGACTGCACCATCCCGGACAGCGTGAAGCCGAGGATGAGCGCCCAGAGGGTCTCCCAGAACATGAAGAAGCCCTCGACGACGCAGTCCCACGCGGTGCTGAGCACGGTCATAGCGACCGGTGTACCCCTGCAAGCGTGGCGGCACCCCGGGTGGGGTGGTCGGTCTCGGCTGCCGCTAGCGCTGCCCCGCGTGCCGGTGCAGGGCCAGCTGGCTCGCCTGGTCGGGCACCCGCGGGGCGTCCAGCCACTCCCGGGTCGAGCGCAGCGCCCGCTCGACCAGCTCGCCGCTGCGGGAGAAGTCGGCCGGCGACACCGACAGCGGGCACAGCGGAGGCACCACCCGCAGGTCCACCTCGTGCTGCAGGGCGGCGACGTCGAGGAGCAGCCGGCGCTGGACCGCCAGGGTCACCGCGTGCAGGGCGGTGCCCAGCGCCGAGCGGGGCGGCGCGGTGAGGGCGCACGCGTAGCCGGTGGGCAGGACGACCACCTGCCCGGCCCCGAGCTCCACGGCGACCGAGATCGGCGAGTTGTCCACCACGCCGCCGTCGACCAGCACATGGTCCTCGACGGCGACCGGCGGGAGCACGCCGGGCAGGGCGGCGCTGGCGAGCACGGCGTCGACGGCCGGTCCGGTGGACAGCACGACCTCGTGGCCGGTGAGGACGTCGGTGGCGACGACGTGCACCGGCACCGGGGCGTCCTCGAGCCGGTCGAAGGCCAGGTGACGCCGGACCAGCCGCCGCAGCGGCCCACCGTCGACCAGGGAGCTGCGCAATCCCGCGACGGCGGCCACGGCCCCCACCCCCGGCAGCGGCCGCAGCGGCAGGGGGAACACGTCCCGCCGCCGCAGCCGCCGCCAGACCCGCTCCAGCTCCAGGACGCCGGGAAGGGTCGGGTCCGCGGCGAGGAACGCGGCGTTGAGCGCGCCGACCGAGGAGCCGACGACCAGGTCCGGCACGGTCCCCCGCTCGGCGAGGGCGAGGAGCATGCCGACCTGGACCGCCCCGAGGGTCCCGCCCCCGGAGAGCACGAAGGCCATGGTCATCGGATCACCATCCGGTCGCGGCTCACCGGTCGCGGGTCAGCTGGTGGGCTCGGTGACCTCGGTGGCCTTCTGCCCCGGCCGCAGGTCGACCTCGTCCCGGTGCCAGACCGGGGAGTCGGTCGCGGTCTCGACGTTGAAGCCGTAGTCGAAGACCAGCGAGCCGCCGATCGTCGCCCCCGGCACGACCAGCACGGCGGCCAGCACGGAGAGGACGACCACCAGGGCCGGCGTGGCGCCGCGGTCGGCCCAGACGAGCCCGCGCAGGGCGAGGTCGGCGAGGACGAGCAGCGTCACGGTGACCATGGTCAGCGCGTGCGCGTTCACGGTGCGGCGGGCCTGCGTGCCCGGCTCGCTGGAGCGGTGCCAGTCCGCCCACCCGGTGAGCGCCGCCAGCACCGAGACCGCGGCGCCGCCCAGCAGCACCCAGGTGCCGGCGAGGAACAGCTGCCGGGCGAGGTCGGGGTGGCCGCCGTGCAGCGCCGCCGAGAGCCCGTCGAAGAGCGCGGCGAACAGGTAGGCCGCGATCGGCACGTCGGTGAGCGGTGGGTGGGAGGGCTTGCCGGCCAGGCCGCGCAGCCCGCGGTTCTCGCGATGGGTGAGGGTGAGCGCGGGGCGGAACGAGACGTGGCGCATCGAGGGCCTCCAGGCGGCGCGAGGGTGGTGCTCGGGGACGTGCAGATCGGGGCAGGCCGTACGTTGACGGCGGCGGCTGCGGCGCGGGACACTAACGACAGTCTCTATTGGTAATAGACCTCGGGAACGGAGGTGTCAACCATGGGCGCGACGCCAGACGACGGGGACGTGGGTGGCTGGCAGACGGTGCAGCTGCTCACCGAGCCCACCCGGCGCCAGGTCCTGGAGGCGGTGCGGGAGGCGCGCACCCCGTGCACCCGGGACGAGGTGGCGGCGTCCTGCGGGATCAGCCGCCGGCTGGCCGCCTTCCACCTCGACCAGCTCGCCGACGCCGGCCTGCTCGAGGTCGACTACGCCCGCCCGCCCGGCCGCAGCGGACCGGGTGCCGGGAGGCCGGCGAAGCGCTACCGGTGGCGGCCGGTCGAGGTGGGGGTCACGCTGCCCCCGCGCCGCTACGACCTGATGGCGCGGGTGCTCGCCACCGGCCTGCGCGAGGCGCCCGCCGCCGTCGAGGCCGCGCGCGTGGCCGCGGAGGAGGAGGGCCGCCGGCTCGGCGGGGAGGCGCGGACGGGCGACGGCCCGGACGCCGCCGAGGCGCAGGCGGGGGACGGCCTGGACGCCGTCGCCGCCCGGCTCACCGGGCTCGGCTACGAGCCCTGCCGCGCGGACGACGAGCTGCGGCTGCGCAACTGCCCCTTCGACTCCGCGGTCGACGTCGCCCCCGAGCTGGTGTGCGGGCTCAACGAGCGCTTCGTGACCGGGCTCGTGGCCGGCCTGGGCGTCGACGACGTCGAGGCCGTCCTCGCCCCGGCGCCGCCGGACTGCTGCGTCGGGCTCCGGCTCAGAGCGGCCGAGGCCGCCGGCTGACCGATCGGGAACGGATCAGGAACGCACGAAGCCGGCGTGCGCCGAATCCCCCTACGGTGACGGGGAGCGCCACGCACGGTGGCGCGAGCGGGGAGGGCCGATGGCGAGGGCTGGGCAGGGCGCCGTCAGCGGCGTGGATGCGGTGCCCGGGTCCTGGGCGGGGGAGCACCCTGCCGACAGCCACGACCTGATCCGCGTGCACGGCGCGCGGGAGAACAACCTCAAGGACGTCACCGTCGAGCTCCCCAAGCGGCGGCTCACGGTCTTCACCGGGGTGTCCGGCTCGGGCAAGAGCTCGCTGGTGTTCGGCACCATCGCCGCCGAGTCGCAGCGGCTGATCAACGAGACCTACAGCGCCTTCGTGCAGGGCTTCATGCCGACGCTGGGCCGCCCCGAGGTCGACCTCCTCGACGGCCTCACCACCGCGATCGTCGTGGACCAGGAGCGGATGGGCAGCAACCCCCGTTCCACCGTCGGTACCGTCACCGACGCCAACGCCATGCTGCGCATCCTCTTCAGCCGCCTGGGCACCCCGCACATCGGCCCGCCCAGCGCCTTCGCCTTCAACGTCCCGTCGGTGAAGGCGAGCGGCGCCATCACCGTGCAGCGGGGCGAGCGCCGGGCGGTCAAGGCCACCTTCGAGCGCCTGGGCGGCATGTGCCCGCGGTGCGAAGGCATGGGCAACGTCAACGACGTCGACCTGGCCCAGCTCTACGACGACAGCAAGTCGCTCAACGAGGGCGCGCTCACCATCCCCGGCTACAGCATGGACGGCTGGTACGGGCGGATCTTCCGCGGCTGCGGCTTCTTCGACCCGGACAAGCCGATCGCGAAGTACACCAAGAAGGAGCTGCACGCCCTGCTGCACCAGGAGCCGACCAAGATCAAGGTCGATGGCATCAACCTCACCTACGAGGGTCTGGTCCCGCGGATCCAGAAGTCGATGCTGTCCAAGGACGTCGACGCGCTGCAGCCGCACGTGCGCGCGTTCGTGGAGCGGGCGGTCACCTTCACCGTCTGCCCGGAGTGCGAGGGCACCCGGCTCGCCGCGAGCGCCCGCTCGTCCACGATCCGCGGGGTCGACATCGCGCAGGCGTGCGCGATGCAGACCAGCGACCTGGCCGAGTGGGTGCGCGGCATCGACGACGCGTCGGTCGCCCCGCTGGTGGCCGCGCTGGCCGGCACGCTCGACGCGTTCACCCGGATCGGCCTGGGCTACCTCTCCCTGGACCGCCCGTCCGGCACGCTCTCCGGCGGCGAGGCCCAGCGGGTCACCATGCTGCGCCACCTCGGCTCCTCGCTCACCGACGTCACCTACGTCTTCGACGAGCCCACCGCCGGCCTGCACCCGCACGACGTCCGCCGCATGAACGAGGTGCTGCTCCGCCTGCGGGACAAGGGGAACACGGTGCTCGTCGTGGAGCACGAGCCCGAGACCATCGCCGTCGCCGACCACGTCGTCGACCTCGGCCCGGGCGCGGGAACCGAGGGCGGCAGCGTCTGCTTCGAGGGGACGGTGGACGAGCTGCGCGCCAGCGGCACCCTCACCGGCCGGCACCTGGGCGACCGCACCCCGGTCAAGGACACGGTGCGCGCACCGACCGGCGCGCTCCGGGTCCGCGGTGCGAGCACCCACAACCTGCGCGACGTCGACGTCGACATCCCGCTCGGCGTGCTCGTGGTCGTCACCGGGGTGGCCGGCTCGGGCAAGAGCTCGCTGGTGCACGGATCCATCCCGGCGGGCGCGGGCGTGGTCATGGTGGACCAGCGCCCGATCCACGGCTCGCGCCGCAGCAACCCGGCCACCTACACCGGCCTGCTCGAGCCGATCCGCAAGGCGTTCGCCAAGGCCAACGGCGTGAAGCCGGCCCTGTTCAGCCCGAACTCCGAGGGCGCCTGCCCGACCTGCAACGGCGCCGGCGTCACCTACACCGACCTCGGCATGATGGCCGGGGTCGCGACCACCTGCGAGGAGTGCGGGGGCCGGCGGTTCCAGGCCGCGGTTCTGGAGCACCGGCTCGGCGGGCGGGACGTCAGCGAGGTGCTGGCGATGCCGGTCACCGAGGCGCTGGAGTTCTTCGCCGACGGCGCGGCGAGGACGCCGGCCGCGCACGCGGTCCTGCAGCGGCTGGCCGACGTCGGCCTGGGCTACCTCAGCCTGGGCCAGCCGCTCACCTCCCTGTCCGGCGGCGAGCGGCAGCGGCTCAAGCTGGCCGCGCAGATGGCGGAGAAGGGCGGCATCTACGTCCTGGACGAGCCCACCACCGGCCTGCACCTGGCCGACGTCGCCGCCCTGCTCGGCCTGCTGGACCGGCTGGTCGACGCCGGCACCTCGGTGGTCGTGGTGGAGCACCACCTCGCCGTGATGGCCCGCGCCGACTGGATCATCGACCTCGGGCCCGGCGCCGGGCACGAGGGCGGGCGGGTGGTCTTCGAGGGGACGCCGGCGGACCTGGTGGCCGCCCGGTCCACCCTCACCGGCGAGCACCTGGCGGCGTACGTCGGCGCCTAGGAGAGGTCACCCCGGCCGCTGGTCGGACCGCCACGGGACCGACCCCACTCCGACGAGCCGTCGGACGGCGACCGCCAGCAGGCACTCGTCCCGCGCGAGGAACGCGCCACCCACCGCGGCGAACACGATGACGAACCCGCCGCCGACCAGCCAGGTGGCCAGCGCGAACACGACCCCGATCGGCCCGAACTGCGCCGCCGAGCTCTCCACCGCTCGCGGCATGTAGACCGCCGAGACGAGGGTGTAGAGCCCCATGCCCACCGCGGTGAGCGCCGCCTGCGGCAGCAGCCACCGCCAGCGCACCCGCGCTGCGAGCAGGAGCCAGACGGACCACCACCACACGAAGAAGCCCCCGACGACCGAGGCCGCGCCGACCCCGACCGGCCCGAGCAGCGCGTCCCCGATGCTGCGCATCAGCGTGCTGGTCATCCAGATGTAGGCGACCAGGCCGCCGAGCCAGGCCAGCCCTCGCCAGGCGCCCCGCAGGCCGCTGCTCGGCAGCCCCCAGCACGCCTGGTTGGTGCGCTGCAGGGCCCGGCTGAAGCTGGTGGCCGACAGCACCACCAGCACGACGCCGAGCACCCCGGTCGCGTTGCGCACCTGCTGCGGGTCCGACATCACGTCGGTGACCGCCGTCAGCGACGAGCCGGACAGGCGGACACGGTCGGACAGGAACCGGGTGAACGTGGTCGACCCGGCCGACCCGAAGGAGGCGATCACCATGAGCATCGGGAAGAACGCCAGCAGTGCCTGGGCGGCCAGCGACATCGCCCGGTCCGCGGCGTTCACCTCGGCGGCCATCCGCAGGAACCGCCCGACCGGTGCGGTCGAGGTGAGGACCAGCTGCTCGAGTGGCCGGGGCAGGCGGCGCAGGGCCGGCAGCTGCTGTGGCGGCGTCGTCTCCTGCACCTCCTCATCGTGCGCGGCCGACCGGTCACCGGGGCGCTCGATCGGCCGTTGCCTGCGGTCGGGGGTGCGCGCACGTTCGGCCGGGGGCAGACGTCGACGAGGGGGTCCACATGGACGCAGCGATGATCGTCACCTGGCAGGGCACGATCGCCGGGCGCGAGGAGAAGGCGCTGGCGTACGCCGCTGAGGTGATGGAGTTCTGGGGCCGCCGGGCCGGCGAGGGCCGCAGCTCGCAGCCGGAGATCTTCATGTTCGAGAACGGCACGGGCATCTGGATGGTGAAGGGCGACCGGGACGAGCTCATCGCGATACACGACACCGACGAGGCGCAGCTGCTCACGGTGAAGGGCGAGCTCCTGCTCGAGCACTTCCACCTGGAGTTCGCCTACGCCGGCCAGTCCGCGGCGGCGCAGCTCGCCCTGTTCGGGCAGGCGGTCAAGACGCTGCTGTGACGTGCTCCTGAGGTGGCTGGTCCTGAGGTGGCCGGCCCCGAGGTCGCCCTTCCGGGGGCGGCAGCTGGAGGCGCGGCCCTGTCCGCGGCGCCGAGTGCACCGCGGCCACCAGCAGGGCGGCGCCCACCAGGACCACGCAGAGCGCCGGCACCCACTCGCCCAGCCGGACGTAGGGGGTGGTGCCGGCGACTCCGCGGGGCACGTCGACGACGAGCGTGCCCCGCCGGCCGTCGCCGAGGCTCGCGAGCAGTCGGCCCCGGGCGTCGTAGGCCGCCGAGACGCCGGTGAGGGTGGCCTGCACGACCGGGCGCCCGGTCTCCACCGCCCGGACGGCGGCGAGCGCAGCGTGCTGCGGCAGCTCGGCGCTGCCCTGGAAGGTGGAGTCCGCGGACTGCACCACCACCAGCTCGCCGCCTCGTGCCACCCCCGTCCGCGCCAGGTCAGGGAAGGCGGACTCGAAGCAGATCAGCGGGGTGAAGCGCAGGCCAACGGTCCGCAGCACGGTGACACCGGTGCCGGGCACGCGGTCCTGCGCGGCCGCCTTCGTCACGTGGCTCACCCAGCCGAGGACCGGGCGCAGCGGGACGTACTCGCCGAAGGGCACCAGGCGCGTCTTGTCGTAGGACCCCAGGACGCCGCGCGGGCCGACGAGCACCGCCGCCTTGCGGATCCGGCCGTCGGCGCTCCGGGCGTCCACGTTCACCAGCAGGGGCGCCCCGGTCTCGCCCGCCAGGGTCCGCAGGCGTGCGGCCAGGTCCGGGCGGCGGGCGAGGTCGGACCCGACGCTGCTCTCGCCCCAGACCACCAGGTCGTAGCGGGCCGTCGGCAGGGCGGAGGTAAGGCGCTCCTCGGCGTCGAAGCGCGCCTGCGGCTCGCCCAGGGCACCTGGCTGCACGAGGGCGAGCCGCCAGGGGCCGGGCCCGGAGAGAGCCGGGGCGAGCACCCAGCAGAGGGGCCCGGCCACCAGCGCGGCGACGGCGAGCAGGAGCGCCCCGGCCCGCGTCCGGCCGGGCGCCAGGACCGCCAGCGCGAGCGCGGTGTTGACGGCGACCACGAGGAGGGTGACCAGCCAGACGCCACCCGCCGCGGCCGGGGCCAGGAGCACGGGTGCCGGGGCCTGGCTCGCCCCGAGGAACCCCCAGGCGTCGCGGGTGAGGGACGAGGAGCGGAGCAGGTCCGCGCAGACCCAGCCGGCCGGCAGCACCGCGACCGCGGCGAGGGCCGCGACCGGGGTCGGGCGGCGCAGCAGGGTGTGGGCGGCCACCGACCACGGGACCCACAGCAGGGCCAGGGCGGCCGCCACGACCGGGGCGAACACGCCGGTCGAGGGCAGGACCCAGCTGTGCACGCCGAGCAGGAACCCGACGGCCGCGCACCAGCCGCGGCGCCCGGCCTCCGCGGCATCGGGCGACCGGGCGAGCAGCAGCAGCCACGGCACCAGACCGACCCACGCCAGCCACCACCACGCCGGGCGGGGGAAGGCGAGCACCGGCACGAGCCCGGCCAGCGCGGAGAGGGCGCGCCCGCGCCAGCGCGAGGTTCGGGCCCGCCGGTCGGCCCCGGGCTCGGTCCGGCCGGCGCGGCCGAACGGCCAGCCGCCCCCGGTGGCGGCCAGGAGCAGCCAGCCGGCGGCGAAGGCGGCGGCCAGCCACCAGAGGAGCTCGCGGGCGGCACCGGGGTGCCAGAGCGGCACCAGGGCCAGCCCGGCGAGCACGAAGCCGATGTTGTACACGGCGTCGTAGACGGAGAACACCCGGCCGCGCACGGCATCCCGCGCCTCGCGACCGAGCAGGGCGTCGGAGAGCACCTTGAGCACCTGGAAGGACACCGACGCGACGGCGAGGGTGGCCAGCAGCGTGCCCAGGGTCGGGACGAAGCCGGTCGCGCAGGCGGCGACTGCGGGCGGCAGGAAGGCCAGCGGGAGCAGCACCTCCGGGCGGTACCGGCGGCCCAGCTCCGGTGCCGCCACGGTGCCGGCGAACGCCGCGAGGCCGGTGACGGCGAGCGCGAGGCCGTAGCCGGAGGCTTGCAGGTGGTACTGCGAGTCGGCCACCAGGACCAGCAGGACGAAGCCGCCGCCGAGCAGGAAGCGGTGCAGCCCCACGGCTCCTACGGGACGTCGGACAGAGGCCTGGTGGACCACGACGCCCAGCCCCGTCAGGAAGTCCGAGCCCACGGCCCGCAGCTGGCGCAGCAGCCGGTCCCGGCCCGCCCCCCGTCCTCCAACCGGCGGCAGGCGCAGGAACAGCGCGCCGGAGGCGAGGTAGCAGAGCATCGCGAGGACGAAGCCGGCGGGGACGGAGACCTGCACGAACATCGCGCCGGTCACCGCGGCGGCGAACTCGAGGACCATCCCGGACACCCCGGAGAGGGCGTTGGCCTCGACGAGGTCGTCCTGCGCCACCAGCCGCGGGAGCACGGCGGCCTTGCCGGACAGGATGAACCGCGAGCAGGACAGCAGCAGGACCAGGCAGACGTAGGCGCCGACCTCGGTGGCGCGCGCCACGCCGGCCACGGCGAGCCCGGTGGCGGCGACCGCCACCGCGGCCCGCACAGCACTGACCGCCACCAGCGTCCGGCGCCGGTCCCACCGGTCGATGAAGACGCCGGCGACCGGCCCGACCAGGGTGAACGGCAGCAGCGTGGCCGCGAGGACCCCCGCGACCCTGGCCGGGGTCGCGCCCTTGCCGACGTCGAAGACCACGAGCTGCGCGAACGTGATCTGCGCCAGGCCGTCGCCGGCCTGGCCGAGCACCTGGCCCCCGACCAGGGTGCGGAACGTCCCGTGCAGGAGGCTGCGGGCGGCGCGCCAGCCGCGGGGCCGCTCCTGGCCTCCGGCAGCAGGGGACGCGCCCGGAGCGGCCGCGGTCGCAGGGCTCCCGGCGGGCGGATCCGTCCGCGCTCCCACCCTTCGCACCCTCGCCCGGGGGCGGCGTCGGGACCAGGGACCTGCGCTTCGGGCGATCGCTCCTGAGGTGACGCCATGTGTGGTGCGCGGGCGCGCGGGACCGTCACGGGTCAGGTCGAAGGCAACGGCGCTGTTGACGGCGGCCGCCGGCGGGTGCGTGCCTCGGGTGGCCGGCTTGCGGTGTCGTAGGACGCAACACGATCGAACCCATTGGGTGAAGGGCACCTTCTACCAATAGGTTCGTATGAAGGGCACCTTCACCCAATCCGGTTCCCCTGTGCGGGCAGCAAGCCGGCCGCCGGACCCGCCCCGTGCGGCACTCCTCCCGTCACCAGCGCCTTCCGCCGTAGGAACGGGCGGAACCGATGGAGTGAGGGTGACCCTCACTCCTTCTAGGTGACCTGAAGGTCACCCTCACTCCGACGAACCGGGCCTACGACGGCACCGCGGCCGACGCGAGCGTGCCCTGGTCGGTGGTGACCCGCAGCGAGGCGAGCGAGGTGAGCGGCACGGAGGTGGCGCCGGTGACGTCGGCGCGGCCGGCGTAGCTGGCCACCCAGGAGGCGGCGACCTCCGTGCGGCCGTCGCGACCGACCGCGACCAGCTGGCACCACTGCCCGCGGGGCACGCCGGACAGGTGCAGGACGACCTCGGTGCCCCAGCCGCGGGGGGCCAGGTCGGCGGTGAAGTGGACCCCGCCGGGGCCGTCGGCGACGACGGTGCGCGCGGCCGCCACCTGGGCCGGCGGCGTGGACGGGGTCCGGTCGGGCACGACGACCAGCGCGAGCACGGCCGCGACCGCGGCGGCGGCGACCAGTCCCACGGTGGTGAGCACGGCGCGGCGCCGGCGTGCGGCGCGCCGCTCGCGGGCCACCTGGAAGAGCACGGCGTCGAGCACGTGCTCGGCATCGGGCTCCGACGGGTCGTAGGACCCATCCTCGTCGACGTCCAGGTCCGTCAGGTCGACGCGCGACATCAGCCCGGGCAGGACGGCCAGCTCGGCCAGCTCCTCGCGGCACCCCGGGCAGGCCGCCAGGTGCGCCTCGACGTCGGCCCGCTCGGCCGGGTCCAGCGCGCCGAGCACGTGCGCTCCCAGCGAGAGCCGCACCTCCGCGCACCTCACGACGTCACCCCACGTTCCTGCAGCGCCAGGCGCAGCGCCCGAAGCGCGTAGTAGGTCCTCGACTTCACCGTGCCCGCCGGTACCCCCAGCACCTCGGCCGCCTCGGCGACCGAGCGTCCCATGAAGTAGGTCTGCAGCAGCACCGCGCGGTGCTCCGGGCTCAGCGACCGCATGGCCTCGGTGACCGCCCAGCCCTCCAGCGCCCGGTCCAGCTCCTCGGCCGCCGGCATCACGGCCAGGGCGTCGTCGCCGACCTCCCGCGGCCGGGCCCGGGCGGCCCGCACCCCGTCGACGACGATGTGGCGGGCCACCGTGAACAGCCACGGCCGGGCCTCGTGCGCGCTGCGCACGTTGTCCGGGTGCCGCCAGGCCCGCAGCAGGGTCTCCTGCACGACGTCCTCGGCGCGCTGGCGGTCGCCGTCGACGAGGCGGGTGACGTAGCCGAGCAGGGCGGAGCCGTGCAGCGACCACAGCGTGCGCACGAGGTCCTCGTCCGCCGCCGCCGTCCGGTCCACCGCCCCCACCTCCTCGATGCGCTCCGCCGTCATGGATCCCGCCTGGCCCCGCCGTGCTACGCGAGCACCACCTTGCCGTCGGCGACCTTCACCGGCACCTCGGTGAGGGGGCGCGGCGCCGGCCCGGAGACGTTCTTGCCGGTGGCGGCGTCGAAGACCGAGCCGTGGCACGGGCACTGGAAGGTCTTGCCGGCCGGCGCGACCGTGCAGCCCTGGTGGGTGCACTTGGCCGAGAAGCAGACGACCGTGCCGGCGGCGGGCTGGCTGACCACCAGCGGCTTGCCGTCGGCGCCCTGGGCGCTCACCGCGCCGCCGACCGGCACCGCGGACAGGTCCACCAGCGCGGCGCCGGCGGCCCCCGAGCCACCGCCGGACCCGCCCGAGCCGCCCTTGTCGTCGGGGGTCCCGGCGGCCGAGGCCCCGGCCGACGACGCGGGTGCCGCGCCCGCCGAGGTGGTGCCGCCGCTGCTCGAGGAGCCGCAGCCGGCCAGCGTCGCCGCCGCGGCGATCCCCGCCACCCCGGCGAGCACCGTGCGGCGGCCGACCCGTCCCTCGAGCCCCTCCCGACTCTCGGCCTGCTCCGTGCCGCTCTGCCCGTCCGTCATGCCGCCTCCAGGCCGTTCATGGGTGGTGTCCTCCGGCGGGTCCGTCCCGCCACCCGACCTCACCACGGACCGGACCCGCTCCCGGTTCGACGGCACGACGAGCCGGTCGCCGGTGACGTTCAGCGGCGCCGCTCGGTCACCCGGGACGCCGCGCGCAGGTAGGGCCGGCGGGGCAGGGCGGCGAGCACGCTCAGCTCCTCGCGCGGCGTCGTGCGCCCGTCGAGGAAGCGCAGCAGCAGGTCCACCGGCACCTCGGCGAACAGCCGGGCGAACGCCCGCTCCAGCTCGGACGGGTCGTGGGAGACGGCGTCGAGCAGCACCGCGTCGAGCCAGTGGTGCCGGGCGGGGAGGGGGTCGTCGCCGCGTGGCTCCTCGCCGGCCAGCAGGGAGGCGGCCGTCCGGGTCGTGTCCCGCACGATCGCCCCCATGGCGTAGCCGGTGCTGGCGCGCACCAGGCCGGCGCGCATGCCGATGTCGACCACCCGCCCATGACCGCGCTGGGACGACCGGGCACGCAGCGGGAGGACCGCCTGCTCGGTGCCGACGACCTCGTAGTCGCCCACGCGCAGCACGGCGTCGAGGTAGCCGGCGATCGCCGCGCTCTCCGACGGTGCGTCGGAGACGGGTTCGTGCCCCACCGGCAGGAACGCCGTGCGCTCCACCAGTGCGCGGTGGTCGTCGATGGGCAGCACGTAGACGAACCGGGCGGCGCCGTCCGCGGGGGTGCGGAAGTCGACCAGCGTGGGCACGGCCTCGGCGAAGGCGGGCCGCTGCGTGCGGACCCGCCACCCGGTGAAGGCCAGCCGGGCGTCCGGCGGTCCGAGCGCGGCGTCCTCGGCGGCGGAGGGCGGGCGGCTGTCGAAGACGAAGCGCGCGTCCACCACCTCGCCGTCGACGACGGCCTGGGCCGCGCCCCCGATGTCGCGCACCGCCTGGACCTCGCCGGTCCGCCACACGTAGCCCGGGCGGGTGGAGACGACCTCCCGCACCACCCGGTGCAGGTCCGCCCGGCGCACGGACCGGTAGCGGTAGCGCCGCAGCGGCAGCACCCGCTCCACCCCGCCGGCCACGACCCGCAGGGTGTCGAAGCGCCGCTCCACCGCCCGGTCGAGCAGGCTCGGGGCGTCGCCCCACCCGGCCCAGCGCTGCTCGTCGCCCTCGGGTCCGCGCCCCGCGTCGTCGACGAGCAGCACCCGCTCTCCCCAGCCGGAGCGGGCGAGGTGGGCGAGCAGCAGCGGGCCGGACAGACCGCCGCCGGCCAGGACGGCGTCCCACCGCTGCCGGCCCCGCGCGCTCACCCCCTCGCCCACCCCTCCTGCCTACGGCGCGCAGGGCGTGGGCGGGAGGGGCGCACGTCCCGCGCGATCGGCTCGGGGGGCGCCGCGGCCGGGTCAGCCTGTGTCCACCTGCGGGTCCACCGGCCGGTCCGCCAGCGCGTCCACCTGCGTCACCAGCGCGTCGAGCGCCGGCAGGGCGGCGACCAGCGCGGCGCGGTCGGCGTCGCCGAGCCCGGCCAGCGCGGTGGCCAGCAGTCGTTCGTTGGTGCCGCGCCACGTCTCCAGCCCGCGTCGCCCCTCGGCGGTGAGCGCGAGCAGCACCGTGCGCCGGTCGCTGCCGCTGTCCCGCCGCAGCGCGCCGGACCGCTCCAGGGCCTGCACCAGCGTGCTGAGGGTGCTGGGAGCCAGCCGCAGCGCCGCGGCGACGTCGCCCGCCCGGGCGCCGGGGTGCTCGGCCACCGCGGACAGCAGCTCGAGCTGCGCCACGCTGTAGGGCTGCTCGGGCACGGCCGCCCGGGCGGCCCGGCGCAGCGCACGGCGCAGCCGGGCCACGACGTCGGCCAGCGCCGGCTCGGGCGCGTCGCCGGTCGGCTCGACGCTCACGCGGGGCCGCCCGCGCCCGACGGGTGGCCGGAGTGGCGGCCCAGGGCCGAGAGCGTGAGGACGACCGCGGCCACGAGGAGCATCCCGAGCACCAGGGTGGGGCCCTCCAGGTGCAGGTGCGGGGCGAGGTGCAGCCCGAGGGCGGTGAGGGCGACGCCCAGCGAGGTGCCCAGCGCCCGGGCCACGTTGACCAGGCCGCCGGTCACCGCGGCCGCCGACGTCGGCACGGCGCCCATGACCGAGGCGTTGTTGGCCGGCACCGCCAGCCCCAGGCACAGCCCGAGGGCGAGCAGCAGCGCGGCCACCGCCCCGGGGTGCCGCCAGAGCGCGGCCAGCGCGGCCAGCACCGGCACCGCGAGCCCGCCGCCGACCAGGACGCGCGCCCGGTTGTCCAGCGAGCGCGGCAGGGCGCTGCCGCCGACCGCGGCCAGGGCGAAACCGAGCGGGAGGCAGGTGAGCACCAGCCCCCCGACCGAGGTGCTGACCCCCCACGTCGTGAGCACCGTCGGGACCAGGACGAGCGGGCCGAAGATCACCAGGTAGGCGGCCAGCGCGCCGACCAGCCCGGGGGTCACCCCGGGGGTGGCGACCAGGGCCGGCTCGAGCAGCGGCGCGGCCACCCGCCGCTCGACGGCGACGAGGCCGGCCCCGGCCAGCAGGGCCACCAGCGCGAGCGCGACGACGGTCACCCCGTCGCCCGGCAGCGGCAGCCCGCCCAGCGCGCTGAGCACGAGCAGGGCGCTGACCGCGGTGAGGGCGAGCAGGACGAAACCGCCGGGGTCGCGGCCGGTGCGTGCCGCGTGCTGGCGGGTGCGCGGCAGCAGGACCCGCCCGGCGACGACGGCGACGATCCCGACCGGCACGTTCACCCAGAACACCGACCGCCAGCCGGCGGTGTCGACCAGCACGCCGCCGACGGTCGGGCCCAGCGCGAGCCCGAGCGCCTGCGCCGCGGCCTGGACGCCCAGGGCGTTGCGGACCGACGCCCGCGGCACGCTCGTGGTGACCAGCGCCACCGAGTTGGCCTGCAGCAGGGCCGCGCCCACCGCCTGCACGGCCCGGGCGGCGACCAGCCAGCCCAGGCTCGGAGCCAGCGCGCAGCCGGCCGAGGCGAGGGTGAACACCACGAAGCCGTAGAGGTAGAGCAGCTTGCGCCCGCGGGCGTCGGCCCAGCGGCCCACCGGCACCAGGAGCGCGGCCAGGACGACCAGGTAGGACAGCGACACCCACTCGACCGACCCGAGGCTCACCCCGAACTCGTCCTGGAGGGAGGGGTAGGTGAGGGTGACGATGCTGGCGTCCAGCTGGCCCATGAAGGCGCCCAGGCACACCGACGCCACGGCCGCCCAGCCGGCCCACGGGCGGTCCCGCAGCCACGCCGGTCGGGGGGCCTCGCTGGTGAGGGCTCCCAGCACTCCTGCTCGGGTCACGGATCCCAGGATGGCACGGTATTTCTGTCACCGAAACATCGGCGGAAGTTCAGTCTGGTGCGTCGTCGCCGGCGGGGGGCTCGCCGAGGCCCAGCAGGTAGGGGTAGGGGCACTCGCGGGGGCTGTCCGCGACGCACCCGCCGCAGGGCCTGCTCCGGTCCAGCACGCAGCGGGGCGCCGGCCGCCCGCTGGAGGGCGTCGATCGGGTCACTGCGCACCGTCCCTCGGCGGGAGCGGTCCGCCGCCGGACCCGCCGTCGCCCAGCCTGTCGGCCCGGAGCGGGCCGTCGGCAGGGACGAAGGTCGGCCCTCAGGCTGCGGCGGAGCCGGACGCGAGGCGGCGCAGCACCTCGGGCAGCGCGCCGGTGTGGACCACGGCGAGGCGGGTGGTGGCCCGGGTGAGGGCGACGTAGAGGTCGCTGCCCCCGCGCGGGGACTGGGCGAGGACCTCGGCCGGCTCGACCAGCACGACCGCGTCGAACTCCAGGCCCTTGGTCTGGCGCACCGACAGGACGACGACGCGGTGGTCGAGCGCGTCCCCGGCGGTGCCGAGGGCGACGTCGTCGAC
>JBQCIO010000142.1:0-11539 GCA_051953655.1 Motilibacteraceae bacterium
ATATGTTTTTTGGTTCTGGTCCACCATTCCCAAATTTTTGGGTTTGGGGGTCCCCTTTACCCAACGTGGTTGATCTTGGGCGGCTGGCGCACGGTCGTCGTGAACCGGTCTGCAATGCACCGACCCCGCCCCTCGCAAGGAGGAGCGGGGTCGCTGCGACAGCCGGTGCGGCCCGGCGGGTCAGGCCTTCTTGTTCAGCTCGACGTCGAGCTCGAGCTTGATCTTGTCGCCGACGAGGATGCCGCCGGCCTCCAGCGGAGCGTTCCACTCGACGCCGAAGTCCTTGCGGTTGATGGTGGTGCGGGCCTCGAAGCCGGCCTTCTGGGTGCCCCACGGGTCCTTGCTCACGCCGCCGAGCTCGACCTCGAGCTCGACCTCGCGGGTGACGCCGCGGATGGTCAGGTCGCCGACGAGCACGAACTCGTCGTCGCCCTTCACCTGGACGCCGGTGCTGCGGAAGGTGATCTCCGGGTGCTCCTCGATCGCGAGGAAGTCGTTGCTGCGCAGGTGGCCGTCGCGCTGCTCGTTGTGGGTGTTGATGCTCGCGGTCTTGATGACGACGACCGCGGAGCTGTTCTCCGGCTTGTCGGCGTCGAGCGAGATCTCGCCGGAGTACTCGCCGAACTCGCCGCGCACGGTGGAGACCATCGCGTGCTTGACGGAGAAGCCGATGCGGGTGTGGGTGGGGTCGATCTCCCACTGACCGGTGAGCTCTGCGGGGAACTGCGCCATGACGACCTCCTGAGGATGTGGTGCCGGGGTGCCCGGCGTCTCGGAACCAGGAACGCTCGATGAGAGTTCAACTATTCCACGAGCAAGCACCGGCGCCACGTCGGGGGTGCGCAGGGCGGCCCGGGGCCGTGGGACCTGACGCGGCCGTCATCGATTTCCGCGCTCACCGCGATCGGGGGCTTCCCGGAACCTGACGCCGCTGTTAGGTTCCGCCTCGTGCAGGTGCTGCCGACCCGGCTCGACCCCCGCAGCCCCGCCTACCGGGCCAACCGGGAGGCGATGGCGGGGCTGCTGGACGAGGTGCGCGCCGCGCAGGAGCAGGCCCTGGCCGGCAGCGCCGACGCGGTGGCCCGGCACCGCCGGCGCGGCAAGCTGCTGCCCCGCGAGCGCATCGCGCTGCTGCTGGACCGGGACAGCCCCTTCCTCGAGCTCAGCCCGCTGGCCGGCTGGGGCACCGACGACCCGGTGGGCGGCAGCGGCGTCACCGGCATCGGCGTCGTCGAGGGCGTCGAGTGCGTCGTCGCGGCCAACGACCCCACGGTGAAGGGCGGCGCCCAGAGCCCCACCAGCGTGCGCAAGGTGCTCCGCGCGATGGAGGTCGCCCGGCGCAACCGGCTGCCGCTGGTCAACCTCACCGAGTCCGCCGGGGCCGACCTGCCCAAGCAGGCGGAGGTGTTCGTGCCCGGGGGCGCGGTGTTCCGCGAGCTGGCCCAGATGTCCCGCGACGGCGTCCCCACCGTCACCCTCGTGTTCGGCTCCTCCACCGCCGGCGGTGCCTACGTGCCGGGCCTGTCCGACCACACCGTGCTCCAGCGCGGCGCGGCCAAGGTGTTCCTCGGCGGGCCGCCGCTGGTCAAGATGGCGATCCACGAGGACGCCGACGAGGAGGAGCTCGGCGGCGCCGAGATGCACGCCCGCCGCTCCGGCCTGGCCGACCACCTGGCCGCCGACGAGCCCGACGCGCTGCGCCTGGGCCGCTCGATCGTGCGGAACCTGCGCTGGCGCAAGCTCGGTCCCGGCCCCACCGAGCCGGCCGACGACCCGGTGCACGACCCCGACGAGCTGCTCGGCGTCCCGAGCGCGGACGTGCGCACCCCCTTCGACGTCCGCGAGGTGCTCGCCCGGGTGCTGGACGGCTCCCGGTTCGAGGAGTTCAAGCCGCTCTACGGCTCCACGCTGGTCGCCGGGTGGGGCAGCATCCACGGCTTCCCGGTGGGCGTGCTCGGCAACAACGGCATCCTCTTCTCCGAGGAGTCGCAGAAGGGCGCGCAGTTCATCCAGCTGTGCAACCGGTCCGACACCCCGCTGCTGTTCCTGCAGAACACCACCGGCTTCATGGTCGGCACCCGCTACGAGCAGGGCGGCATCATCAAGGACGGCAGCAAGCTGGTCCGCGCCGTGGCCACCAGCGAGGTCCCGCACCTCACCCTCATGGTCGGCGCCTCCTACGGCGCCGGGAACTACGGCATGTCCGGGCGCGCCTACGACCCCCGGTTCCTGTTCACCTGGCCCAACCACCGGATCGCCGTGATGGGGCCCAAGCAGCTCGGCGGCGTGCTCTCCATCGTGGCCCGTCAGCGCACCGAGAAGGCCGGGCAGCCCTTCGACGAGGCCGCGTTCGCGCCGATGCGGGAGGCGTTCGAGGCGCAGGTGGAGCGCGAGTCCACCGCGCTCTACGCCACCGGCCGGCTCTGGGACGACGGGATCCTCGACCCGCGCGAGACCCGCACCGCCCTCGGCATCGCCCTGTCCGCCTGCCACAGCGACGAGGTCCGCGGGGCGCGCGACTTCGGCGTCTTCCGGATGTGAGCGGCGTGGCACCCATCCGGACCCTGCTGGTCGCCAACCGCGGCGAGATCGCGTGCCGGGTCCTGCGCACCGCGCACGACATGGGGATCCGCACGGTGGTCGCCTACGCCGAGCCCGACGCCGACGCACCGGCGGTGCGCGAGGCCGACGTCGCCGTGCCGCTGCACGGGACCACGCTCGCGCAGACCTACCTCGACGGCGACCAGCTGCTGGCCGCCGCGCGGGTGGCCGGCGCCGACGCGGTCCATCCGGGCTACGGCTTCCTCTCCGAGAACGCCTCGTTCGCCCGCGCCGTGCAGAAGGCGGGGCTCACCTGGGTGGGGCCGTCGCCGGAGTCGATCGAGGCGATGGCGCTCAAGGTGGAGGCCAAGCGGCTGGTGGCCGCGGCCGGGGTGCCGCTCGTGCCCGGCGCGGAGCTCGTCTCCGACGATGTGTCGGAGTGGATGGCGGCCGCGGACGTCGTCGGGTACCCGCTGCTGGTCAAGGCCTCCGCCGGTGGGGGCGGGCGCGGCATGCGGCTGGTGGGGGAACCCGCGCAGCTGGCCGAGGCGGTGGCGAGCGCACGGCGGGAGGCGGCGTCGTCGTTCGGCGACCCGACGGTGTTCCTGGAGCGGGCGCTGCGCGGCGCCCGGCACGTCGAGGTGCAGGTCTTCGGCGACGACCACGGCCACCTCGTGCACCTGTGGGAGCGTGAGTGCTCGGTGCAGCGCCGGCACCAGAAGGTCCTCGAGGAGTCCCCCTCCCCCGGCACCACCCCGGCCACCCGGGAGCGGATGTACGCCGCCGCGCTCGCCGCGGCCCGCGCGGTCGACTACGTCGGGGCGGGCACCGTGGAGTTCCTGGTGGCCGGCGAGGGGGCGGAACAGGAGTTCTTCTTCCTGGAGATGAACACCCGCCTGCAGGTCGAGCACCCGGTCACCGAGGCGGTCACCGGCCTGGACCTGGTCCGGCTGCAGCTGCTGGTGGCCCAGGGCGAGCCGCTGCCGTTCGCGCAGGAGGAGGTGCGGCGCGAGGGCCACGCGGTGGAGGCGCGGGTCTACGCCGAGGACCCTTCCCGCGGCCACCTGCCGAGCACCGGCCGGCTCGACCTGGTGCAGCTCGACCCGTCGGTGCGCTGGGACGCCGGCGTGCGCACCGGCGGCGCCGTCAGCCCGCACTACGACGCGATGCTGGCCAAGGCCGTCGCGCACGCCCCCACCCGCGCCGAGGCGCTGGCGGTCCTGGCCCGCGCGCTCGAACGCACACGCGTCCACGGGGTCACCACCAATCTCACCGGGCTGGCGCACCTGCTGCGCAGCGACGAGGTCGTCTCCGGGGCCACCACCACCGACCTGCTCGACGCGCGGCCCGACCTGATGGTCCCCGACCTGCCGGACGATCTCCTGGCCGTGCACCTGGTGGCCGCCGTGCTGGTCGGCCGGCACCGCCGGCGCGCCCGCGCGGGCGCCCTGAGCTTCGCGCCCCGCGGCTGGAGCAACGTCCCGTTCCCGCTGCAGCAGACGGCTTTCGACGTCGACGGCCGGACCGTCGAGCTGCGCTACCGGGTGACCGGCGAGACCGCCGAGGTGCACCTGGACGGTCCAGGGCCGGAACCGCAGGTGCTGCACGTCCGGGTCCGCGAGGTGTCGGACCACCACGCCGACATCGAGGCCGCCCTGCGGCACCGGGTCGCCGTCGAGTCCTACGAGGCGTCGGAGGACGAGACGCGGCCGGTGCGCTGGTGGACCGACGGAGCGGGCCTGCGGGCAGTCCTGGTGGAGCGGCCGCGCTTCAGCTTCGGCTCGGCGGAGTCCGCGGCCGCCGGGCCCACCACGCCGGTCCCCGGCACGGTCACGGCGGTGCAGGTGGCGCCGGGCGACCGGGTGGCCGAGGGCGACCTGCTCGTCGTCGTCGAGGCGATGAAGATGGAGCACCGGATCAGCGCCGACCTCGCCGGCACCGTGGCCGAGGTGCGGGTGTCGGTGGGCCAGGCCGTCGACGCCCACGAGGTCGTCGCGGTGCTCGCCCCGGAAGCGGTGTCATGAGCGACCCGGTCAGCGACGTCCTGCGTGTCGCCAACTGCTCGGGGTTCTTCGGCGACCGGCTCGCCGCCGCCCGGGAGATGGTGGAGGGCGGCCCGGTCGACGTCCTCACCGGCGACTGGCTGGCCGAGCTCACCATGCTCATCCTCGCCCGCCAGCGCCTCAAGCACGGCCCCGGATCCGGCTACGCCCGCACGTTCCTGACCCAGCTCGAGCAGGTGCTCGGAACCTGCCTGGACCGCGGCGTCACCGTGGTGAGCAACGCCGGCGGGCTCGACCCGGCCGGCTGCGCGCAGGCGGTGCGGGAGCTGGCCGAGCGGCTCGGGCTGCACCCTCGCGTCGCCCACGTGGCCGGCGACGACGTCATGGACCGGCTGGACCAGGTGCGCCCCTTCGACGACCCCGACGGGGCGCCGCTGGGCCAGCTGGGCGTGCGGCCGCTCACCGCCAACGCCTACCTCGGCGCGGCCGGCATCGCCGCCGCCCTGGCCGCGGGCGCCGACGTCGTCGTCACCGGGCGGGTCACCGACGCCTCGCTGGTGGTCGGGCCGGCCGCGCACCGGTTCGGCTGGCGGCTGGACGGCGAGCACGACCTGGACCGGCTGGCCGGCGCGGTGGTGGCCGGGCACGTGCTCGAGTGCGGAGCCCAGGCCACCGGCGGCAACTACGCGTTCTTCGACGAGGTGCCTTCGCTCGAGCATGTCGGGTTCCCGCTGGCCGAGATCTCCTTCGACGGCTCGTCGGTGATCACCAAGCACCCGGGCACCGGCGGGCTGGTCTCGGTCGGCACGGTCACCGCACAGCTGCTCTACGAGATCGGTGCCCCCGCCTACCCCGGCCCCGACGTCGTCGCCCACTTCGACACCATCGCGCTGGAGCAGCAGGGACCGGACCGGGTGCGGATCAGCGGGGTGCGCGGCACGCCGCCACCGGCCGACCTCAAGGTGTCGGTGAACGTGCTCGGCGGATTCCGCAACTCCCTCACGCTGGTCCTCACCGGGCTCGACCTGGACGCCAAGGCCGCCCTGGTGCAGCGACAGATCGCCGACGTTCTGGGCTCGGTCGCGCAGGCGGAGGTCCGCCGCCGCCCGGTGCAGGACGGCGAGGAGCTGCGGGTCACCGTGAAGGACCCCGACCCCGCCAAGGTCGGCCGGCCGTTCACCGCCCGGGTCGTCGAGCTCGCCCTGGCCTCCTATCCGGGCTTCTTCCCCACCACCCCTCCCGGGGAGCCCACCCCCTACGGCGTCTTCGTGCCCGGCCGCGTCCCCTCCGCGCTGGTCCCCCAGCACGTCCACCTCGACGGCGACCTCGTCACCACCCTCACCCCCCATCCCGCCCCCGCCTCACCACCCCCCTCTCTCCGTGATCAAGCAGAGATGGTGAGCTCGCCGGCGGCGGAGGACGCTGCTGCGCACCATTTCTGCTTGATCACGGAGGGGGTCGGGGAGGTCGCGGAGGTCGAGCTGGGGCGGGCGTTCGGGGCGCGCTCGGGGGACAAGGGCGGCGACGCCAACGTCGGGGTGTGGGGGCGCACCGATGAGGCGTACGCCTGGCTGTCCGGGTTCCTCACCGCGGACCGGGTGCGCGAGCTGCTGCCGGAGACGGCCGGCCACGACGTGGAGGTGCACGGGCTCCCCAACCTGCGCGCGGTGAACGTGGTCGTGCGCGGGCTGCTCGGGCGCGGGGTGGCCGAGAACTCCCTGGTGGACCCGCAGGCGAAGGCGCTCGGCGAGCGGCTGCGGGCCTGCGTGGTGGAGCTGCCCGAGGCCCTGCTGGACCGCAGCGGGTGGGCGCCGTGACGACCGCCCTGCCCACCACCGCCCGCGGGCGGCGCACCCGCGACGCGCTGCTGCGGGCGGCCCGCGAGGTGTTCGAGGCCAAGGGCTTCCCGGCCACCCGGATGACCGACCTGGCCGAGGCCGCCGGGGTCTCGCACGGCACCGTCTACCTCTACTTCGACAGCAAGGAGGCGGTGCTGCGCGAGGTCGTCACCGCGCTGGTCGGCGAGGTCTACGTCGCCCTGCGGGTGGGCGACGACGCCGGCGCCGACCCGGTGGCCCGCATCGACGTCGCGAACCGCCGCTACCTCGACGCCTACGCCCGCAACGCACGGATGCTCGCGGTGGTCGAGCAGGTCGCCACCACCGAGCCGCTCTACCGCGAGCTGCTGGCCGACCTGCGCCGCGCGCACGTGGAACGGGCGCAGCACTCGCTCGAACGGCTGCAGGCCGAGGGCCTGGCCGCCACCGACCTCGACCCCGCCACCACCGCCGCCGCGCTGTGCGGCATGGTCGAGAGCTTCGCCCGGCACTGGCACGGCCGGGGCGAGACCTACGACGCCGCCACCGCCGCGCACACGCTCACCACCCTGTGGGCGCGCGCGGTCGGGCTGAGCACAGGAGGCTGAGCATGCGCTTCACCCAGGAGCACGAGGCCCTGCGCGAGCTGGTCCGCTCGGTCGTGCAGGACGAGATCGACCCGCACGCGGACGCGTGGGAGCGCGAGGGGATCTTCCCCGCGCACGACCTGTTCCCGAAGCTGGGCGCGCTCGGCCTGCTGGGCCTCGAGTACGACCCGGCCTACGGCGGCCAGGGCGTGGACCACACGTTCACCCTGGTGCTGGGCGAGGAGCTCGGCCGCGCGGACTGCGCGGGCGTGCCGATGGCCATCGCGGTCCAGGCCGCCATGGCCACCCCCGCCCTGCACCGGTTCGGCAGCGAGGACCTCAAGCAGCGCTACCTCGCCCCGGCGATCCGCGGCGAGATGGTGTGCTCCATCGCGGTCTCCGAGCCGGGCGCGGGCTCCGACGTCGCGGGCATCCGCACCCGTGCCGTGCGCGACGGCGACGAGTGGGTCATCAACGGCCGCAAGATGTGGATCACCAACGGCACCCAGGCCGACTGGCTGTGCCTGCTCGCCCGCACCGGCGACGAGGGCGGCTACCAGGGGATGTCGCTCATCGTCGTGCCCACCGACACCCCCGGCTTCTCGGTGAGCCGGCGCCTGGACAAGCTGGGCAACAGGTCCTCGGACACCGCCGAGCTGCTCTTCGAGGACGTCCGCGTGCCGATGGAGAACACCATCGGCGAGCCAGGGCGAGGGTTCCAGCAGCAGATGGCTCAGTTCCAGGACGAGCGCCTCATCGGCTGCTACATGGCCGTGAGCGGCGCCGAACGGGCCCTGCGCCGCACCGTCGACTACCTGCAGCAGCGCGAGGTGTTCGGGAAACCCCTCATGGCCAACCAGTACCTCCAGTACCGGCTCGCGGAGCTGTTCGCGGAGGTCGACGTCTGCAAGTCCTACAACCGGTCGGCGGCCGAGGCCTACGTCGCCGGCGAGGACGTCACCAAGTACGCCACGGTCGCCAAGCTCAAGGCCGGGCGCCTGTCCCGCGAGGTGGCCGACGCGTGCGTGCAGTTCCACGGCGGGATGGGCTACGTGGAGGAGAACTGGCCCGCCCGCTACTTCCGCGACAGCCGGCTGATCTCCATCGGCGGCGGCGCCGACGAGGTCATGCTGCGCGTCATCGCCATGCTGGAAGGGATGGGACGACGGTGAACGAGAACGGGACGACCGCGCTCCCCGCCGTCGCCTACGACGTGTCGGACTCCGTCGCGGTCCTCACCCTGCAGCGGCCCGAGGCGCGCAACGTCCTCACCCCGGAGGTCCTCGACGGGCTGCTCGACGGTGTCGCGCGAGCGGTGGCCGACGACGCCGTCCGGGTGCTGCTGCTGCGCTCCACCGGCACCACCTTCTGCGGCGGCGCCGACCTCGCCTCCGCCGGGGGCGGAGAGGGAGGACCACGGCGCTACGCCGAGGTCCTCGCCGCCCTGCAGGACTGCCCCAAGCCGACGCTCGCGCGGGTGCAGGGCCATGTGGCCGGTGGCGGCAACGGGCTGGTCGCGGCCTGCGACCTGTCGGTGGCGGTGGGCTCGGCCCGGTTCGCCTTCACCGAGGTCCGCGTGGGCGCCGCCCCGGCCGTCGTCGCCGTGGCCTGCCTGCGGCGGCTGCGCCCCGTCGACGCCGCCGAGCTGTTCCTCACCGGCGAGCGGATCGACGCGTGGCGCGCCCGCCAGGTCGGCCTGGTGACCCGGGTCGTCGACGACGTCATGGCCCTGGACGAGGAGGTCGCCGGGCTCGTCGACGCGCTGCGCCACGGCGGCCCGCAGGCCCTGGCCACCACCAAGGAGCTGCTGCGCCGGCTGCCCGGCATGACCCGCGACGACGCGTTCGCCTGGGCCGCGCAGGTGAGCGCGGGCCTGTTCGCGAGCGAGGAGGCGCGCGAGGGCATGACCGCGTTCCTGGACAAGCGCCCGCCGGGCTGGGCGCCGGCGCGCTGAGGCCGGTCGGTTCTGGGTGAGGCGCACCGTGACCCGGCCCTCTTGGCACAGGGGCCCCTCACCCACGAGGGCCCAGCGGACTTCGCCCCGCTAGGGCAGCGGCGAGGGGCGGCCGAACAGCCAGCCCTGCCCGCGGTCGCAGCCCATGCCCCGAAGCCGCTCGGCCTGCTCCTCGGTCTCCACGCCCTCGGCCACCACGACCAGGTCGTGGGCGTGCGCGAGGTCGACGACGGCGGCCACCAGTGCGTCGTCGCGGGCGCTGGCACCCAGCCGCTGCACGAACGACATGTCGATCTTGAGGAAGTCCAGGTCGAAGCGCTGCAGGTAGGCCAGGGCGGAGTAGCCGGTGCCGAAGTCGTCGATGCCGACCCGGCAGCCGAGCTGGCCGAGCCGGCGCAACGCCTCGCGCACCTGGCCGCTGCCGTCGAGCAGGGTCCGCTCGGTGATCTCGATCCGCAGCCGGTCGCCGGACAGCCCGTGGCGCTCCAGGGTCTCGGCCACGACGTCGACGAAGCCGGGCTGCTCGAGGGACCGCCCGGACACGTTGACCGCCCAGGCCGTGGCCTGCGGATAGGACGGATGGCCGCCGGCCGCGAGGGCGGCGCAGACCGCGTCGACGACCCAGGCGTCGACCTCGCAGATCAGGCCGCTCTCCTCGGCCACCTCGATGAACCCGGGCGGCAGCGCCGGCGGCCCGTCGGGCTGGGCCACCCGGACCAGCGCCTCGCCGGAGCCCACCTGCCCGCTGGTCAGGTCGGCCACCGGCTGGAAGGCGATCCGCAGGGTGCCCTCGCGCAGCGCCGCCCGCACCCGGTTCTCGGCCTCCAGCCGGGAGACCGCCCGCGAGCGCAGGTCGTCGTCGAAGAGGGCCCGCCGGTCGCGGCCGCTGTCCTTGGCCCGGTAGAGCGCGAGGTCGGCCTCGCGCAGCAGGTCCTCCATGGTCCGGCCGGGGGTGGTGGCCAGCGCGAGCCCCACCGAGCCGGTGCCGACGACCACCTCGCCGCCGGGCAGCTCGTAGGGCTCGCGGAGCACCGCGAGCACCCGCTGGGCGACCGCCTCGACCTCCGCGGCCTCGTGCGCGCCCTCCACCAGCAGCACGAACTCGTCGCCGCCCAGGCGGGCGACGGTGGTGTCCTCGCGGGTGACGGCGTCGAGCCGGCGGGCCACCTCCACCAGCAGGGCGTCGCCGGCGAGGTGCCCCAGGGAGTCGTTCACCAGCTTGAAGCGGTCCAGGTCGAGCAGCAGCAGGCCGACCACCCCGCCCTCGCGGCCCACCCGGGCCAGGGCGCGGCTGGCCCGGTCGTCGAGCAGGGAGCGGTTGGCCAGGCCGGTGAGGGAGTCGGTGAGCGCGAGCCGCTCGAGCTCGGCCTGGTACTGCCGCCGCTCGGTGACGTCGAGGCAGTGGGCGATGACGAGCTGCTCGCCGTCGATCTCGGCGCGGCTGTTGGTGACCAGCACGTCGACGAGGCTGCCGTCGCTGCGCACCAGCTGCTTCTCGTAGGAGTGCGAGCGGACCGGCCCGTCGAGCAGCCGGTCGGTGCGCGCGACGCTGGTGCGCACCTCCTCGGGATTGGTCCACAGCGCCGGCTCCTGCCCGATCAGCTGCTCGTGGGAGTAGCCGAGCAGCCGGCAGAAGGCGTCGTTGGCCCGCACCACGCGCAGCACGCCGTCCTCGTGCCGCTTGGTCATGACCATGCCGATGGGGGCCTCGTCGAAGGCGAGCCGCAGCTCCTCGTCGCCGCGAACGGCCGCCCGGACGGAGAGCTCGCGGGCGGTGACGTCGAGGGTGGCGCCGCGCAGCCCGCGCAGGGTGCCGTCGCGCTCGTCGTAGAGCGGCGCGGTGGTGGACTGCAGGTGGACCAGCTCGCCGTCGTCGTGCCGGCGCACACGGAACACGTGCTGGTAGGGCTGCCCGGTCTCCCTCGCCCGCTGCTCGAGCTCGGCGGCGGCGGCGCGGTCGTCCGGGTGCACGTGGGCCAGCCACTGCTCCGGCGTGGGGGTCTTCCCCGGCTCGAGCCCGACCAGCCGGTGGTGCCCGTCGGACCAGGTGAGCCGGCCCGCCCGCTGGTCCCACTCCCACCAGGCGAGCCCGGTGAGATCCTGCGCGTCGCGCAGCCGGGCGGCGGCCACCGCCATCTCCCGGCGGGCGGTCTCCTGCTCGGTGACGTCGAGGCTGGCCCCCAGGATGCGCCGCGGCGCCCCGTCGGGGCCGACCTCGACCTCGGACCAGGCGCGCACCCACCGCTCGGCGCCGTCGGCGCGCACGATGCGCAGGACGTCCCGGTAGCCGGTGCCGCGCCGGGTGGCGGCCTGGCTCTGCTCCCGGCAGCGCTCCCGGTCCTCGGGGTGGACGAAGCCGTACCAGGCCTCCGCCGTCGGCTCCACCGACCCGGGCGCGAGGCCGACCAGGGCGAACATCTCGTCCGACCAGGTCAGCCGGTCGCTGGCCAGGTCCCACTCCCACAGCGCCAGGCCGGTGAGGGCCTGCGCGGCGAGGAGCCGGCGCTGGTCCGCGGCCGCGCTCTGCTGGGCGGTCACGACGTCGGTGACGTCGGCGAAGCTGGCCACGGTGCCGGCCCGGCCGCGGCCGTCCGGCCCGGGCACCGGCACGGCGGTCACGGTGAGCCACCGCTCCTC
>JBQCIO010000143.1:0-8250 GCA_051953655.1 Motilibacteraceae bacterium
TGGTCGGGCCCGCCGGCGACCCGCGCACCGCGCAGCTGCACCGCGCGGCGCTGCTGGGCACCGCGCCCGGCGCCGTCGTGGCGGTGGGCGAGCCGGGCTCGACCGGGGTCCCGCTGCTGGCCGACCGGCCGCTGCTCGACGGCGCCCCGGCCGCCTACGTCTGCCGCCGGTTCGTCTGCCAGCGGCCGGTCGGCGAGCCCGAGGAGCTCGCCGCCCTGGTGCTCGCCCGGCCCGACGCCTGAGGGCCCGTGTGCGCTGCCGGCGAACACTCTTGGCAGGGCGCTGTAAGCGTGTAATCGTCCTTGCATGAGTAACGCAGAGGAAGCAGCGCGCGGCTGGTTCACCGGCCGCCTGCCGCAGGAGTGGTTCGAGGGCGCCCCCGAGGTGCTCGTCGACCGCGAGGAGATCACCGTCGTGGGTCGGCTCGCCGAGCCCGCTGTGGCCGAGGGGGCCTCCGACGCCGAGCGCGCCGGCGCCGCGGCCGGCCGGATCAAGGCCTTCCGTGAGGAGACCCGCGAGCACCGCATCGCCATCGCCCGCGAGGCCGAGCACCGCTTCGGGCGCAAGGTGGCCTGGGGCGCCGTCGTCGGGGAGCGGCGCGAGCTGTTCACCCACCTGTCGGTGCCGGTGATGACCCGGCTGCGCCAGCCCGAGCGCCGGGTGCTGGACACGCTGGTCGAGGCCGGCGTCGCCCGCAGCCGCAGCGAGGCCCTGGCCTGGTGCGTGCGGCTCGTCGGCCGGCACACCGGCGACTGGCTGGAGGAGCTGCGCTCGGCGATGGCCCACGTCCAGCAGGTGCGCGACAACGGGCCCGACGCCGCCTGAGCGGCCACGGAACAGGTCGTGGGCACCTTCGCTCCGGCTATCGCCACCACGGGGCCCACGACGCCGTCCCGACGCGGGAGCGGTGCGGTGGTCAGGCAGCCAGGGAGTAGGTCACCAGCGAGACCGCCACGTAGTGCACGACGAACGCGGCCAGGGTGAAGGCGTGGAAGACCTCGTGGAAGCCGAACCAGCGCGGGGAGGGGTTCGGCTTCTTGGTGGCGTATACGACGCCGCCGATGCTGTAGAGGGCGCCGCCGACGATGAGCAGGGTGACCACGGCCGGTCCGCCGGCGTGGGCCAGGTCGCGCAGGTAGAACACCGCGACCCAGCCCAGGGCGATGTAGACGGGGGTGTAGAGCCAGCGCGGCGCGCCCACCCAGAGCACCCGGAAGGCGACGCCGGCCAGGGCGCCCACCCACACGATCCACAGCAGCGTCTCGCCGCGCCCGCCGTGCAGCAGCAGCGCGGCGAACGGCGTGTAGGTGCCAGCGATGATCAGGAAGATGTTGGCGTGGTCCATCCGCTTGAGCAGGCCGTGCACGCGCGGCGACCAGCTGCCCCGGTGGTAGACCGCGCTGACGCCGAACAGCAGCCACGCGGTGACCCCGTAGACCGCCACGGCCACCCGGGCCCGGCCGGTGGGCGCCAGGCACACCAGCACGATCCCCGCGGCCAGCGCGAGCGGGAAGGTCCCGGCGTGGATCCAGCCGCGCAGCTTCGGCTTGAGCACCCTCACGGCGTCGGCGGCATCGGAGGCGCGCTCACGCAGAGTGGACCGGTCCTCGCTCATAGCCGCACTCTAACCTACGGTCCCGTAAGTTACTAGGGCGTAGCCACGTGTGACGCTCGTCGCCCTCACCCGCTCGCAGTAGGGTGACGAGCGGGCGTCAGGTTGGGAGGCGGAGCAGCGATGGGCCTTCGGCACCTGCTCTACGGCCTCTACGAGCGCCGGCTCAGCCGCCACGTCGCCCGCGGCCAGCTGCCCCGGCACGTCGGCGTCATCCTCGACGGCAACCGTCGCTGGGCGCGTGCGGCGGGAGCCGCCGCCGCCACAGGTCACCGCGCGGGCGCAGACAAGATCGTGGAGTTCCTCGGCTGGTGCGAGGAGGTCGACGTCGAGGTCGTCACCCTGTGGCTGCTGTCCACCGACAACCTCAACCGGCCGGCCGTCGAGCTGGCCGACCTCATGGCGATCATCGAGGACGTCGTCACCGGCCTGGCCGCCACCGGGCGGTGGCGGGTCAACCCCGTCGGCGCGCTGGACCTGCTGCCGGACTCCACCGCCCGGGTGCTCAAGGAGGCGGCCGACGCCACTGTCACCAGCTCGGGGATGCTCGTCAACGTGGCGGTGGGCTACGGCGGCCGGCGCGAGATCGCCGACGCCGTCCGCTCGCTGCTGCAGGAGCACGCGGTCAAGGGCACGTCCATCGAGGAGCTGGCCGACGTCCTCGACGTCGAGCACATCGCCGGTCACCTCTACACCCGCGGCCAGCCCGACCCCGACCTGGTCATCCGCACCTCCGGCGAGCAGCGGCTGTCCGGCTTCCTGCTCTGGCAGAGCGCCCACTCGGAGTTCTACTTCTGCGAGGCCTACTGGCCCGACTTCCGCCGGATCGACTTCCTGCGGGCCATCCGGTCCTACGCCGACCGGCACCGCCGCTTCGGCGCCTGAGGGCGCCCGCCCGTCCCGCTGGCCGCTGGTCCCGGTCGCGTCCTGCTCGCGTCCTCAGACGTTCACCCGGACGCCATCGGCCGGCCGCGTGTCGGGCGAGCCGGGCCGCGGCCCGCGGCGTAGCGTCGCTGGTGACGGGAGGCGCCCGCCGGCCCGTCCGGGAGGCCCAGGTCTTGCGCGCACAGCTGCCAGGACGGGGGCCGGCACGCGGCCCTCGGGTCGGGTCCCGGTCCACCGCAGTCCAGTAGTCGCTGGGCGTCGGTGCGCGCCCGGCACGGGAGAGGTCCTGTGGCATCGTCGCGTCCCGCTTCCCAGGGTGCTCCTACGCGCCGTCGTAGAGCGGCCGTCCGCACCTACGTGCTCGACACGAGCGTGCTGCTCTCCGATCCGCGGGCGATCCTGCGCTTCGCCGAGCATGAGGTGGTCCTGCCGGTGGTCGTCATCACCGAGTTGGAGGAGAAGCGCAACCACCCCGAGCTCGGCTGGTTCGCCCGCACCGCGCTGCGCACGCTGGACGACCTGCGCGTGCGGCACGGGCGGCTCGACGAACCCATCCCGGTGGGGGAGGGGACGGTCCGGGTCGAGCTGAACCACTCCGATCAGACGGTCCTGCCGGCCGGATTCCGGTTGGGGGACAACGATTCCCGGATCCTCGCGGTGGCGAGGAACCTGGCCGCCGAAGGCCGCGACGTGACGCTGGTGAGCAAGGACCTGCCGCTGCGGGTCAAGGCGTCGGCCGTGGGGCTGCAGGCCGAGGAGTACCGCGCCGAGCTGGCGGTGGAGTCGGGCTGGACGGGTATGGCCGAGCTCGAGGTCCCGGCTGCGGACCTGGACGAGCTCTACGAGCACGAGCGGGTCGAGATCGAGGCGGCCCGGGAGCTGCCCTGCCACACCGGCCTGCGGCTGCTGTCCGAGCGCGGCAGCGCCCTGGGGCGGGTGACCGCGGACAAGCAGGTGCGGCTGGTGCGCGGAGACCGCGACGCGTTCGGCCTGCACGGGCGCAGCGCGGAGCAGCGGATCGCCCTGGACCTCCTGCTCGACCCCGACGTCGGCATCGTCTCCCTGGGCGGCCGCGCGGGCACCGGCAAGTCCGCTCTCGCGCTGTGCGCGGGGCTGGAGGCGGTGCTCGAGCGCCGGCAGCACCGGCGGGTGGTCGTGTTCCGGCCGCTCTACGCCGTGGGCGGCCAGGAACTGGGCTACCTGCCCGGCAGCGAGCACGAGAAGATGACGCCCTGGGCGCAGGCCGTCTTCGACA
Organism: Motilibacteraceae bacterium; assembly: GCA_051953655.1. GTDB lineage: Bacteria > Actinomycetota > Actinomycetes > Motilibacterales > Motilibacteraceae > JBQCHF01. The sequence goes on from JBQCIO010000143.1 coordinate 3,753, forward strand.
CCCTCGGGGCGCTGGTGTCCACCGAGGTGGTCGAGGAGGTCCTCGACCGCGGGATGCTCGAGGTGCTCCCGCTCACCCACATCCGCGGGCGCTCCCTGCACGACGCCTTCGTGATCGTGGACGAGGCTCAGTCCCTCGAGCGGAACGTGCTGCTCACCGTGCTCTCCCGCATCGGACAGGGATCGCGGGTGGTGCTCACGCACGACGTCGCGCAGCGCGACAACCTGCGGGTGGGCCGGCACGACGGCGTCGCCGCGGTCATCGAGGCGCTCAAGGGCCATCCCCTGTTCGCCCACATCACGCTCACGCGCAGCGAGCGCTCGCCGATCGCCGCGCTGGTGACCGAGATGCTCGAGGACCTGCAGGTCTGACCGGACCTGACCTGACCCAGCCAGGGGCTGCTCCCGCCGGGGAGCAGCCCCTGGCGCGTTTCCGCCGGTCTGCCTTGTGGCGCAGGTCTCACGAGTAGTTGTTTGCGGCGGGAAGAACCCGGGTACCAACGCTCTGTCTCCGACGCTGGGTCGGCGATGACGGCGTCTATTCCCGTTGCTGCCTCGATGTGTGGTCGCTGCTGCGTGCCCTACGTCACGTGAGCGAGCACACGCGCTGCGGGTTTGCCTTTCGCCGCGGTCGTCGTGCAGGGTCGAAGGCAGACAGACCCCGCGTGCGCCGGCGAGCGAAGCAGCAGCCGGTCGGTCCAGAGACGGGCCACGCACGCCGCACGTGCCACTGCCGCACCCGCCCGCCTCTCGTGCGTGGCCCTCCATGGTGTCCGGCTCCCGCACGCGCCCGCGTCCTGCAGCACCAGCACAGAGCAGGGCCCGTGACCGGGGTGAGGAAGCGCGCAGCCGCCCGACCAGCTGCTGCGTGCCGAGCTGGAAGGTCGCTTGCATGAAGAAGTTGTCCGCGGTGGCGTTCGGGGCCGCCACCGTCGTGGCGGTCGGCACGGCCGGCGTCACTCTCAGCACGGTGGTGGCCGACGCCAACACCGCCGCCCCGCCCACCCAGGCGGCCGCGCAGGCGCTGGTGCTCCCGGACAAGGCCCTGGAGCAGACACAGCGGCGCGAGACCGTGGCGCGGGCCGAGGCGGCGCGGCAGCGCCGCGAGGCCGCCGCGCGCAAGGTCGCCGAGGCCCGGCGCAAGGCCGCCGCCGAGGCGCTGGCCCGGGCGGAGGCTCAGCGCCGCGCCGCCGATGCGGCCAAGGCGCGCGCAGCGGTCGCCGCCCGCGCGGCCCGCGACGCCGTCCGCGACCCTCGCGGGATCGCCCGTGACCTCGCCGCCCAGCGTGGTTGGGGCGACGGCCAGTTCGCCTGCCTCGACACCCTGTGGCAGATGGAGAGCGGCTGGCGGGTCCAGGTCGCCAACCCCTCCTCTGGCGCCTACGGCATCCCGCAGGCCCTGCCCGGTTCGAAGATGGCCGCGTTCGGCGCGGACTGGCGGACCAATCCGGTGACCCAGATCAAGTGGGGCCTGTCCTACATCGCGTCGTCCTACGGCACGCCCTGCTCCGCGCTCTCGGTCCACCGCGCCAAGGGCTGGTACTGATCGGGCCTCGCCTAGCCACTGATCACGTCGACGTGATCGATGGTCGCCTCCCGCCGCGAGTTCGCGGCGGGAGGCGACCTTTTTCAGATCTAAGAGGTCTACGACGGCCCGTAGGAGAAACTACGGGTGCGTCATCGAGAGCACGTCGAGAGCACTGTCGAGCTGCTCCTCGGTCAGCTCTCCGCGGTCCACGTAGCCCCGCTCCAGCACCACCTGGCGGATCGTCTTGCGCTCGGCCAGAGCCTGCTTGGCCACCTTGGCCGCCTCCTCGTAGCCGATGAACCGGTTCAGCGGTGTCACGACCGACGGGGAGGACTCGGCGTACTCCCGGCACTGCTCGACGTCGGCCTGGATGCCGGCGACGCAGCGGTCGGCCAGCAGCCTGCTGCTGGTGGCCAGCAGCCGCACCGACTCGAGCAGGTTGCGGGCCATCACCGGCATCATCACGTTCAGCTCGAAGCTGCCCGACGCCCCCGCGAACGCGACGGTGGCGTCATTGCCGATGACCTGGGCGCAGACCATGAGCACCGCTTCGGGGACGACCGGGTTCACCTTGCCCGGCATGATGGAGGAGCCGGGCTGCAGGTCGGGCAGCCGGATCTCGCCCAGTCCGGTTCGCGGGCCCGATCCCATCCACCGCAGGTCGTTGCAGATCTTCACCAGCGCCACCGCGGTGGTCCGCAGCTGGCCGGACAGCTCCACCAGCGAGTCACGGGCCCCCTGGGCCTCGAAGTGGTTGTGCGCCTCGGTGAGCGGCAGGCCGGTGCTGCGGGCGAGCTCGGCGATGACCTCGGCGGCGAAACCGGCCGGGGTGTTGATGCCGGTGCCGACCGCGGTGCCCCCGAGCGGGAGCTCGGCGACCCGCGGCATGGCCGCGGTCAGCCGCTCCGCGGCGTACTCCACCTGGGCGGCGTAGCCGCCGAACTCCTGGCCGAGGGTGACCGGCGTGGCGTCCATGAGGTGCGTCCGCCCGCTCTTGACGACGTCGCTCAGCTCGCGACCCTTCTCCGACAGGGCGTCGGAGAGGTGGAGGAGCGCCGGCAGCAGGTCGTTGACGACGGCGTCGGTGGCTGCCACATGGATCGACGTCGGGAAGACGTCGTTGCTCGACTGCGAGGCGTTCACGTCGTCGTTCGGGTGCACCGGCCGGCCGAGCCGCTCGGTGGCCAGCGTGGCGATGACCTCGTTGGCGTTCATGTTGCTCGAGGTGCCCGAGCCGGTCTGGAAGACGTCGACGGGGAAGTGCGCGTCCCAGTCGCCACGGGCCACCTCGGCCGCGGCGGTCCCGATGGCGTCGGCGACGTCCTGGTCGAGGACCCCCAGCCGAGCGTTGACCGCTGCTGCCGCCGACTTCACCAGGCCGAGGGCCCGGATGTGGGAGCGCTCGAGCCGGGTCCCCGAGATCGGGAAGTTCTCCACCGCGCGCTGGGTCTGCGCCCGCCACCTGGCCGCGGCGGGCACGCGGACCTCCCCCATGGTGTCGTGCTCGATGCGGAAGCCGTCGGGCTGCTGCGCGGTCGCCTGTTCGTCGCGGATGCCGTCGCTCATACGGTCGGTCATGCCCCGACGCTACGTCGGGCACCCCATCGGCGCCGGTGCTCCTGTGCCGTGACGTCCGTCCGGTGCGGCGCGGGTCGTACGCTGCGCGGGTGACCGACACCGGCAACCTGCTCGTGGCCGCCCAGGGCGCGTGCCTGGCCGGGCTCGCGTGGCCCGGCCGCCCGCGCTGGTCGCTGCCCAGGGCGGTGACCGCCGGTGCCGCCGGGCTCACGGCGGTCGGGGCGACGGTGCTGGCCGAGGGCGCCCGCGAGCTCGGATCCGCGCTACGGGCGCACCCCGCCCCCGCGCAGGCCGCCGTGCTGCGCACCGACGGCGTCTTCGGCGTCGTGCGGCACCCGCTCTACGCCGGGGTGCTGGCCGGGGCCACCGGCGTCGCGGTGCTGCGCCGCCGGCCCGAGCCGCTGCTCGCCCTGGCCGCGCTCTCCGCGGTGCTGCACGTCAAGGCCGGCTACGAGGAGGGCCTGCTGCGCGAGCGGTTCGGGTCCGCCTACGACGACTACGCCGCGAGGGTGCCCCGGCTGCTCCCCGTGCCCGGGCTGCGCTGACGCCGTCCTGGTCCCACGCTGCAGGCGACGCGGCCTCGGCGCTCGGCCCTCGACCGATGTGCGCACACCACCCATGCCGCCGAACCGGGGGGTCGGGGCGGGCGAGCCAGGACACGCCGCGCTCAGGTGGGACGTGGTGTGCGCAATGCGGGCAGCCTGCGGGCGGATGAGTCGGCCGCGGGGTGCGTCGGTCAGGCCACCCGGCCGGCGTAGGGCGGGTCGGGCTCGGAGTAGATGGACTGCACCCGGACCGGCTCGGAGGGGTTGGGGGCGTTGACCATCATCCCGCCGCCGACGTACATGCCGACGTGGTACGACGGCAGCCCGAAGAAGACGAGGTCGCCGGGCTGGAGCTGGTCCAGCGGGACGGGCCGGGAGACGTTCCACTGGTCGCCCGAGTAGTGCGGCAGGCTCACGCCGGCCTTGCCGTAGGCGTACATCATCAGGCCCGAGCAGTCGAAGCTGCCGGGGCCGACCGCGCCCCAGACGTAGGGCTTGCCGACCTGTGCCAGCGCCACCTGCACGGCCACCGCGGCGGCGTCGCCGGCCGGCGACACCGGGCCGCTGCCGCCACCACCGTTGCCCGAGGACCCGCCGGACGGCGAGCGGGCAGCCCGCTTCCGGGCCGCCTCCCGCTCCGCCGCGGCCTTGGCCGCGGCCGCCCGCCGTGCGGGAGCCTCGGCCGCGGCGCGCCGGGCGGCCTCGAGCGCCGCCGCCCGCTCGTCGGCGAGCTTCTTGGCCTCCTGGGCGGCCACCGCCGCCTCGCCCTCCAGCTGCACCAGCAGGGCCCGCGCGTGCCGGGCGGCGTCGGCGGCCGCGGCCAAGGCCGCGGCGGAGCGGGAGGCGGC
>JBQCIO010000144.1:0-4436 GCA_051953655.1 Motilibacteraceae bacterium
CGAAGCGTCGCCGCGCGCGTGGGGATGGTCCACGCCCCGACGGTACGCCCGGCGGCACCATCCTGGCCAAGCGTGCGTCGAGGGCGGGGGCGCCGGGCCGGTCACTTGACACGGTGCGAAGCCGGCGCGCCCGGACCTCGCATCCCGCAGCCCGCGCGACCGGCCGGTCCTGGCTAGCGTGCGCGCATGAGCGCGCCGACGGCCGTCCCCGGCTCCTACCGCCCCCTCGACCGCGACCGGCTGGCCCGGCTCACCGCCGCCGAGGCCGAGCGGTTCGCCGCCGAGCCCCCGCGCAGCCGGGAGCTGGCCGAGCGGGCCCGGGAGGTCATGCCCGGCGGGGTGCCCATGAGCTGGATGGCCAAGTGGGCCGGTCCGTTCCCGGTGTTCGTGGCCGAGGCGTCGGGCGCGCGCTTCACCGACGTCGACGGCAGGGAGTACGTCGACCTCTGCCTCGGCGACACCGGCGCGATGACCGGCCACTCGCCGGCCGCCACGGTCGCCGCCGTGCGCGAGCAGGTGGGGCGCGGCATCACCGCGATGCTGCCCACCGAGGACTCGATCGTGGTGGCGAGCGAGCTGCGCCGCCGGTTCGGGCTGCCGCTGTGGCAGTTCACCCTGTCGGCCACCGACGCCAACCGGCACGCCATCCGCTACGCCCGCCACGTGACCGGCCGCAGCAAGATCGTCGTGCACGACTGGTGCTACCACGGCTCGGTGGACGAGACCTTCGCCACCCTCGACGAGCAGGGCCGCACGGTGGCGCGGCGCGGCAACATCGGCGCCCCCGTGCCGCTGGACGAGACCACCCGGGTGGTGGAGTTCAACGACGTCGAGGGCCTGGAGCGGGCGCTGGCCGACGGCGACGTCGCCGCGGTGCTGTGCGAGCCCGCCCTGACCAACATCGGCATCGTGCTGCCCGAGCCGGGCTACCACGAGGCGCTGCGCGAGCTCACCCGCCGGCACGGTGCGCTGCTGATCATCGACGAGACGCACACCATCTCCTGCGGTCCCGGCGGCTACACCCGGGTGCACGGCCTCGACCCGGACATCCTCGTGGTCGGCAAGCCGATCGGCGGGGGCATCCCCAGCGGCACCTTCGGCATGACCGAGGAGGTGGCCCGGGCGGTGCAGGGCCGGGTGCACCTCGAGGACATCGACGTCGGCGGCATCGGCGGCACCCTCGCCGGCAACGCCCTGTCGCTGGCCGCCATGCGGGCCACCTTGACGCAGGTGCTCACCGACGAGGCCTACGCGCGGATGCTGCCGCTCGGCGACCGCTGGGCCGACGGTGTGGACGCGGGCCTGGCCGCCCACCAGGTGCCCTGGCACTGCAACCGGCTCGGCGCTCGCGCGGAGTACGCCTTCTCCCCGCAACCGGCCCGCACCGGGGCCGAGGCGGCCGCCGCCGACGACTTCGAGCTGCAGCAGTACCTGCACCTGCACGCCCTCAACCGCGGGATCCTGCTCACCCCGTTCCACAACATGGCGCTCATGTCCCCGGCCACCAGCGAGGCCGACGTGGACGCCCACACCGCCGCCTTCGCGCAGGCGCTGGCCGACCTCTACGGCTGAGCGGCCCTCGCGGCCCGACCCTCGCTGACGGACCCCGCCGACCGACCCGCCGACCGACCCCGCCCCCGGGCTACCCCTCGTGGTCGCCCGGGTGTGGTGCGCCACGGCGCCGGGTAGGGGCGGGCCCGGGATAGTCACCGGGTGGTGCCCGAATGGTCCCTGCGGGTCATGGCCGCGGGGCGCCAGGCGCGCCTACGATCGGCTCACGCGCAGTCACTTGTCGTTACAGGTCGTGATCATCGCTGGTCGGGAGGTCGAGTGAGCATCTCGGACGCCCGCATGACCGACCCGCTCGCCCTCGCCGAGATCGAGCTGTACGGCGAGCTCGTCATCGCCGCCTCCTCCAGCGAGGGCCCGCTGCCCCAGGCGCAGATCGACGCGATCCTCGGCGTCGCCCCGCACGCCGAGCAGCGCTGAGCCTCACCGCCACCCCTCACCGCCACCCCTCACCACCACCCCTCACCACCACCCCCACCGCCACGGGCCACCGCCGCCGCCGACGAGGTGAGGGGATCACCCGGTGAACGAGGGGTAGACACCCGGTTGACATCAGGTGGCCGGCCGGGGCCGTAGGCTGCCCCTCCGGGGCGGGTGCCGCCGGGCCGACCGTGACGTGCGATCGGCTGGTCCGCACGTGCCGGCCCGCGGCGCCACGGCTTCGCACCACCCAGGGCACCGCCACCACCGGACGCGACCGACAAGGACCCGAGGACTCCCCGTGGCCTTCCGCCTCACCCCCCGCGACACGGCCTTCTACGACCAGTTCGCCGCCGCGGCGGCCCACCTCGTCACCGGCGCGCAGCTGCTCCGCGAGATCGTCGACGCCCCGCGCGACACCCGCGAGGACCTGCGCCGCCGGATGCGCGACGCCGAGCACGCCGCCGACGACACCACCCACGACACCATCCGGCGCCTCAACTCCTCCTTCATCACCCCCTTCGACCGGGAGGACATCTACGCCCTGGCGGGCCGGCTCGACGACGTCATGGACCACATGGACGCCGTCGCCGACCTCGTCGTGCTCTACCAGCTCGACGGGCTGCCGCAGGGCGTGCGCCACCAGATCGACGTCCTCTGCCGGGCCGCCACCCTCACCGTCCAGGCCATGCCGGGCCTGCGGTCGATGAAGGGCCTGGAGGAGTACTGGATCGAGGCCAACCGGCTGGAGAACGAGGCCGACCGGGTCTACCGCGAGCTGCTCGCCGAGCTGTTCTCCGGCAAGTACGACCCGCTCGAGGTGCTCAAGCTCAAGGACGTCATCGAGGAGCTCGAGGCGGCTGCGGACGCCTTCGAGCAGGTCGCCCACGTCGTCGAGACCGTGGCGGTCAAGGAGTCGTGAGCAGCGAGGCGCTCGGCGTCCTCATCGTCGTGCTCTTCGCGATGGGGTTCGCCTACACCAACGGCTTCCACGATGCCGCCAACGCGATCGCCACGTCGGTCTCCACCCGGGCCCTGACCCCGCGCGCCGCGCTGGCCATGGCGGCGGTCATGAACCTGGTCGGCTCCTTCTTCGGGGCCAAGGTGGCCAGCACCGTCGGCAAGGGGATCATCGACGCTCCCGAGGGGACCGCGGGGCTGGTCCTCGTCTTCGGCGCCCTCATCGGCGCCACCGTCTGGAACCTGTTCACCTGGTACTTCGGCCTGCCCTCGTCCTCCTCGCACGCCCTCATCGGCGGCCTGGTCGGCGCCGCGCTCGCGGCGAGCGCCACGGTGAAGTGGCAGGGGGTGTACGAGAAGGTCATCATCCCGATGATCGTCTCGCCGATCGCCGGCATCGTGATCGGCTACCTGGTGATGGTCGGCATCCTGTGGCTGTTCCGCCGGGCCCGGCCGGTGAAGGTGAGCCGCGGCTTCCGGCACGCCCAGACGGTGTCCGCGGCGGCGATGGCCTTCGGTCACGGCCTGCAGGACGCGGCCAAGACGATCGGCGTCGTCGTGCTCGCGCTCAACGTGGGCGGTTTCCACTCGGGCACGTCGATCCCGCTGTGGGTCTACTTCGTCACCGCGGCCGTCATGGCGGCCGGCACCTACGCCGGCGGCTGGCGGATCATGCGCACCCTGGGCCGGCGGATCATCGAGCTGGACCCCCCGCACGGCTTCGCCGCCGAGATGACCGCCTCGTCGATCCTCTACGCGGCCGGCATCGGCTTCGGCGCCCCCATCTCGACGACCCACACCATCACGTCCTCGATCATGGGCGTCGGCGCCACCCGGCGGCTCTCGGCCGTGCGCTGGGGCGTGGCCGGCAACATCGTCGGCGCCTGGATCTTCACGATCCCCGGCGCCGGGCTGGTGGCCGCGCTGGCCTACGTGATCGCCAACGCGGTCGTCGGCTAGCCGACAGTCAGACGTCGTCGGCTGGCCGGCTCCGGAGCTGGACCGGTCAGCCGAAGCGGCCGGCGATGTAGTCCTCGGTGGCCTTCTCCGAGGGGGTGGAGAACATCTTCTGGGTGGCGTCCACCTCGATGAGGCGGCCGGGGGTGCCGGTTCCGGCGATGTTGAAGAACGCGGTGACGTCGCTGACCCGGGCGGCCTGCTGCATGTTGTGGGTCACGATGACGATCGTGTAGCGCTCCTTGAGCTGCTGGATGAGGTCCTCGATCGCCAGCGTGGAGATCGGGTCCAGCGCGGAGCAGGGCTCGTCCATGAGCAGCACCTGCGGCTCGACGGCGATGGCCCGGGCGATGCACAGCCGCTGCTGCTGGCCGCCGGAGAGCCCGGCGCCCGGCCGGTCGAGGCGGTCCTTGACCTCCTCCCACAGGTTCGCCCCGCGCAGCGAGCGCTCGACGACGTCGTCGAGGTCCGCACCGCGGTGGCGACCCTGCAGACGGACGCCGGCCACGACGTTGTCGTAGATCGACATG
>JBQCIO010000145.1:0-13275 GCA_051953655.1 Motilibacteraceae bacterium
ATCACCCAGGCCAGGGCGTCGACGACGTTCGACTTGCCCGACCCGTTGGGGCCGACCACGCAGGTGATCCCCGGCTCGAGGTGCAGCGTCGTGGCCGACGCGAAGGACTTGAAGCCCTTGAGGGTGAGGCTCTTGAGGTGCACGAAGCGCTCCGCGGTGCGCGCCCGGCCACGCTGACCCGGCTCGCGGGCGGCGCATCGGGGGCGGGGGGTCGAGGGCCGGGGGGAAGACCGCGGCGAGCCTACCGCCCGGGCAGGGCTCGCCCACGCTTCTCGCCCACAGCCGGCGACGTGACGCGGAGGGCCCGGACATGCGACGAGGGACGCACCCGGTGGGTGTCGTCCCTCGTGGGGTGGGCCGCCGGCGTGGCGGCCCGTGCGGATCAGGCAGACGGGTCAGGCGGTGGTGCCCGCCAGCGCCGCGTGCTCGGCCTCGATGGAGAGCACCGCGTCGCGGCCGGCCGCGGCGGCGAGCGCGTCGTTCTCGGTCTGCAGGGCGAGGACCTGGGCCTCGAGGTCCTTGACCCGCTGCTGGAGCCGACGCACCTCCATCGTCATCCGTACGTCGCTGCCACCGAGGTGACCCAGAAGCGCCTTCGCCATCGAAGCGTCCTCCAGCAGATCGGACCTGATCTCGCCGGTCGCGGGTCGCAGGTCGTGTCGGGTGCCCGGCCGCGACGGGGAGCGCGCACGCGGTGGAGTGCGACGGCACGGGACCGTCGGACCGGGATGGGGTGTGTCTTCAGAGTCGCACCGAGACGGCCTGTTCGTCAACGTGGGTCACGATCAGGTCACGGGTGAAACAGCAGGTCGCGCGGGGGTCGGAGGACGAACCGGGCGCCCGGAGCGCGGGCGCCACCACCCGTTCGGAGCACGGCCCGGCCGCACCCGCGCAGGCCCCCCGTCGCGCCCCATGCAGGTGTCGGCCTCACCGCTCGACGAAGCCCGGGCCGGTGCCGCGCGGGTCGCTCCACCGCTCGACGACCGCCTGCACCGAGCCGGGACGCCGACGGGTGGACGGCTGCTCGCGCAGGAGCTCGAGCAGCGCCAGGCAGGACGCCCGCGGGCCCTCGGCGACCACCTCGACCCGGCCGTCGTCGAGGTTGGCCGCCGACCCGGCCAGGCCCAGCTCGAGCGCCCGGGCGCGGGTCCACCAGCGGAACCCGACGCCCTGCACCCGGCCGCGGACCCACACGGTCATCCGGGCCTGCTGGTCGGGCTGGTCAGCCGGCTCGTGCTGCTGGTCCTGCTGGTCCTGCTGGTCCTGCTGGTCCTGCGCCACGGCGACCACGCTAGCCAGGCGGGCCGGCGAGCGGCCCCGCCGGGCCGCTCGCGCGCGCCCGTGGCAGCCTGGGGCCGTGCGCGACCTGCAGATCTCCCCCTGCCGCCGGCAGTGCGACTGGGGCCCGACCGGCGAGGAGCTGGCCGACGCGCAGGGCCGGTCGCTGCCGCTGTTCGCCTGCTCCTCCTGCGGCTCGGAGTGGGTGCGGACCCAGGCCTGGACGCCGGTCCGCTTCGACGGCGTCGTGCCCGATTCGGTCCGCGCCGAGCGCGCCCGAGGCTGACCTGCCCCACCCGCACCCCCTGGTCATGTCACCAGCGCGCGTTGCGGGGGCGCGGCTGGCAGCGCGGGCAGGTGTAGGACGAGCGGTTCATGAACGGGTCGCGCCGGATCGACGTGCCGCAGCGGCGGCAGGGCTCCCCCGCCCGGCCGTAGGCCTCCAGCGAGCGGTCGAAGTAGCCGCTCTCGCCGTTGACGTTCACGTAGAGGCTGTCGAACGAGGTGCCGCCCTGGGCCAGCGCGTCCGTCATCACCTCGCGGACCCCCGCGAGCACCCGGGCGATCTCGGCCCGGGTGAGCGTCTCGGTGGGCCGCGCGTAGTGCAGCCTCGCGCGCCAGAGCGCCTCGTCGGCGTAGATGTTGCCGATGCCGGAGACCAGCGACTGGTCCAGCAGGGCGCGCTTGAGCCCGGTGCGCCGCCGGCGCAGCGCCACCGCGAAGGCATCCTCGTCGAAGCGCGGGTCGAGCGGGTCGCGGGCGATGTGCGCGATCGAGCGGGGCAGCGGGTCCGGCGCCTCCGGCCGGCTGTCGTCCCCCGCGACCAGCGGCTCGACCTCGAGCTCGTCGAGCTCGTCGAGGGCCAGCCCGCCGAAGGTGCGCTGGTCGACGAAGCGCAGCTCGCGGCCGTCGTCGGTGAAGGTCAGCCGCACCCGCAGGTGCGTCTCGTCGGGCGCCTCGCGGGGCTGCACGAGCAGCTGGCCGCTCATCCCGAGGTGGGCCATCAGGGCGTCGCCGCCCGGGCTCGAGGCGTCGAGCGGGAGCCAGAGGTACTTGCCGCGCCGGCAGGCCGCGACCGGGGTGCGCCCGTGCAGGCGCGCGGTCAGGTCGGCCGCGCCGGCGGCGTGCCGGCGCACCGCCCGCGGGTGGAGCACCTCGGCCCGCGCGATGGTCCGGCCGACGACCCAGCGTTCGAGGCCGCGGCGGACGACCTCGACCTCGGGGAGCTCGGGCACGGCTAGGAGGTGGCGTCGTCGGGAGCGGCGACCGACGCGGGTGGCTGCTGGTCCAGGCTCCTCGACGCGCGCGACCGGCTGGCGGCCAGCACGGCGTCGGCGGCGGCCAGCGCGTGGGCCGGCGTGCCGTCCGGCGCGCCGTGCAGCTCGCGCAGCTGCGCCCACGCGGTGGCCGCGGCCTGCTGCTCGGCCTCCTTCTTGCTCCGGCCGGCCCCGTCGCCGTAGCGGGCCTCCCCGAGCCGCACCGAGGCGCGGAAGCTCTTGGCGTGGTCCGGGCCGGACTCCTCGACGACGTACTCGGGCACGCCCAGGTCGAGTCCGGCCGCGAGCTCCTGCAGGCTCGTCTTCCAGTCCAGCCCGGCCCCCAGGGTGGCCGAGGCCTCGATGAGCGGGTCGAAGAGGCGGTGCACCAGGGCACCGGCCCGCTCCAGGCCGCCGGAGAGGTAGACCGCGCCGAGCACCGCCTCGAGGGTGTCGGCCAGGATCGAGGACTTGTCCCGGCCGCCGGTGGTCTCCTCGCCCCGGCCGAGCCGGACGTGGGCGCCGAGGTCGAGCTCGCGGGCGACGTCGGCGAGCGCGCGCATGTTCACCACGGCCGCCCGCAGCTTGGCCAGCTGGCCCTCGGGCAGGTCAGGGTGCGCGCGGTAGAGGGTCTCGGTGACGACCAGGCCGAGCACCGAGTCGCCGAGGAACTCCAGCCGCTCGTTGGTCGGCAGGCCGCCGTTCTCGTAGGCGAACGAGCGGTGCGTGAGGGCGAGCTCGAGCGTGTCGACGTCGACGGGCACCTCGAGGGCGTCGACGAGCAGCCCGGTCGGCGCGGGGAACGCGTCGGGACGGTTCGTCCCGCGACGGCTCCTGGAATCGTGCGCCCGAGCATCCTGTGCCCGAGACTCCTCCGCCCGACCCACTGCCGACCCCCTCACCTCGTGTCCCGACGCTTCCTCACCACTGCCCTACCCCAGAACCGCCCGCCGCGCGCGGTCACCATCGGCGCCCGGGCACGACGACGGGCCCGGCGGCAGCCGACGCCCCGTCCCGCAGGACAGGGGTGGTCAGCGCCGGCCGGGCCCGGTGGAGCATCGGCGAGAGGTGCTCAGACCTCGCGCACCTGGCGACCGTCGTACTCGAGGAACAGCGGGGTGCCGGCGGCGTCCTCGACGACGGTGGCGCGGTGCGAGACCGAGAACACGGTCCGGCCGCCCTGCACGGTCTTGTTGACCTGAGGCAGCTTCGCCTTCCACTGGCTGCGCCGCGAACGGGTGTTGCTGCGCGACGTCTTGCGCTTGGGGACGGCCACGGCTAGTTCTCCTGCTTCTCGGGGCGGTTCTCGGTCGAACTCGTGCTGGTCGAACTGGTGCTGGTCGAACTGGTGCTGGTCGTGCTGGTGCCCTCGGCCGGGCCCGGAGCGAGCCCCGCGAGCGCGGCCCACCGGGGGTCGGTGGCGGCGTGCGAGTGCGCCGGGTCGTCGGCCAGCCGGGCCCCGCACTCGGGGCACAGGCCAGGGCAGTCGTCCCGGCACAGCGGTGCGAGCGGCAGTGCGAGCACCACCGCGTCGCGCAGCGGCTGCTCGAGGTCGAGGTAGTCCCCGTCCAGGAGCAGCAGCTCGGCCTCGTCGTCCCCGCCGTGCCCCGCGTGCTCGTGGGGGGCGTAGGCGTAGAGCTCCTGGAACGTCGTCTCGAGCTCACGCTCGAGCGGGTCCAGGCAGCGCACGCACTCCCCGGCGAGCCGACCGGTCACCGTGGCGGTGACCAGCACGCCCTCCATGACCGCCTCGAGCCGGAGCTCCAGCCCGAGGTCGGACCCTGCAGGGACGCCGAGCACGTCGTTGCCGAGGTCCGCCGGCGCGGGGACGGAGCGGGAGGCCTTCCGCATCGATCCCGGACGACGGCCCAGCTCGCGTGTGTCCACGACGAGCGGGGATCGCGGGTCGAGGCGGGAAATGACTCCTGCTCCCTCCACGTGATGACGGCGGACCATCGGATGCACCGACACCGGTGCACCGACGAGCCGAAGGGCGAGCCTACTAGACGGGCGCGGAGCGCCCCAAACGAGAGCGCGCCCGTCCGGGCAGCACCGCTGCTCGGGGCGACACCCCTACTCGGGAAGCGGCGGCTCGTCGACGTCCGGGCCGGCCTCCGCGAGCGCGTCGAGCTCGGAGCGCCCGTGCAGCTTCTCCCTGCCCCGGTGCACCGCGGCGAGGGTCTTGGTGAGGACGACCTCGAAGTTGGCGAGCTTCTCGTCCACGTAGTCGTCGGTCTCCCGGCGCATCTGGGCGGTCTCCTCCGCGGTGGCGCGCGCGATCTCGTCGGCCTGGCGCACCGCCTCGGCGACGACCGCGTGCTCGCTGACCAGCCGGGCCTGCTCGGCGTGGGCGTCCTCGATGATCCGGCGCGCCTCGGCCCGGCCGTCGTCCACGACGGCCTCGCGGTCGGCCAGCAGCCCGCGCGCCTGGTCCAGCTCCTGCGGCAGCAGCTCGCGCAGCTCGTCGAGCAGGCCGAGCACCTCGGCGCGATTGACGATGCACGAGGCCGACATGGGCATCGACCGCGCCCCCTCGACCAGCGCGGTGAGCTCGTCGAGCTTGTCGTGGACGTCCACGGGCCAGTCCGCCCCTCTGTCGGTTCTGCTCCTCCACGGCGAGGAGACCGGTCGCCGGCGCCGGACCGGCCCCTAGGTGGCCCGGTCGGCCAGGCGCTCGGTGAGCCGGCGCAGCACCGGCTCGGGCACCAGGCCCGCCACGTCGCCACCCCAGGTGGCGACCTCCTTGACCAGGCTAGACGAGAGGAAGGAGTAGTCGGCGTTGGTGGCCACGAACAGCGTCTCCACCCCGGTCAGGCGGTGGTTCATCTGCGCCATCTGCAGCTCGTAGTCGAAGTCGCTGACCGCGCGCAGGCCCTTCACGATGGCGGGGATGTCGCGCTGGCGGCAGAAGTCGACGAGCAGGCCGTGGTGGGACTCGACGACGATGTTCCCCAGGTGCGCCGAGGACTCGCGCAGCATCTCCATGCGCTCCTCGACGGTGAACAGGCCCTGCTTGCTCTTGTTCACCAGCACGGCGACGGTGACCTCGTCGTAGAGGTCCGAGGCGCGCGCGATGACGTCGAGGTGGCCGTTGGTCGGCGGGTCGAACGACCCGGGGCACACGCAGCGGCGCACAGGGCGGCTCCCGTTCACGTCGTCGTGTCGTCGGATGCCGGGCGGTCTGAGGTGGGGCCCGAGGCGGCGCGACCGTACCAGAGCGTCGCCTCGCCGTAGCGACGTGACCTGAGCGGCTCGTAGCCCGCCGGCCAGGCCAGGTCCGCCCCCCGGGTGGCCCGCTCCACGACGACCACCGCGTCCGCCGCCAGCCAGCCGTGGTCGCGCAGCCGCTCCAGGACCGTGGTCACCTCGGCGTCGGTGACGGCGTAGGGCGGGTCGGCGAAGACGACGTCGAAGGGCCCGGCACCGCCGGGCGGCTGGGCGAGCACCCGCTCGACCTTGGCCGCCTCCACCCGGGCACCGGGCAGGGCGAGCGCGCGCACGTTCTCGCGCACGGTGCGCGCGGCGCGGGCGTCGGCCTCGACCAGCAGGGCGGCGCCGGCTCCACGGCTGAGCGCCTCCAGGCCCACCGCGCCGCTGCCGGCGTAGAGGTCGAGCACCCGGGCGCCCGCCAGCGGGCCGCGCAGGGACTCGAGGCTGCTGAAGAGGGCCTCGCGGGCGCGGTCCGACGTGGGCCGGGTGCCCTGGCCGGGCGGCACGGCGAGCCGGCGACCCCCGGCGACGCCGGCGACGACCCGGGTCATCCCTTCTCCTCTCGCACCGGCACCCCTCGCGCCACGGCGGGTCAGGCCTTCTCGAGGAACTCGGCCCGCTCCTCGTCCACCATGGACCGCAGCGCCTGGCGCAGGGCGGGGTGGGCGGACAGCTCGGGGTCCTCGTCCACGACCGCGACCGCCTCCTCGCGGGCGGCCCGGATGACGTCCTCGTCCCGCACGACGGCGAGCAGCCGCAGGCTCGAGCGGTGCCCGGACTGGCTGGCGCCCAGCACGTCGCCCTCGCGGCGCTGCTCGAGGTCGAGCCGGGACAGCTCGAAGCCGTCGGTGGTGGCGGCCACCGCCTTCAGCCGCTCGGCCGCCGGGCTCCCCGAGGCGACGTCGGTGACCAGCAGGCAGGTGCCCGGCGCGCTCCCCCGGCCGATGCGCCCACGGAGCTGGTGCAGCTGGCTGACCCCGAACCGGTCGGCGTCCATGACCACCATCACGGTCGCGTTGGGGACGTCGACGCCCACCTCCACGACCGTGGTGGCGACGAGCACGTCGAGCCGGCCGGCGGCGAAGTCGGCCATCACCGCGTCCTTCTCGTCGGGCACGAGCCGGCCGTGCAGGACGCCGATCCGCAGACCGGCCAGCGGCCCTTCCGCGAGCATCGGCGCCACGTCGAGCACCGCCAGCGGCGGGCGTCGCTGGTCGCCGTCCTCCGGCGGCGGGGCGTCGTCGGCGAAGTCCTCCTCCACGTCGTTCGCCGTGCCGCGCCTGCTCTTCTCGGCAGTCTTCTTGCCGGCCTTCCCGCCGGTCTTCCCGGCGGTCTTCCCGGTGTCGGCCGGGTCCTCGCCGATGCGCGGGCAGACGACGAACGCCTGGTGGCCCTTGGCCACCTCGTCGCGGACCTTCTCCCAGGTGCGCTCCAGCCAGCGCGGCAGCTCGGTGGGCGCCAGGTGCGTGGCGATCGGCGAGCGGCCGCGCGGCAGCTCGGTGAGGGTGGAGGTCTCCAGGTCGCCGAACACCGTCATCGCCACCGTGCGCGGGATGGGCGTGGCGGTCATGACCAGCACGTGCGGCGGTACCGAGGCCTTGCCGCGCAGGGCGTCGCGCTGCTCCACGCCGAACCGGTGCTGCTCGTCGACCACGACCAGCCCGAGGTCGGCGAACTCGACGGCGTCCTGGATGAGGGCGTGGGTGCCGACGACGATCCCGGCCGCCCCGGAGGCGGCGTCGAGCAGGGCCTGGCGGCGCGCGGCGGCCGGCTGGGAGCCGGTGAGCAGCGCCACCCGGGTGCCGAGGTCGGCGCCGCCGAGCATGCCGGCCTGCGCGAGCTCGCCGAGCATCGTGCTGATCGAGCGGTTGTGCTGCTGGGCGAGCACCTCGGTGGGGGCCAGCAGCGCGGCCTGCCCGCCGGCGTCGACCACGGTGAGCATGGCCCGCAGCGCCACCAGGGTCTTGCCCGAGCCGACCTCGCCCTGCAGCAGCCGGTGCATCGGGTGCGGCCGGGCCAGGTCCTCGGCGATCTGGGCACCGACCTCGCGCTGGCCCGCCGTGAGCTCGAAGGGCAGCCGGGCGTCGAAGGCCTCCAGGATGCCGCCGGGACGCGGCACCCGCGGGGTGGCGGCGAGCTCGCGCTGGGCGGCCCGGCGCTGGGCCAGGGCGACCTGCAGCACGAACGCCTCGTCCCAGCGCAGCCTGGCCCGGGCGCGGCGGGCGTCCGCCTGGTCCTCCGGACGGTGGATGAGCCGCAGCGCCTCGCCCAGCGGGGGCAGCCCGTGCCGACGGCGCAGACCCTCGGGCAGCGGGTCGGGGACCTCGCCGAGCTGGGCGAGCGCGTGGCCCACGCAGTTGGCGATCTGCCAGGTGGTCAGGCCCGCGGTGGCCGGGTAGATCGGCACCAGCGCGCCGGCGAACTGCTCGACCTCCTCGGGCTTGGCCACTCGCGGGTTCACCAGCTGCAGCCTGCCCTTGAAGCTGTCGACCTTGCCCGAGAAGAGCTTCTCGGCCCCCACGGTCAGGTCTCTCTTCACGCCGTCGTGCATGAAGAACTTCTTGTGGAAGAAGGTGACCGTGAGCTCGTCGGTGCCGTCGGTCACGGTCGCGTCGAACTTGTAGAGGGTCTCCTTCCGGCCGTTCTTCGGCGGGAAGGAGGCGACGTTGCGGTGGGTCACCCGGGCGGCGATGGTGACCTCGTCGCCGACCCGCAGGCTGGACAGCGGGGTGAGCTGGCCGCGCTCGTAGTAGCGGCGCGGGTAGTGGCGCAGCAGGTCGCTGACGGTGTGCAGGCCGAGGTGCTCGACGACGGCCTTGGCGCTCCTGCCCCCCAGCACCTGGGTCAGGGGGACGGCCAGCGGGTCCTGCGTGGTCTCCTCCGGCAGCTGCTCGGTCGCGCTCATCTCACGCCCATCTCATTCCACCGCCAGCAGCAGCGGGTAGCGGGCCTGGCCGCCGTCGTAGACCACGGTGTCGACGTCGGGGCGGGTGGCCTCCACGTGCCGCACGACGGCCGCGGCCAGCCCCTCGGGCGCCCCGGCGCCGGTGACGACGGTGACCAGCTCGCCGGCCGGGCCGAGCATCCGGTCCACGACGTCGCAGGCGGTGCGCACGAGGTCCGCGCCGATGAGCGCGAAGTCGCCGTCGACGACGCCGAGCACGTCGCCGGGGCGGCAGGGGCCGGCCATCGTGACCGCCTCCTTGACCGCCACCGTGACGGCGCCGTGCCGGGTGTGGCCCGCCGCGCTGGTCATGGCGACGACGTCGTCGTCGAAGCGGCGGGCGGGGTCGTGCACGGCCATGGCGGCCAGGGCCTGGACGCTGGCCACGGTGGGCACGACGGCGACCCGCCGCCCCTCCGCGCGCGCCTCCTCGGCGGCGGCCTCCGCGACGGCCCGGCTGTCGGCGTCGTTGGGCAGCACCACCACCTCGCCGGCGCCGGTGGCCCGGATGCCGGCCAGGATGTCGGCGGTGCAGGCGCGGTGGCCGGGGCCGCCTGGGACCACGACGGCGCCGCTCGCCTCGAGCACCGCGGCCAGCCCGTCGCCGGCCACCACCGCGACCACCGCCCGCCCGGCGCGCTGGTCCGCGGCCCGCGCGGCCTGCTCGGCGAAGTGGGTGACCTTGATCCGGTAGGGGCGTCCGGCCACGATGCCGGCCTCGAGCGCCGCGCCCACGTCGTCGACGTGCACGTGCACGTTCCACAGCCCGTCGCCGCCGACCACCACCAGGGAGTCGCCGAGCGGGGCCAGCGCCTCGCGCAGCGGGTCGACCGCGTCGTCGGGGGCGTCGAGCAGGTACATCACCTCGAACGCCGGGCCCTGGGCGGCGTCCCGCGGCTGCGCCGCCCGGGGCGGGGCCGGCCGCTCGGCCGGCGGCACGTCCGCGACGGCCACCCCGGTCACCACGCCGACCAGGGCGTCGAGCAGGACGGTGAGCCCGCGGCCGCCGGCGTCGACGACGCCGGCCAGGCGGAGCACCTCGAGCTGCTCGGGGGTGCGGGCCAGCGCCTCCCGCGCCGCGGCCGCGGCGGCGCCGACCACCTCGACCAGGTCGCGGCCGCGCGCGCCCTCGGCGGCCGCCCGGGCGACGGTGAGCATGGTGCCCTCGACCGGCCGGGCGACGGCCTCGTAGCCGAGCTCGGCGGCGCGCCGCAGCGCGGCGGCCAGCCGCTCCGCGCCGCCCGCGCGCTCGCCGCTGCCGTCGCGCGGCCCGGCGGCCAGGCCGGTGGCCACCCCGCGCAGCAGCTGGCTGAGGATGATCCCCGAGTTGCCGCGCGCACCCAGGAGCGCGCCGCGGGCCATCGCCTGCAGCGTCTCGGCCAGCCCGGCGTCGGCGGGCAGGGCGTCCAGGGCCTGGGCGGCGGCGTCGACGGTGAGGTAGAGGTTGGTGCCGGTGTCGCCGTCGGGCACCGGGTAGACGTTGAGCGCGTCGATCTCCTCGCGGGCGCGGGCCAGCGCCTCCAGACCGTCCCGGCACCACCGGCGCACGGCCTGTGCGTCGAGCGTGTCGAGCGTGTCGAGCACGCCGTGCCTCCTGTCCGCCCGCCTGTCCGACCAGCCGGTCCCGTGGGTCGCCGGCCCGCGTACGGGCCGGGCGCCGACGCGCGCAACCTACCTCGCGCGGCGGACACCGGGCCGGGCGGTGCGAGCGGGGCGCCGGGGCCGGCCGGTCGGCGCGGTTGGCGTGCACGGCGGCGGGTCGGATACCCTGCTCCGGTTGCCCGGACCCCTCCGGGCTGGTCCGCCCGACTTCTCGGGTCCCACACCTTTCGCACAAGGAGTTACCCCGTGGCTGCCACCTGCGACGTCTGCGGCAAGGGCCCGGGCTTCGGCATGAGCGTGTCGCACTCGCACCGCCGCACGAACCGCCGCTGGAACCCGAACATCCAGACCGTGCGGGCCATGGTCGGTCGCACGCCGAAGCGGCTCAACGTCTGCACCTCGTGCATCAAGGCCGGCAAGGTCACCCGCTGACCTTCGGCGCCGGCAGGCGCCATCCGTTCCGCGCCGAGAGGGGCGGTCCACCACCTGGTGGGCCGCCCCTCTCGCGTCGTCAGCGGCGGTAGTGGTCCCAGCCGCCGTCGGCCCACGCCTGGCCGGCCACGGTGACCGCGGGCTCGCCCTCGGCCCGCTCGCCCACCCGACCGACCACCCGCCAGTGCCCCGGCAGCACGGTCCCCGCCGGGAAGGTCGCGGCCAGCGCGTGGTCCTCGCCCCCGGTGAGCACCCAGGTGAGCGGGTCGACGCCGAGCGCGGCGCCGGCGTCCTGGAACGGCTGCGGGAGCTCGAAGGCGCTCGGGTCGACGTCGACGGCCACGCCCGAGGCGTCGGCGACGTGGCCGAGGTCGGCGAGCAGGCCGTCGCTGACGTCGCACATCGCGGTGGCGCCCAGCCGCGCGGCCTCGGGGCCGGCCGCGTAGGGCGGTTCGGGCCGGCGGTGCGCCTCCACCAGCACCCGCGGCGAGCGGAAGCCGCGGCGGAGCACGGCGAGGCCGGCGGCGGACCAGCCCAGCCGGCCGGCCACCGCGACGACGTCGCCGGGGCGGGCCCCGGCGCGGGTGACCGGCGCGCGGCCCTCGAGACTGCCGAGCGCGGTGACCGACACCACCACGCACGGGCCGCTGACGACGTCGCCGCCCGCCACGGACGCCCCGACCAGGTCGGCCTCCTCGCGCAGCCCGTCGGCCAGGCCGAGCGCCCAGTCCGCCGGCAGGTCCGCCGGGGCGGCCAGACCCACCACCAGCGCGGTGCCGACCGCCCCCATGGCGGCGACGTCGGCGAGGTTCTGCGCCGCGGCCTTGCGGCCGACGTCGACGGCGCTGGACCAGTCCCGACGGAAGTGCACGCCCTCGACCAGGACGTCGGTGGTGACGACGACCCGCGCGTCCGGCGCCGCCACGCCCGCGGCGTCGTCGCCGGGGCCGAGCAGCACCGCCGGGCCCTGCGGCAGCCGCGCCACCACCTGCTCGATGAGGCCGAACTCCCCCAGCGCGGCGACGGTGCCTGGTGGGGGCGAGGGCTGCTGGGGCGGGGTCATGTGGTCCTCTCGGTGATCGCTCGCGTGTCCCCAGCCTGGTGGACGGACGTCGAGGCGGCGCGGGCGGGTGCGATAGGTTCGCACCGCCGTCGCCGCGAGGGGCCGGCACGACGAGTGGAGGGCGAACGTGGTGGTCCAGGCCTACATCCTGATCCAGACCGAGGTCGGCAAGGCGGCCGCCGTCGCCCAGGAGATCAGCCAGATCGCCGGCGTCACCCTGGCCGAGGACGTCACCGGTCCCTACGACGTCATCGTGCGGGCCGAGGCGGGCAACGTCGACGACCTGGGCAAGCTCGTCGTGGCCCGGGTGCAGTCGGTCGAGGGCATCACCCGCACGCTCACCTGCCCGGTCGTCCACCTCTGACCGCTCCGGCACCCGGCCCGCAGGCGCACCCGCGCCGGCTGGCCTTCCTCGTCGCGGGCCTGCTGCTGATCGCGCTGGCCGTGGTCACCGCGCTCCTGCTGCGCCACCGCGACCGCGGGCCGGTGACCGTCCAGCCACCCACCCCCACGGCAGCGGCGACCTCGGCCTGCCAGGCGCTGCACGACGCCCTCCCCGCGTCCGTCGACGGCGCCGCCCGTCGCGCCACCTCGCCGGCCAGCGAGCTCACCGCCGCCTGGGGCAGTCCCGCGGTGGTGCTGCGCTGCGGTGTCCCGCGGCCGGCCGCGCTGGAGCCGACGTCGCAGCTGGTCACCATCAACGACGTCGACTGGTTCCCCGAGCAGCTCTCCGACGGCTACCGCTTCACCTCCTACGGGCGGGTGGCCGACGTGGAGGTGCGGGTGCCGGGCCGGTACGCCCCCGAGGTGAACCCGCTGGTGGACCTCGCCGACGCGATGAAGAAGGCCGACCCCGTCGCGAACTAGCTCCTACGACCCATAGGAGCCCGAGATATTCCATTCGCCGCAACAGGGTCTTCCCAGGCAGGCTCCCGGGATGGAGCCCTCGCCCTGCAACCTGACCACGCCCCCGCCCGAGCGCATCGACCTCGGCGACGGGCTCGTGCTGCGTCGCTGGCAGGAGGGGGACCTGGCAGCAGCCACCGCAGCCGTGACGTCGTCGCTGGCCGAGCTCGGCGACTGGATGATGTGGGCCGCGGACGGCTACACCGAGGACGACTCGCGCGGGTTCCTCGAGCGGGCGAGCCGGCAGTGGGAGTCCGGCCTCGAGTTCGACTACGCGATCGTGGATCGCGGCGACCTCGTCGGGTCGATCGGGTTGATGACGCGGCGCGGGCCGGGCGTGCTGGAGATCGGCTACTGGCTGCGGACCGACCGGACCGGGCACGGGCTCATGACCCGGGCCGCCGACGCCCTGACCCGGCTGGCGCTGGGGCTCCCCGGCGTCGAGCGGGTGGCGGTGGTGCACGACGCCGGCAACGTGCGCAGCCAGGGTGTGCCGGAGCGGCTGGGGTTCCGGCGGGTGGGGACCGAGCCCAGGAGCGCGGACGACGTGGCGCGGCGGAGCGGAGCGACGTCGGGGGTGTGGG
>JBQCIO010000146.1:0-15887 GCA_051953655.1 Motilibacteraceae bacterium
GCGCTAGTGGCGGGTATACCTGCCCCCCCGTCCCCGCACCCCCACCCCTACCCCCTTTGGCCCGCCCCCCCGACGGGGGCGGCCCTTCGACCGTGAGACCGAAGACCGAGGGGACCTCAGCCCTCCTGCGCGTCCCTCGCCTGCACCCGCAGCGCGCGGGCGACGCCGTCGCGGGACTCGGTGATCAGACGGCGCAGCGCCGGCACCGGCTCGGCCGAGGCGAGCCACTGGTCGGTGCGGGCCAGCAGGTCCTCGCTGGCCAGCAGGGTCGGGTAGAAGCCGATGACGATGTTCTGCGCGGTCTCGTTCGTGCGGTGGGCCCACACGTCGTTGATCACGGAGAAGTACGGCTCGATGTAGGCCGCGAGCAGCTCGCGCTGGTCGGGCACCGAGAACCCGCCGATGGTCGAGGTCTGCAGCGCGTTGGGCAGCGCGTCGCTCTCGACGACGGAGGCCCAGGCGGCCGCCTTGGCCTCCGCGGTCGGGATGGCGGCGCGCGCCGAGGTGGCGTGCCGCTGGCCGGTGGCGGTGTTGTCCCGCTCCAGCTCGGCGGCGATGTCGGCCTCGGACCGGCGGCCGGTGGCGACCAGCCGGTGCAGCAGGGCCCAGCGCAGGTCGGTGTCGACCTGCAGGCCGTCCAGGGACGTGGTGCCCTCGAGGAGCCCGGCGACGACGTCGAGGTGCTCGTCGGTGCGCGCGGCCGAGGTGAACGCCCGCACGAACTGCAGCTGGCTGTCGCTGCCCGGCGCGGCCTCGCGCATGAGCCGCTCGAAGCCCTGGGCGAGCTGGGCCAGCGCCTCATCCCGGTAGCCCGGGGCGACGTAGAGGTTGGCCGCCGTCTGCGCCTGGGCGATGAGCGCGCGCACCACCGAGGAGTCGCTCTCGCTGCCGACGCCCTCGAGCACGAGGCGGAGGTAGTCGCGGGCGGCCATCTCGGCGTCGCGGGTCATGTCCCACGCGGCCGCCCAGCACAGGGTGCGCGGCAGCGAGTCCACGAACGAGGAGATGGACGTGAGGGCGGTCTGCAGCGACCGTTCGTCGAGCCGGATCTTGGCGTAGGCGAGGTCGTCGTCGTTCACCAGCACCAGGTCCGGCTGCTTGCGGCCCACGAGGTCCGCGACCTCGGTGCGCTCACCGGTGATGTCGAGCTCGAGGCGGTGGGTCCGAACCAGCCCCTCCGACGTCGTGTCGTAGAGGCCGACGGCCAGGCGGTGCGAGCGCAGCTCGGGATGCTCGGCCGGTGCCTGCTGCAGGATCGCGAAGGAGGTGAAGTTCCCTTCCGCGTCGACCTCGAACGACGGCCGGAGCGTGTTGACGCCGGCGGTCTCCAGCCACTGCTTGGACCAGGAGGACAGGTCGCGACCCGAGGTGGCCTCCAGCTCCGTCAGCAGGTCCGCCAACGAGGTGTTGCCCCACTCGTGCTTGCGGAAGTAGGCGCGGATGCCCTGGAAGAACTCGTCACGCCCGACGTAGGCCACCAGCTGCTTGAGGACCGAGGCGCCCTTGGCGTAGGTGATGCCGTCGAAGTTGACCTCGACGTCCTCGAGGTCGCGGATGTCCGCCGCGATCGGGTGCGTGCTGGGCAGCTGGTCCTGCCGGTAGGCCCAGCCCTTCTCCACGTTGGCGAACGTGGTCCACGCCTGCGGCCACCTGGTGACCTCGGCCTGGCAGAGGACGCTGGCGAAGGTGGCGAAGGACTCGTTGAGCCACAGGTCGTCCCACCACCGCATGGTGACCAGGTCGCCGAACCACATGTGGGCCAGCTCGTGCAGGATCGTCTCGCCGCGGCGCTCGATCATCGCCTCGGTCACCTTGCTGCGGAAGACGTAGTCCTCCAAGAAGGTGACGGCGCCGGCGTTCTCCATGGCGCCGGCGTTGAACTCCGGCACGAACAGCTGGTCGTACTTGTCGAACGGGTAGGCCCGGTCGAACAGCTCCTCGAAGAACGCGAAGCCCTGGCGGGTGACGTCCATGATCTCGTCGGCGTCGAGGAACTGGCCCAGCGAGCGCCGGCAGAAGACCCCCAGCGGGATCGTGCGCCCGTCGCGGCTGGTGAGCTCGCCGCGCTCCACGTGGTAGGGGCCGGCGACCAGCGCGGTGATGTAGGAGGAGATGCGGGCGGTGGGCGCGAAGCTCCACCGCGCGACGCCGTCGCGCGCCGTCTCCGGCTCCGGGGTGGGGGAGTTGGAGACGACCTGCCAGTGGTCCGGCGCGATCACGGTGAAGGCGAACTCGCCCTTGAGGTCGGGCTGCTCGAACGCGGCGAACATCCGCCGGGAGTCGGCCACCTCGAACTGCGTGTAGAGGTAGGCCTCGCCGTCCACCGGGTCCACGAAGCGGTGCAGGCCCTCGCCGGTGTTCATGTACGCGCAGTCGGCCACGACGAGCAGGTCGTTCTCCGCGGCCAGCTCGTCCAGCTGCACGCGGGTGCCGTCGAAGACGCTCGCGACGTCGAGCTCGCGGCCGTTCAGGACGACCTGCTGCGCGCTCGGCGCGACCAGGTCGATGAACGTGGCCGAGCCCGGCTCGCTGCACGAGAACTTGACCTTGGTGGTGGACCGGAACGTCGTGGGACCAGTCGTGAGGTCCAGCTCGACGTCGTATCGGGAGACCCGCAGCACGCGCGCGCGGTCGCGCGCCTCGTCGCGGGTGAGGTTCATGCCGGGCACCGGCGGACTCCTTCGTCTGCCCTACAGGGGATCTGCGAGCATCCTCGCACGGGGCGCTCACCGGTGCCGGTCCTTACCCCGCGCCTCGGCGCCCTCACCGAGCGTGCGGCTCCCCGGCGTCGGCGACCGGGAAGATGCGGGGCAGGTCCGGGGTTGCCAGGCTCTGGACGTGGCACCCGTGAGGGGGGCCACCGGCGCGTGGACCGTCGGTCCCGACCTGACGACGAGAGGACGACTCGTGAGCGAGCGCAAGGCTGCCGGCTTCTGGTTCGACCCGCTGTGCCCCTGGGCGTGGATGACGTCCCGGTGGATGCTCGAGGTGGAGAAGGTCCGGCCGGTCGACGTCACCTGGAACGTCATGAGCCTGGCTTACCTCAACGAGGGCCGGGACCTGTCGGAGGAGTACCGGGCGCTCATGGACAAGGCGTGGGGCCCGGTGCGGGTCGTCACCGCCGCCCGCGAGCAGCACGGCCAGGACGTCGTGCTCCCGCTCTACACCGCCATCGGCACCCGGATCCACCCGGGCGGGCGCAAGGACTACGACGCCGTCGTGGCCGAGGCGCTGGCCGAGGTGGGCCTCCCGGCCGAGCTGGCCGACGCCGCCACCAGCACCGAGTGGGACGACGCGCTGAAGAAGTCGCACCACGAGGGCATGGACCAGGTCGGCATGGAGGTCGGCACCCCCGTCATCAGCGTGGAGGGCGTGGCGTTCTTCGGGCCGGTCGTCACCCCCGCGCCCAAGGGCGAGGCCGCCGGCAAGCTGTGGGACGGCACCGTGCTGGTGGCCGCGACCCCGGGCTTCTACGAGCTCAAGCGGACCCGCACCCAGGGCCCGATCTTCGACTGACGCCTCTCTCGGCCCCGACGGCGTCCCGCCGGTCCTCCACGACCTCGCGGGACGCCGTCGTCGTGCCGGCCATCCCCCTGGTCACTGCCCTGGTCCTTGCGTCGAGGCCCGGGACCGGCAGGATGGGCCGGTGCCGTCCAGCCCCGCTCGTGCCGCCTCCCTCGACGCCGCTTCAGCGGTCAGCACCGCGTCGCTGTCGCCGATCCGCACGTTCAAGCCGCGCCGCGGCCGGGTGACCCCGCGCCAGGCCAGCGCGCTGGAGCGGTTGTGGCCGGCGTTCGGCGTCGACCTCGACGACCTGCCCGCCGGGCCGATCGACCCTGAGTCGCTGTTCGACCGGGTCGCCCCGCTGGTGCTCGAGATCGGCTTCGGCATGGGGGAGACGACGGCGGCGATGGCCGAGGCCGACCCCGGGCGGGACGTGCTCGCCGTCGACGTGCACACCCCCGGCGCGGGCGCGCTGCTGCACGAGTGCGAGACGCGGGGCCTGGCCAACGTGCGCGTGGTGCTCGGCGACGGCGTGGAGCTGCTGCGCGAGCGCGTCGCCGCCGGCTCGCTGGACGAGGTGCGCATCTTCTTCCCGGACCCGTGGCCCAAGGCGCGTCACCACAAGCGCCGGCTGCTCCAGCCCGGCTTCGCCGCCCTCGTCGCCTCCCGGCTGCGGGTCGGCGGGCGCCTGCACGTGGCCACGGACTGGGAGCCCTACGCCGAGCAGGTGCTCGACGTGGTGCGCGGCGAGCCGCTGCTGCTGCCCACCCCTGACGGGTTCGCGGAGCGGCCCGAGCACCGGCCGGTCACCCGCTTCGAGCGGCAGGGGCTGGCCAAGGGGCACCGCGTGCACGACGTCGTGGCCGTGCGGGTGGCGGCATGAGCGGCCCGTGGCCCGAGGCGCGGGCGCAGCTGGCCGGGGCGACCGGTCCCGGCCCGGGCGAGCCGGGCTTCGACCTGGCCGCCACCCGGGCCGCGATGGCCGCGGCTCCGCCGGCCCGGCTGGGCGTGGGCGACGAGGTGGCGCACGTGGTCGACGTCGACGCGGGCGGCGTCCGCTGCCGCCTCTACCGTCCCCGCGAGGGCGCTCGGGTGGTGGTGCACGTCCACGGCGGCGGCTGGGTGACCGGCGACCTGGAGTCGCACGACGCCGTCTGCCGGCTGCTGGCCGCCCGCTCCGGGCTGGCCGTGCTCGCCGTCGACTACCGGCTCTCGCCCGAGGCGGTCTGGCCCGCGGCCGTCGACGACGTCGAGGCGGCGGTCGGATGGCTGGTCGAGCACGCGGACGAGCTGGGGGTGCGGGCCGACCGGCTCGCGGTCCTCGGCGACAGCGCCGGAGGGACCGTCGCGGCCGCCGTCGCGCTGCGCGCCCGCGACCGCGGCGACTCGCCTTACGCCCTGCAGGTGCTGGTCTACCCGGTGCTGGACGCGGCCATGGGCGAGAGCTCCTACGCCGGGTCGTCGGTGGCCGGCCACGGATTGTCCGCAGCGGGCATGGCCTACTACTGGGACGCCTACGCGCCGTCGGAGTCGGTGGACCGGAGCAACCCGGAGGTCTCCCCCTACGCAGCGTCGGAACTGGCCGGGCTGCCGCCCACCGTCGTGCTGACCGCGGAGAACGACCCGCTGCGCGACGAGGGCGAGGCCTTCGCCACCCGCCTGGCCGAGGCCGGCGTCCCCGTGGTCGCCACCCGGCACCTCGGCGTCGTCCACGGCTTCTGGCGACGGCCCACCCAGTACGCGGCCTCGGTGGCGGCGGTCGACCAGGTGGCGGCGGCGCTGGCGCGGGCGCTGACCTGACTGGCCCCTTCCGTGATCATGCAGGAATGGTGAGGCTGCGGCCCTGAGGGAAGGCGCTGGGGACGGGGGAGCCGGGCTCGGGCGGCCGGCGTACGTGTCAGAGACGTCTGACGATCGAACTCATTGGGTGAGGGGCACCCGCAGTCAAACCTATTGGCTCTGGGGCACCCTCACCCAAACGCTTCGATCTTGGTCGCGCAGGGCAGGTCCGCAGCCGGGTCGCGTGACGTGCGGGCCGCTCTGCCTCCCGTCACTAGCGCCCTTCCACGACCGCAGACCGCAGCCCTCACCATCTCTGCTTGATCACGGAGAGGGGCTGGGTGGGCCGGGACCTCACACCACGATGCGCATCAACCGTCCGGCGTCGTCGCGGGGCGGGTCGGCCGGGAGGCTGACGGCCTCGCCGCGCAGGATGCGCCAGGCCGTCCAGGCGGCGGCGACGGCGTCGACGGCGTCGTCACCGGGCGGGACGTCCAGGTCGGGGAGCCAGGCGCGCAGGGCGGCTAGCCGCTCGGCGCGGCCCTCGGGGGTCTTCTTCGGGCCGAGGACGCGCCCGGCCAGGCGGGCGAAGGACACCTCGGGGTGCACCTCGACGACACGGGGGTCGTCGGCGAGCGCGTCCACCTCGGCGATCTTCGGCACGATGTTCCAGGTCTGCCGGGACAGCGACTTGCCGTGGGCGGTCATCGAGAGGCGGCGGGCCTCGTCGTAGTCCCCGGCCTCGAGGACCGCGCGCACCGGCGCAGGGAAGACGCTCGAGCCGCGGGAGGACAGCAGCCGGCGGGCGAGCACGTCGGCCTCCCGGGAGCCGTCGGCCGCGAGCCCGACCGGCATGTCCACAGCGATGACCTCGGCGCCGCGGTCCAGCACGTCCTCGAAGGTCGGCTCGACCGAGAACCGCACGCCACGAGCCGTCCCGGACCCGTCGACGGCCACCTCCGCGACGTACCAGCCGCCGCGGCAGCCGTCGACGCCGAGCACCGACCGGGGGACCGACGGCGGGGCCGCCTGCTGGGAGCTCACGCCCCCAACCTGCCAGACTGCCGCCCATGCGCGTCCACATCGGGGCCGACCACGCGGCCTGGGAGCTCAAGGAGCACCTCGTCGGCTGGCTCGAGGAGCAGGGCCACGAGGTCGTCGACCACGGCCCGCACGCCTTCGACCCGGAGGACGACTACCCGGTCTTCGTGCTGCGGGCCGCCGAGGCGGTGGCCGCCGACCGCACCAGCCTCGGCATCGTGCTGGGCGGCTCGGGCAACGGCGAGCAGATCGCGGCCAACAAGGTGCGCGGCATCCGCGCGGCGCTGGCCTGGAACGAGGACACCGCGGCGCTCGCCCGCGAGCACAACGACGCCAACGTCGTCAGCATCGGCGCCCGTCAGCACACCACCGACGAGGCCACCCGCTTCGTCGAGGTGTTCCTCGCCACCCCGTTCTCCAACGGGGAGCGGCACCAGCGCCGGATCGGCCTGCTCACCACCTACGAGACCACCGGCGAGCTGCCGCCGCTGCCCGGGTCGCCGGACGCCGCCGAGGGTGGCACGCTGCCGGTCTGACCGCCCGACGCGCACTGCCGGCGGTCTTTCCGACGACGCGTAGGAGCAGCTGCAGGTGCCCGAGGGCCACACGATCCACCGACTCGCCCGCGACCTCGGCGCCCGCTTCGCCGGCGACGCGGTGCGCGCCAGCAGCCCGCAGGGCCGGTTCGAGGACGGCGCCGCGCTCGTCGACGGCCAGGTGCTGCAGGGCACCGACGCCCACGGCAAGCACCTGTTCCTCGGACCGGTGGACACGAAGGCGGGGGAGCGCTGGGTGCACGTGCACCTCGGGCTCTACGGCACCTTCCGGTTCGGCCACCAGCCCGCCCCCGCGGTGCGCGGCGCGCTGCGGCTGCGGTTGGACAACGACGAGCACTGGGCGGACCTGCGCGGCCCGACGGCGTGCGAGCTCGTCGACCCGGCGCAGAAGTCGGGCCTGCACGCGCGGCTGGGCGCGGACCCGCTGCGCCGCGACGCCGATCCCGAGCGCGCCTACGCCCGGATCTCCCGCTCGCGCACGGCCGTCGGCGCCCTGCTCATGCAGCAGGAGGTGGTGGCCGGCGTGGGCAACGTCTACCGCGCCGAGGTCCTCTTCCGGCACGGCATCTCCCCGCACCGACCGGGCAAGGGCGTGGACCGGACGACCTGGGACGCGGTGTGGGAGGACCTGCGGGTCCTGCTGCGCGCCGGGGTGAAGGCCGGCCGGATCGTGACGACCCTGCCCGCGGACCGGCCCGAGGGCAGGCGGCGCAGCCCGCGCCGCGAGGACTCCTTCTACGTCTACAAGCGCACCGGGCTGCCCTGCCGCCGGTGCGGCACGGCGGTGCTCAGCGAGCCCTTCGTCGGGCGCACCCTCTACTGGTGCCCGGCCTGCCAGCCGGCCTGACCGCCCAGATCAGAAGATCGTCGGGCACCAGGGCTCGACGTCGCCGGTGAAGGCCCGGTCCACCACGGCGAGCGCCCCGGCCGTCCGCTCCTCGACCAGGCCGGCCGCGGAGGCGCGCGAGACCGCGCGGGCCGACCCGAGGTAGGCGGCGCCCAGCACGGCCACCGGCAGGGTCAGGTCGGCCGGGTCCTGGGTCGGCTCGCAGACGGCGCCCCCCGGGCCGGCCGAGAGCCGCCAGCGCCCCGTGTTCCAGGGGCACCGCTCGTCGGTGACCTCCAGGACGACGTCGACGTCGAGCCGGTAGGAACGCCGGGCCAGCGCGGCGGGCAGGTCGACCAGCCGGACGTAGAGCGCGTCGCCGAGCACGGGGCGGGCGCGGCGCGGGTCGCCGAGCAGGTCCAGCGCCGGGTCGTCGACCGGCCTGCGCTGCATCGACAGCGTGGCGGTGAGGTCGAGGTCGCTGAGGTACCGCAGCAGCGTGGCGTAGGCGGCGCCGTCCACCGCCTGCGCCTCGCGCACGTGCACGACCCCCTGCGGGCCCGGGCTCCACCTGGCCTCGGTGCGGTAGCGGGCGTAGGCGCGCACGGTGCCCTGCTGGTCCTCGACGAGCGCCACCCGCAGCCGGGACTGGCCGCCGCGGAAGGACGGGGCGTCGAACAGCTCGCGGCGGTGCCAGCGCTCGTCGCGGGCGTAGAAGCCGGGGCGCGTGGCGCGCACGGTGTCGTAGACGCCGGCGCAGGCCTCCAGGGACTCCTCGGGGTCCGCCAGCCGCACCCGCAGCCCCGGGTCGGCCGCGCCGAGCACCGCCGCGGGGGAGCGCGGGACCTCGAAGGACAGCTGCCAGGACGCGCGGCCGTAGCCGTAGCGGCCGTAGATGCCGGCCTCGCTGGCCCAGAGCACCGCCACCGGCTCCCGGCCGGCCTCGTGGATGCCGTCGAGCTGGTGGCGCATGAGGGCGCTGAGCACCCCGCGGCGGCGGTGGGTGGGGGCCACCGCGACCCACGTGACGCCGGCGGCCGGGACCTCGCCGCCGGGCACGGTGAGGGCGAAGGTGTAGGCCGCCGCCGACCCGACCAGCAGGTCGCCGTCGTAGGCCCCCAGCGAGCGGTCGAGCTCGTGCACCGAGCGCTCGAGCTCGAGCTCCTCGGGGCTCTGCTCGCCGAGGAACGCCAGCTCGGCGAGGCGTGCGTAGGCGAGCCACTCGTCCGGGGCGATGGTGCGCACCGCCCAGCTGCCCGTGGCGGGCGCGGGGGCGCCGTCGGTGGTCCCTCTGGGGTCGGCGGGGCGGGTTCGGCTCGTCGTCACCCGTCTGGCCTACCAGTCCTGGCGCCTCGCCGACGAACCGATTTCCCCTCCCGCAGCACCCCGGACGGACCAGCCGGGCGCGTTGCGTCGACCGCCGGTGACGGAACGTCGACAGCGCTAGGGTCGCCGCATGGCGCGGACGGACCTGCCCCCGCGGCGGGGCTCCCTCGCCCGCGGGTGGCGTCGGAGCACGACGACCATGCGCCGCCGGATCGTGCCCTCCGACGCGTTCGCGCTGCTGTCCGCGGCCCTGCTCGCCTGCGGCATCGCGGCGGCGTCCGTGCGGGTGCCGGACTGGGTGCCCGTCTCGGCGCTGGCCCTGGTGCTCTTCCTCGGCGGCTTCCTGCTCACGCTGCGCTCGATGGTGCTCATCGGCATCGTCGTCGCGGGGCTGCTGGTCGCGGTCACCGTGGCCCGCAGCGACACCGGCCGGCCGGTCACCCCCGGCGGCGCCGTCGTCGTGCTGGCGATGCTCGTGCTCGTGCTGGTCGTGGCCCGCAGCCGGTCCCGGCTGGGTGTGCCCGGCACCCGCGGGGAGTCGATGCTGGTCGACCTGCGCGACCGGCTGCGCGCCCAGGGCGAGCTTCCCCCGCTGCCGCGCGGCTGGGGCGCCGAGGTCGTGCTGCGCAGCGCCTACGGCGCCACCTTCTCCGGCGACTTCCTCGTCGCCAGCCAGTCCCCCGACGAGCGGACCCTCGAGGTGGCCCTGGTCGACGTCTCGGGCAAGGGCGTCGACGCCGGCACCCGCGCGCTGCTGCTCTCCGGGGCGTTCGGCGGCCTGCTCGGGGCCATGGACCGCGAGGAGTTCCTGCCCGCGGCCAACCAGTACCTGCTGCACCAGCGCTGGCGGGAGGGCTTCGCCACCGCCGTGCACCTGGTCATCGACCTGGAGACCGGCGACTACCTCGTCACCAGCGCCGGCCACCCGCCGGCCGCGCAGTTCTTCGCCGGCAGCGGCCGGTGGCGCACCACCGACTCCACCAGCGGGCCGCTGCTGGGCGTGGTGGACGAGGCGGAGTACGTCGGGGAGAAGGGCCGCCTGGACCGCGGCGACGCGATGCTGCTCTACACCGACGGCGTGGTCGAGGTGCCCGGCCGGGACCTCTCCGTGGGGATCGACCGCCTCCTCGGCGAGGCCGAGCGGCTCGTCACCCGCGGCTTCCGCCACGGCGCCCGCAAGCTCGTCGACGCCGTGGCCAGCGGCGAGAGCGACGACCGCGCGCTGGTGCTGATCTGGCGGGAGTGAGGGGCTGGCGAGCGCGGCTGAGCGCGACCGCGGCCGGGCGGCCTTGCTGCGGCGGGGTTCAGCACGGTCGAAGGCGCTGGTGACGGGAGCGGCCGGCGGGGCGGGGGCTCGAGCTGCCGGGCGGCGGTCTGTCTGCAGGCGGGACGCACAGAGGGTGACCTCGTTGTCGCGACACGCCGGGAGACGGCGCAATACGGTCATACTTCGGGCCGGGACGAGCGGGTGGAGGGTTCCGGTCGCGACATACCGGCGTGTCGCCCAACAACCTTCCACTCGCGCGCCGGACCAGTCGCAGTCCGCCGGCCGGCCGCATGAGCCGCCCCGACGCCCGCCGTCACCAGCGCCGTTGACCGTGCCGAGCAGGAACGCAGCCGCCTGGGTACGTCCACGTCGACGTGATGAGGCGCCCTGTCAGAGAGCGGGTGACGGGAATCGAACCCGCATGACCAGCTTGGAAGGCTGGGGCTCTGCCATTGAGCTACACCCGCGCGGTCGGCTCCCTGCCCCCGGCTGACGCCGGGCACACCTCGCCGACTGCACGCGGCGGCCCGGGAAGCCCCTAGACTCCTGCAGGCGCCGCGGGGCGTAGCGTAGTGGCTAGCGCGCCTGCTTTGGGTGCAGGAGATCGGGAGTTCGAGTCTCCCCGCCCCGACCAGCACGACCCGCCACCTGGCGGGAGGTGTCCGCGCGGCACCGTGGCGTCGCCGTCCGACCGCCGTCGGAGGGCGCAGCGCCGAGCACGAGCACCCGACCGCAGCACCCGAAGGCAAGGAGAGCCCCAGCAGTGAAGAGCGCCGTCGAGACCCTGAACCCCACGCGGGTCCGTCTCTCCGTCGAGGTGCCCTTCGACGAGCTCAAGGACAGCCTGGACGCCGCCTACAAGCGGATCTCGACCCAGGTCCAGATCCCGGGCTTCCGCCGCGGCAAGGTGCCCCCGCGCCTGATCGACCAGCGGATCGGTCGCGCCGCGGTGCTCGAGGAGGCCATCAACGAGGCCCTGCCGCGCTTCTACGGCGACGCCGTGCGCGAGCACGAGGTCCAGGTCATCGGCCAGCCCGAGGTCGAGGTCACCGAGCTCGCCGACAACGACAAGCTCGCCTTCACCGCGGAGGTCGACGTCCGCCCGGACTTCGAGCTGCCGGAGTACCGCGGCCTCGAGGTGACCGTCGACGACGTCGAGGTCAGCGACGAGGACGTCGAGGAGCAGCTGCACCAGCTGCAGCTGCGCTTCGGGGTGCTCAAGGGCGTCGAGCGCGCCGCGGAGGAGGGCGACTTCCTGTCCGTCGACCTCGCCGCCGCCATCGGCGAGGAGGAGGTCGACTCGGTCACCGGCCTGTCCTACGAGGTCGGCAGCAAGAACCTGCTCGACGGGCTGGACGAGGCCGTGCGCGGCATGTCGGCCGACGAGACCAAGACCTTCCAGACCGAGCTCGCCGGCGGCGAGCACGCCGGTGAGATCGCCGACGTCACCGTCACGGTGAAGTCGGTCAAGGAGCGCGAGCTCCCCGAGCTCGACGACGAGTTCGCCCAGATGGCCAGCGAGTTCGACACCATCGAGGAGCTGCGCGCCGACGCCCGCGTCCGCACCGAGCGGATGAAGCGCGTCGAGCAGGGCGTGCAGGCCCGCGACAAGGCGCTCGAGGCGCTGCTGGCGCTGGTCGAGGTGCCGCTGCCCGAGAGCGTCGTGCAGGCCGAGGTCCAGGGCCGGCTGCACAACCTGGGCCACCAGCTCGAGGCGGCGGGCCTGACCAAGGAGCAGTTCCTGGAGTCCGAGGGCACCGACGAGGCCGCCTTCGACGCCGACATCGAGAAGTCCTCCCGCGAGGCGATCAAGAGCCAGTTCGTGCTGGACGCGATCGCGGTCAAGGAGGAGATCCAGCCCACCCAGGAGGAGCTCACCGAGCACCTCGTCCGCAGCGCCTCGCGGATGGGCCTGGCGCCGGACCAGTTCGCCGACCAGCTGATGCAGTCCGGCCAGGTGCCGGTGCTGATCGCCGAGGTCGTGCGCGGCAAGGCCCTGGCGCTCGTGCTCGAGGCGGCCACGGTCAAGGACGCCAGCGGCAACGTCGTCGACCTCGACGCGCTGCGCGAGGACATCCCCGGCGCCCCGTCCATCGAGGAGATCGCCGAGGGCGACCTCGAGGACGACGCCGACACGATCGACGAGGACATCGACGCCGCCGAGGTCGCCGACGCCGAGGGCGACCCGGTCCAGCAGGGCTGAGCAGCCGCAGCCAGCAGCCGGGCCCTGCAGCCCGACCCAGCAGCACGCGTGAGACCCCCGCCGGCCGGCGGGGGTCTCACGCGTTCGAGGGCCGTCCGGGCCCGTGCGACATGTGCGTCAGGCACCTACGCCGCCAGCGAACAGGGGGCCCGGCGGGAGTCAGGCGTCGGGGGGCCGCGTTAGTGTCGGCAGCGCGGTGGGGGAGCCCCTCCCGTGATCAGCGTGATCAGCACCAGAGTGATCAGCCCAGAACTATCCGGCGACGACAGCGAGCAGGTGACGCATCCCGTGAGCGACCTCATCACGCCGGGCCTCGCGGTCCCGCAGGGCCGCACCCAGGCCCCCGGCGGGTTCGGCCTCGACGACCAGGTCTACAACCGGCTGCTCCGCGAGCGGATCATCTTCCTCGGCAGCGTGGTCGAGGACGCGATGGCCAACGCCATCTGCGCGCAGATGCTCCTGCTGGCCGCGGAGGACCCGGACAAGGACATCTACCTCTACATCAACTCGCCCGGTGGCTCGGTGTCGGCCGGCATGGCCATCTACGACACCATGCAGTACGTCAAGAACGACGTCGCCACCGTGGCCATGGGCCTGGCCGCCAGCATGGGGCAGTTCCTGCTCTGCGCCGGCGCCGCCGGCAAGCGCTACGCGCTGCCGCACGCGCGGGTCATGATGCACCAGCCTTCCGGTGGCCTCGGCGGCACCGCCTCGGACATCAAGATCCAGGCCGAGCAGATGCTCTACACCAAGAAGAAGCTGGCCGAGCTGATCGCGATGCACACCGGCCAGTCGGTGGAGCAGATCGAGACCGACTCGGACCGCGACCGCTGGTTCACCGCGGACGAGGCGCAGACCTACGGCTTCGTCGACCACGTGGTGCAGACCGCCCACCAGGTCTCCGGCGAGGGCGGCACCGCGGCGCCGTCCGGTCCCGGCGCCTGACCTCCGGCACCCCGCCGACAGCCCCTCATCTCGCAGCGACACCGGAGGACTTCCCAGCGATGAGCGATCTCACCGTCCCGCCTGCCGGCCAACACGGTCTGGCCGTGCCCGGCCCCAGCTCCCGCTACGTGCTGCCCAGCTTCATCGAGCGCACCAGCCAGGGCTTCCGCGAGTACAACCCCTACTCGAAGCTCTTCGAGGAGCGGATCATCTTCCTCGGCGTGCAGGTCGACGACGCCAGCGCCAACGACGTCATGGCCCAGCTGCTCACGCTCGAGTCGATGGACCCGGACCGCGACATCTTCATCTACATCAACTCGCCCGGCGGCTCGTTCACCGCGCTCACGGCGATCTACGACACGATGCAGTTCGTCAAGCCCGACATCCAGACGGTGTGCATGGGCCAGGCCGCGAGCGCGGCCGCCGTCCTGCTCGCCGCGGGCACGCCGGGCAAGCGCTACGCGCTGGCCAACTCCCGCATCCTCATCCACCAGCCCTACTCCGAGGGTGGCGGTCAGGGCTCGGACATCGAGATCCAGGCCCGCGAGATCCTGCGGATGCGCGAGTGGCTCGAGGAGACGCTGGCCAAGCACTCGAACGACAAGGCCAGCGTCGAGCAGGTCCGCAAGGACATCGAGCGCGACAAGATCCTCACCGCGCAGGAGGCCGTGGAGTACGGCCTCGTCGACCAGGTGATCACGAGCCGCAAGGCTTCCCTCCCGGGCTGACGCCTACCCGGGCCACCGCCGGCGGTGGCCCCGGCCCACCCGCCGGGGCCCCGCGGCCGGCCCAGTTCGGCGCTCCGCGTCCCACCGCCCGGCACCCGGCCGGGGGACGCGCGGCGACATGCGGGACGGGCGACCCCTCGCCGGGGTACCGTCGTGGACGAACGGCACGGATCCCCGGATGTCCCGGGGCCGTCGGCAGCGAGGAGTGGCACCGGGTGGCACGCATCGGCGACGGCGGCGACCTGCTCAAGTGCTCGTTCTGCGGGAAGAGCCAGAAGCAGGTCAAGAAGCTCATCGCGGGCCCCGGCGTCTACATCTGCGACGAGTGCATCGATCTCTGCAACGAGATCATCGAGGAGGAGCTCTCCGAGAGCTCGGACCTCAAGTGGGACGAGCTGCCCAAGCCGCGCGAGATCTACGAGTTCCTCGACCAGTACGTGATCGGTCAGGACACCGCGAAGAAGGCGCTCTCGGTCGCCGTCTACAACCACTACAAGCGGGTGCAGGCCGGCGAGGCCGGCAAGCCCGGGCGCGACGACCACGTCGAGCTGGCCAAGAGCAACATCCTGCTGCTCGGCCCCACCGGCTGCGGCAAGACCCTGCTGGCCCAGACGCTGGCCAAGATGCTCAACGTGCCGTTCGCCATCGCCGACGCCACCGCCCTCACCGAGGCGGGCTACGTCGGCGAGGACGTCGAGAACATCCTGCTCAAGCTCATCCAGGCGGCCGACTACGACGTCAAGAAGGCCGAGACCGGGATCATCTACATCGACGAGGTCGACAAGATCGCCCGCAAGAGCGAGAACCCGTCGATCACCCGCGACGTCTCCGGCGAGGGCGTCCAGCAGGCGCTGCTGAAGATCCTCGAGGGCACCACCGCGTCGGTGCCCCCGCAGGGCGGGCGCAAGCACCCGCACCAGGAGTTCATCCAGATCGACACGACGAACGTGCTGTTCATCGTGGGCGGCGCCTTCGCCGGTCTGGACAAGATCATCGAGTCGCGGGTCGGCAAGAAGGGCCTCGGCTTCGGAGCGCAGCTGCGCTCCAAGACCGACATCGACACCTCCGACGTCTTCGCCGACGTCATGCCCGAGGACCTGCTGAAGTTCGGGATGATCCCGGAGTTCATCGGCCGGCTCCCGGTCATCACCAGCGTGCACAACCTCGACCGCGAGGCGCTGGTGCGCATCCTGGTCGACCCGAAGAACGCGCTGGTCCGCCAGTACAAGCGCCTGTTCGAGCTCGACGGCGTCGAGCTCGAGTTCACCGACGACGCCCTCGAGGCCGTCGCCGACCAGGCGATCCTGCGCGGCACCGGAGCCCGCGGCCTGCGCGCGATCATGGAGGAGGTGCTCCTCTCGGTCATGTACGAGGTGCCCTCCCGCAAGGACGTCGCCCGCGTGGTCGTCACCGGCGAGGTCGTCCTCGAGCACGTCAACCCCACCCTCGTCCCGCGCGAGGCCCCCAAGCGGGAGCGCCGGGAGAAGAGCGCGTAGGTCCTGTCTGCGTGAGGGGACCCCAGAACAGAAGATAAAAAGGGAAGGGGTGCCCCCACCTTGAGGGGGGGGGGCGGGGGGGCCCCCCCGCGCGGGGGGGGGGGGGGGGGCGGCCCCCCGCCGGGGGCACAAACGGTGGCGGTGTGGGGGGGGGGGCCCCCCCCCCCCACCCTGGGGGGGTGGGGGGCCCCCCCACCCAATGAGTTCGATCTTCT
>JBQCIO010000147.1:0-43517 GCA_051953655.1 Motilibacteraceae bacterium
GCAGCTAGGGAGAGCGCCATGAGCGAGCTTGTCGCGACCGCTGAGATCACCGAGAACCAGGCCCCGGCCGCGGAACCCGAGCTCGCGGAGGCCGAGCTGCTGGTGGAAGAGGTCTCCATCGACGGCATGTGCGGTGTCTACTGAGACCGTAGCGGCCGGGTTTGATCTCGACCGCGCCTGGCAGCTGCACCCGCAGGTGTCGGTCCGGCCGGAGCGGTTCGGGGCGCTGCTCTATCACTTCGGCACCCGCCGCCTGTCGTTCCTGAAGAGCCCCGCGCTGCTCACCGTGGTCCGCGAGCTTAGCGACGCGCCCAGCGCGCGGGAGGCCTGCCGGCGGGCCGGCCTGACCGAGGCCGAACTGCCCGCCTACGCCGCCGCCCTGGCCACGCTGGCCAGTTCCCAGATGATCCGCCCGCGGGAGTCAGCATGACCCTTCCGCTGGTCGAGCAGTTCCAGTACGGCCTGGACGCGCCGATCTGCCTGACCTGGGAGCTGACCTACGCCTGCAACCTCTCCTGCGTGCACTGCCTGTCCAGCTCAGGGCGCCGGGACCCCCGCGAGCTGAGCACCCCCGAGTGCCGGGCGGTGATCGACGAGCTCGAGCGGATGCAGGTGTTCTACGTGAACATCGGCGGCGGCGAGCCCACGGTCCGGCCCGACTTCTGGGAGCTGGTCGACTACGCCACCGCGCACCATGTCGGGGTGAAGTTCTCCACCAACGGGATCAAGATCACCCCGGAGATAGCCCGCCGCCTGGCGGCCAGCGACTACGTCGACGTGCAGATATCCCTGGACGGCGCGACCGCCGAGGTCAACGACGCGGTCCGCGGCGCGGGCTCGTACGCCACCGCGCTGCGGGCGATGGGCAACCTGGCCCGGGCCGGATTCCGGGGGTTCAAGATCTCCGTGGTGGTGACCAGGCAGAACGCCGGCCAGCTGGATGACTTCAAGGCGATCGCGGACCGGTTCGGCGCCCAGCTGCGGCTCACCCGGCTGCGCCCCTCCGGCCGCGGCGCGGACGTCTGGGACGAGCTCCACCCGCTGCCGCACCAGCAGCGCGAGCTCTACGACTGGCTGGTCGCGCACGGCGAGAACGTGCTGACCGGCGACTCGTTCTTCCACCTCGCCGCCTACGGGCAGAGCCTGCCGGGCCTCAACCTGTGCGGCGCCGGGCGGGTCGTGTGCCTCATCGACCCGGTGGGCGACGTCTACGCCTGCCCGTTCGCCATCCACGAGTCGTTCAAGGCCGGCAACGTGCTCGACGCGGGCGGCTTCACCGGGGTCTGGCGCGAGTCGGCGCTGTTCGCCGACCTCCGCGGCCCGCAGAGCGGGGGTGCCTGCTCGTCCTGCCAGCACCACGACAGCTGCCGGGGTGGCTGCATGGCGGCCAAATTCTTCACCGGTCTGCCGCTCGACGGCCCGGACCCGGAGTGCGTGCGGGGCTTCGGTGAGCAGGCGCTCGCCACGCGCGCTGACGACGCGGCCCGGCGCTCCGACGTCGACCACAGCCACCGCACCGCGCCTCGGCAGGGACGCGGACCCGTGCCGGTGACCATCGGACGCGGGCCGAGCACCCCGCCGGTGTCGGCGTGCGACGAGGACCCGCTGGCCGGGCTCGTCGTCCCCGCCTGAGCAGCGAGACTGACGGAAAGACCGGAGGAATCAATGGCTGGCGGCTGGTTCGAGAGCGTCGCGGTGGCGCAGCGGCGGGCGAAGCGGCGTCTGCCGAAGTCGGTCTACGGCGCGCTGATCGCCGGGTCCGAGCGCGGCACCACCCTGGAGGACAACCAGCGGGCCTTCGCCGAGCTCGGGTTCGCTCCTCACGTGGCCGGCATGCCCGCCGAGCGCGACCAGTCGACGACGGTCATGGGCCAGCCGATCTCGCTGCCGGTGCTGATCTCGCCGACCGGCGTCCAGGCGGTGCACCCCGACGGCGAGGTGGCGGTCGCTCGCGCGGCGGCTGCGCGCGGGACCGCCATGGGCCTGAGCTCCTTCGCCTCCAAGCCGGTCGAGGAGGTGGTGGCTGCCAACCCCCAGACCTTCTTCCAGGTCTACTGGTGCGGCTCGCGCGAGCAGATCCAGGCCCGGCTGGAACGTGCTCGCGCCGCGGGCGCTGTGGGCGTCATCCTCACCCTGGACTGGTCGTTCTCGCACGGACGCGACTGGGGGAGCCCGAGCATCCCGGAGCGGATGAGCGTCAAGGAGCTGGTGAAGCGGCTGCCGGAGGCCGTCGCCCGGCCGGCGTGGACGCTGGAGTGGGCCCGCACGCTGCACACGCCGGACCTGACGGTGCCGAACATGACCCTGCCGGGCCAGCCGACGCCGACGTTCTTCCAGGCCTACGGCGAGTGGATGGGCACCCCGCCGCCGACCTGGGACGACGTGGCCTGGTTGCGCTCGCAGTGGGACGGCCCCTTCATGCTCAAGGGGATCTCCCGCCTCGACGACGCCCGCCGAGCCGTGGAAGCCGGGGTGAGCGCCATCTCGGTCTCCAACCACGGAGGCAACAACCTCGACGGCACGCCGGCCACGATCCGTGTCCTACCGTCCGTCGTAGAGGCGGTGGGCGACCAGGTGGAGGTGCTGCTCGACGGCGGGGTGCGCCGCGGCAGCGACGTCGTCAAGGCCCTCGCGCTCGGCGCCCGCGCCGTGATGATCGGCCGCGCGTACCTGTGGGGCCTGGCCGCCAACGGGCAGGCCGGCGTGGAGAACGTCCTCGACATCATGCGCGGCGGCATCGACTCCGCCCTGCGCGGGCTGGGCCGGGCGTCCATCCACGAGCTGACGCCCGAGGACATCCTGGTCCCCGAGGGGTTCACCCGCCGGCTCGGTGACGTGCCCGCGGCGGTCGCCGGCCAGCCTGGCGAGAAAAGCCGCGAGGAACACGCACCGGTGCCGTCCGCGCGCTGACCGGCGGTGCAGATCTCGGCGGAGCTTCGCTACGCCGGTGTCCTCGCACGTCACCGCGGCCAGGTGGCGCTGGTGCGCGAGGAGTTCCCAGCCTGGGGACGTCCCTGCTGGAACATCCCCAGCGGGCACGTGGAGGACGGCGAGACCCCGGAACAGGGCGCGTGCCGTGAGCTGGCCGAGGAGACCGGCCTGCTCGTGCCGTCGGCCGGCCTGGTTCTCGTGTCTACGTCGTCGGTGATTACGCCCGACGTGCTGCGCCGGGCCTGGACCTTCTCGGTGGAGGTGGACGACCCCAGCCTGTGTCCCCGCGACCCGGATGGTGCGATCCAGGACGCGCGGTGGTTCCCCGTGGTGGAGGCGGTGTCTCTGCTCCAGCAGCTGCCCTACCGTCCCCTGCGCGAGCCGGCGACGGCACTGCTAAGAGGTCGCTGCGGCATGGGCGGGCACTGGGTCTACAGCGACCCGGAGTCCGAGCCGGTCATCACCTTCGGCTCCGGCTGAAGGCCACCCGTGCCCCGTGATCGTGAAGGGCTGATAGCGGATTCGCGCCATCAACCCTTCACGATCAAGCGGGTTGGGGGCTGGGGGCTGGGGGCGGGGGCAGCGTGAAGAAGTGGTCGAGCCCGTCGTAGCCCTCCTCATCCCAAGCCGGTGCCCGGTGCAACCCCGCCTTGAGAGCGACGCGCCGCGAGGGCCGGTTCGTCGGACGCACCCGCGGGACGATCCGCAGGTGAGGAACATGCGCGGTCGCCCAGCCGCCGGCGGCCGTCGCTGCCTCGGTCGTCAGCCCGCGGCCCCACACGGGGCCGGGCCAGTCGGTAGACCAGGTTCAGGGCCTCCTCGCCTCGGAACCTGACGGTCTTCACCCCGCAGTAGCCGACGAGCTCGCGTTCCGCAGGTTCGTCCGCGAGGCGCAGGCACCAGTAGCCGAAGCCGAGCGTTGCCACTGGCTCCGCCAGCGACTGATCAGCGCGGTGGCCACATCGAGGCTGCGGAGTCGGTCCGAGGGGTTGTGCGCCACGGTCCGGGGATCGTTGAGGAGGGCGAGGACCTCCTGCGGGTCGGTCGGGACGGGCGGAGTGAGCACCATTCGCGAGGTGCGCTGCGAGATCCACTGGTCGTCCACCGGGCCAGCGTCGCAGCCTCACGCGATCGCCATGCTGCAGAGACTCAGCGGGTGCGGACCCAGGTCCTGGTGGGGTCGACCCAGGCGGGGGCGCGCCATCCGGTCCCGCCGTCGGTGGTGGTGCCATAGGCAGAGCAGGCGCAGCTCGTCGAGGTTGGTTTCGCCGCCGAGGGTCTACCAGAATCAGCGTCGTCCACAGGGGAAGGCAAGGCCCGGCAGACGATTCCTGCCACCCCCCTGCTCGAACGAGGCGAGCCTGGTTGATCGAGAAGGGCTCGGGTCGAGCGTCCTGAAGCCCCGGTGCCCGTCTCGCGAGCACCGACCGCAATGCCAGCAATCTCCCACGATTCGGTGAAGACCTCGTTACGCTCCGGCACAGCGCGTGGCCACCGTCCGTCGCAGTGACGCCGGGATGCCCGTCGCCTGGACGGGGCCGAGGAGGCGGGCAGTGGTCGGTGGGGGGTGAGCGCGGCCGAAGCGCTGCCATCGGTGGGCTCTGAGGCGTCGTCCGAACAGCTCGACCCGCCGCGCGGGGGGCGAGAGAGCCTCGCCGCTCACGTGCTGGCCGTCGTGGAGCAGCCGGGTGCCCGGCTGGTGCTGCTGACCGGTGAGGCGGGGGTCGGCAAGTCCTACCTGCTCGAGCATCTCGCGTCCCGGGTCGGTGCGGACCGCGCGTGGGGCGTGGCGGCTCTGGCGGGGGTGCCGGGCAGCGGTCTGGCGCACCTGGTTCAGCCGGCGGACACCCTGCCCGAGCTGATCCGGGCGGTGCTGGTCAAGGTCGGGCCGCGGCTGTGCGTGGACGACCTCGACCTGTGCGACCCGCTGTCGCTGGCGCTGGTGGAGCGGCTCCTCCGGGAGCCGGACCGGCTGGTGATCGCCACCGTCCGCACCCGGAACGGCGAGCTGCCCTCATCGCTGCGGGACCTGGCCCGCGAGCCGTGGACCCGGGTCGTCGAGGTGGCCGGCTTCTCTCGCGAGGACCTGGACGGCTTCGCCGTGGCCGAGCTGGGCGGCCCGGTCGACGCCGGGCTGGGCGAGCAGCTGTGGCGGCGGACCGCGGGGAACCCGTTGTACGCGGCCCAGGTCCTGCGCGCGGGCCTGGCCTGTGGCGCGGTCGCGCAGCGCGGTGGGGTATGGCACGCCGTCACCATGTTGCCGGTCCCGGACTCGCTCCTCGATGCGGTCACCGACCAGGTGACGGCGCTGGGCCCTGCCGCGAAGGAGGCGGCCCAGTGGCTGGCGGGGGTGGGTGAGGTCCCCGCGGAGCGGGTGACGCGCAGCGGGCGCGGGGATGCGGTGCGGCAGCTGATGGACGCCGGCATCGTCCTGGTCACCGAGCGCCCCGACCCGGCGGGGCCGTCCCGCCGCTCGGTGGTCTTCGCCCACCCGCTGTTCGCCGAGGCGGTCTGGGCGGCGACGGACGGCCTGCGCCGTGAAGCGGTGCTGCGAGAGCACGTGGAGGCCGAACGGTCCTCGCCCCGCCCGGACGTCCTGCGGCTGGCGGTGCTGGGGCTCGACGTGGGCGAGCCGGTGGCCCCGGACGCGCTGCTGGCTGCGGCCCGGCTCGCCGTCGGCGGGGCCGGTAGCGCGGGGGTGGAGTCGGCGCTCCGGCTGGCCCGGGCCGCTCTTCCCGGCGCCACGGGTGAGCTGCGCGCCGAGGCGACCGCGCTGACCGCGGACGCGCTCATGCAGCTGGGCCGGGCCGGCGAGGCGGTCGAGCTGCTGGAGCACGAGCTCGCCGCGATGCGGCCCGGGCCGCACGCGATCCTGCTGGCCGGGTTGCTGCACATCGTCCTGACCTGGGGTTTG
Source organism: Motilibacteraceae bacterium (assembly GCA_051953655.1). Lineage (GTDB taxonomy): Bacteria > Actinomycetota > Actinomycetes > Motilibacterales > Motilibacteraceae > JBQCHF01. The sequence continues at coordinate 5,846 of JBQCIO010000147.1, forward strand.
GGCGACGAGCCGGCGGCGTCGGCGATGCTGGCGCGGCAGGCCAAGCGCTACCCCCGGTGGACGCCGGTGGTGCGTGAGGTGTTCGGCTTCGTCCAGGCCGACGGGCTCACCTACGCCGGACGACCCGCGCAGGCACTGGCGCTGACCGAAGGACTGAAAGTCGGTGGGGGCTGGCGGATCCTGGGGAAGCTGACCCCGCTCGGCAAGCTGCTGCCGCAGGTGGAAGCCCGGATCACGCAGTCCCGCGCGCACGCCCTGACCCAGCTGGCCCGTCCCGCCGAGGCCGCCGCGCTGCTCACCGGCGGTCGCACCAGCGCCCGGCTGGCCGAGCTGGAGGAGCTCATCCCCTCCTGGCGGGGCAACTACTACCTGATCCTGTCGCACGCCACGCGGGAGGCCGGAGACCCGCGTGCCGCTCTGGAGCACGCGAACTCGGCGTACGCGGCCACCCTGGACACCGGCTTCGTGTGGGGGCGGGCCTGGGCCACCTGCAACATCGCGGCGGCGTGGTTGCAGATCGGCGACCTGGCCCAGGCCGCCACCTGGGCGCGCCGGACGATCGACACCGCCCGGGTGGGTCACCTGGCCGACGCCGAGCGGCTGGCGATCTCCCTGCTGTCCACGGCCGAGGGCTCCCAGGGCCGTCCGCCCGCCCCGACCTGCACGGACCGGCTGGACGTGCTCCCGAGCGGCGTCGGGTTCCTCTGGCACCACCACCCCGTCGGCGCCGCCTGGCGCGCCTACTCCGCGGGCCGGACCAGCCTGGCCGAGGCCGCGATCATCGAGGGTCTCGAGGCGGCCGAACGAGACGGTGCGGCGGGCGCGGCGCTTGCCCTGTGCCACGAATGGCTGCGCCTCGGTCGACCGGTCGCACTGGCCGGGCGGATGCGGGACCTCGTCAAGGACGCCCCGCAAGCGGCCACCGGCCGTCTGTGCGCCGCCCGGCTCGCCCTGGCCCGCGGTGTGGAGGAGCAGGACCCGGCCCTGCTCGTGGAGGCGTCCGAGCTGTTCGCCGGGCACGGGATGCCGTTGTTCGCCGCCGAGGCCGCCGCGCTGGCCGCGCTCCGCTCGTCCGGACGGGAGGCCACCGCGCTGCGCCGTCGCGCGGCAGCCCTGGCCGAGACGGTCGGCTCGCCGACCACGCCGCTGCTCGCGCTCTCCCAGGACGGCGGGGGGCCGGACCCGCTGACCAGGCGCGAACGCCTCATCGCCGAGCTGGCCACCACGATGTCCAACGTCGAGATCGCCGCGCAGCAGCACATCTCGGTCCGGACCGTCGAGGGCCACCTGTCCCATATCTACGTCAAGCTGGGCATCACCGGGAGAAACGACCTGGCTGCAGCGCTGAGCGGCCGCAGCGGGAGGGGCCGGAGCGGCCAGGGGCGGTCCGAAAACAGGTAGTCACCACGCATGACCGCCGGTGTCCGGCGCTCCTAGCGTGCACGCGCCGACCGCCTGCCGTGGAGGAGCCGCGTGCGTTCCCTGGTCTTCCGTGCCGCTGCCGCCGCGGCTGCTGCCGCCCTCGCCGTGACCGGCCTGGCCGCGGCGCCGAGCATCCCTGCCGTGGCCGCCGCCGACACTGCGCCGGTGCTGCCAGGGGCGAGCTCCCTCGGGCCGCTGGTGTCGTACCCGGACGTCGCGGCCGGCGCCGGCGGCGTCTTCCACGCCGTCGTCCGCGACGACGTCCTGGGCTCGAGGATCGACTACCTGCGGTCCACCAACGGGGGGCAGAGCTGGGCCAACCAGGCCGTGCTCAGCGGCGACATCGCGGCGACCCGTCCGGTGATCGCCGCCGACGGCGTGCACGTTGCCGTCGGGTTCGTGGGCTCCTGGACCGATGCGCACGGCGTGCACGGTGAGGCCCCCTACCTGACCACGTCGGACGACGCGGGGGCGAGCTGGACGCCGGCGCGCCGGCTCGGCACGTGGGCCTCGGACGTCGACGTCGCGGTGGACGGCGACCGCGTGTGGGTGATCTGGAGCGGGACCGGCGGCATCCGTGGCACGACCGACGGCGGTGCCACCTTCTTCGCCTCGAAGGACCTCACCGGCGTCGCCACCGCCCGGGTGGCGGCCGGCGGGGGCGTCGTCTCCGCCGCCTACTGGGACGGGTCGCCGGACCTGGGCAACACCATGCTGGCGGTCGGGCAGGAGGAGCAGCTCGGTGCGTTCTCCGAGGTGGAGCACGCCACCCTCCGGGACGTCGCCGTCGGCGACGGGCACGCCTACGCGCTGGTCACCGACGGCCAGGACCTGTCGGTGCTGGCCGCCTCCCCGGGCGGATCCCCGGCGCGGGCGCACGTCCCGGCCCCCGCGGGCGGCTGGCCCGCCGGGTCGTCCTTCGCACTCCCGTCGGCCGGCCTCGCGGCGGGGCGGGGCACGGTGGCGGTCGCCACCTGCCTGGCCGGCACGGTCTACGTCTCCGAGGCGACCAGCTGGCCCTCCTTCAGCGACCCGGTGGCCACCACCACCTTCGCCCCCGGGGAGCCGTGCCGGGCCACCATCAGCGCCGCCGCGTCGAACGGGGGACCGCGGGCCCGCTTCGACTGGTCGGTGGCCCCGCACTACACCGACACCGACGGGGACGGGCTGCCGGAGGCCGCCAACGCGTCGGGCACCTCGGCCGACAACGTGATCGTCGGTGACAACGCCGTCCTCCAGGTGACGCTCGACGGGTGCGCGTCGCTGCCGTCGGCCGGAGGGGCGCTGCCCGACCGCTACCTCTGGTCCGTGGACGGCACCCAGGTCGCCGACCTCGACCACTGCGACGGCCCCACCCTCGAGGTCCGTTCCGGCGACCGGCCGACCGTGCGCCTGGAGGTCCGCGACGACCACGGTGGCCGGGCCATCTCCAGCCAGACCATCGCACCGAAGGACCTGGTGGTGGTCTCCCTGGGCGACTCGGTCGCCTCGGGGGAGGGGTCGCCGCTGCGCGACGCGTCCGGCGAGGCGGAGGTGGCCTGGTCGGACCGCTCCTGCCACCGCTCCCCGTACGCCGGGCCCGCGCTGGCCGCGGCCCAGCTCGAAGCGTCCGACGCGCACTCCGCGGTCACCTTCGTCCAGCTCGCCTGCTCCGGGGCCGCCATCGCCGACACCTACGACGACCCGGGCCACCGCAAGGGTCCGGACGACTCTGACGACCCGTCGACCGGTGGGATCGAGGACGCCTACGCCGGGGTCGAGCACGCGTCCACCTGCGACGACCCGGGCACGCCGTGCCCGACGCTGCGCCCCTCCCAGCTCGACCAGATGCGGCAGCTGCTGGGCCCGCGCACGCCGGACGCCGTCCTCGTCTCGGTCGGCGCCAACGACGTCCGGTTCTCCGGCACGTTGAAGTCCTGCCTGCAGCCGGTGATCGCCCTCCCAGGTCTCACCGGCAGCTGCAACACCGGTTCGGTGGCCGAGGAGCACGACGCGCGGATGGACGAGCTGCCCGCGCGCTACCAGCAGCTGGCCGCCGGGCTCGACGCCGCCGGGGTCCGGCCGGAGACGGTCCACATCACCGAGTACTTCGACCCCACCGGCGACCGCTACGGGCTGCCCGACCTGCGCTGCATCGGCCGGCCCGAGGGGCTGACCTCCGACGCCCTCACCCTGCTCGGCCTGACCACCGTGGACCCGGACACCGGGCTCACCGTGCTCGGACTGGTCACCGACGACGAGGCCGCCTGGGCCCGTGGCCACGTCGTCGCCGGCCTCAACGCCGCGGTGGGCCAGGCCGCCGCGGAGCACGGCTGGGACGCCGTCTCCGGCATCGCCGACCAGTTCGCCACGCACGGCTACTGCTCGGACGACCCCTGGACCGTGCGCCTGGGCGACTCGCTGGCCGCGCAGGACGACGAGTTCGGGGCCTTCCACCCCGACCGCGCCGGCCAGGAGGTCTACGCCGACGCCATCTATCCCCACCTCGCGTCGTTGACCCGCGTGCCGCTGACCGAGGTCACCGACACCGCCCCCACCGGGGCTTCCTCGGTGGGCGACCTGGTGGTGCTGGCCGGCGACGTCTGGGCCGGCCAGCCCGAGCTGCGGTCGGTCGCGCTGACGACCACCGGCGGGCAGCCCGTCGTCGGCGCCGTCCGGCGCGTGCAGACCGGCGGCGGCTGGGGGGCGGTCGCCTCCGACGGCTCGTCGTCGGTCGGCGTCTGGGCCGGCGTGCACGGCGGTTTCGCGGCCCAGCTCGGCACGCGGCCGGACGCGGCGGTGGCGGACGTCCACCTCGTGCAGGGCCCGGACGGGGGGTCGCGCCTGGTCACCTCGCGCAAGACGGCGGTCCACGCCTCGGTGTGGCTCTCGGCCGGCGGACCGGTGACGACGACGGTCACGACCACCGTCACCGCGACGGGCGACGGCGGGGACTCGGTGGTGCTGGCTCCGGTCACGCAGGACGTCCTGCTGTTCCCCGGCACCAACGACGTGCTGCTGCCGGTGGACGAGGCCCTCTCGGCCCCGGAGGGTTCGGTGCTGGTCGCGACCGTGCGGGTGAGCGACCCGCCCGGCGCGGCCGAGGAGGACGCCGCGGACGACGTGCTGTCCACCGCTCCCGGTGACTTCGTCCCGACGATTCCGACCCGCCCGCTGCGGGTCGTGTTCCTGCCGCTGGACTTCGGTGCGGCCACGGTGGGCTGCGGCGACATCGCGAGCGAGGCGAACACCTGGGTCGCCTGGGCGCAGCAGCTCCTCCCGGTGCCCGACGACGGCGTCCTGGGTGTCCTGTCCTGCACGCCCGAGCTGCTGGCGACCAGCGCCAGCGACGTGGGGGTCAGCCAGGCCCTGGCCGAGCTGGACCTGCTGGCGCGCGAGTCCGGGGTGGACTCGGTGGTCGGCGTCGCGCCGGAGGGCTGGTTGGGAAGCGCCCTCGGCGACGCCTCGGTCGCCCGCGCCAGCGTGACCGGCCGCTCGGTCATCATCGGAGACCACGCCCCGGCCTCGACGCTCGCCCACGAGCTCGGCCACAACCTCGGCCTCGACCACTCCGAGGAGCCGGTCGCCACGGGCGCGTGGGTGAGCCGGGACCGGGTGGTGCGCGGCCCGGACTTCATGAGCCCCGTGACCACCGGGGCGTCCGTGGAGTGGGTCTCCGGCCAGACCTGGGACCTGCTCACCGGCGCCCTCGCCGCAGGCTCTGGACCCGAGCCGCCCGTGGCCGGGGGCGACGCCTTCTGGGTCCGCGGGGTGATACCGCTCGGCGGCGAGAGCGTGGTCCTCGACCCGTTCCTCGACGACGGCGACGTCCCCAGCCCACCCCCGGCGGGCTCGGACACGAGCCGGCTGGTGGTCGTCCCGGTCGCCGAGGACGGCACCCCCACCTCGGACCCGGTCCTCGTCGGGCTGACCGGGGACCAGAGCCTCGGCGGCGACACCGCGGGGCTGCGCTTCGCCCAGAAGGTGCTCGCGCCGGCCGGAACCGCCGCGTTCCGCTTCGTGCTGGACGGGGCGACCGTCGCCGAACGGTCCCTGGGTGCGGCTCCGGAGATCTCCGTCACCGCGCCCGCCGCGGGAACGTCCCTCACCCGCGCGCAGAGCATCCACGTCGAGTGGACCGCGCACGACCCGGACCCCGCCGACGAGCTCACGGTCGACCTGCTGGTGTCCGACGACGACGGCGCCACCTGGCGGCCGCTGGCGAGCGGTCTCACCGGCAGCGCGGCCGACGTCGCCGTGCCGCGGGACCTGGGCGGCGACACGATCAAGGTCCGCGCGGTCGTCTCGGACGGTGTCCACCTGCGCTCGGCCGACTCGGCCACCTTCAGCGTCGAGTCCGCCCCCGACGCCCCGGACGAGCGGGTCGTCTTCGTCGCCGGCGACCCCGACGTCGGCCGCCAGGGCACCGGGGGCATGGCCGGTCCCCACCCCACCTGGGACCGGCTGGGGACCATGAAGCCGGACGGCACCGACGTGCGGTTCTTCGACCTGCCGACGGACGAGGAGTTCTCCGTCGGCACCGGCTGGATGCTGCCCACGTCGTTCTCGTCCCCGGTCTGGGGACCGGACGGGCGCGTCTACTTCCGGTGGGACACCGCCCGGGTGTTCTCGGTGGACGGCGACGGGAGCGACCTGCGTCAGGAGACGCCACGCGGCTACAGCTATCCGCAGGCCATCATCTCCAGCGGCTCCCGGCGCGGATGCCTGTCCATGAGCGCGGACGGCCAGCGGATGCTGCTGGACCTCGCGCTGTTCGAACGGGACGGCGACGGCGCCTGGACGTACCAGGGCGCGCTGGACTACTTCGCGAACTACTTCACCCCCAGCCCCGCCTACCTGAACGGCCTCTTCCCGGCCGGCGTCGACTCGCTGCTGAAGAGCGACCAGTGCCCGGCCCTGTCCCCCGACGGCAAGTACGTGGCCCGCGAGTTCGACCTGACCGACGCCGACGGCGCCACCTACCCGGGCATCGCCGTGGCGTCGGTGTCCGACCAGCCCGAGCCGTGGCTGACCGGATGGCGCTTCGTCACGGCGTTCGACGGCTCCACCCGGATGGGCGTGAGCTGGCTCGACGACCACGAGCTGCTCGTCGCCCGGGGGACGACCGGCTCCGACGGCGCGGTGCTGCAGCGCGTCGACCTCACGACCCTGGCGTCGGTCCCACCGCCGTCGGGCGAGGGCTACGACGTGCTGCTGCCCGCGGCGGCCACCCAGATCGGCACGTTCACCTGGCCGCAGAGCACGTCCTACCAGCGTGCTCCGAAGATGCTGGCGGACGGTCGCGTCTACGGTGACACGCGGTGCGGCTTCTACTCCGGCCCGACCGGCGGCACGGTCCACCAGTCGCCCTACGTGCCGGGCACCTCGACCTGCTACCAGGACTTCGACTGGCGCGGCGGCGCAGCCTCCGGAGGCGGCACGGACGCCTCCGTGCTCACCCTGGACCCTGCGTCCGCGCCCGACCCGGCCCCCGACGCGCCGACCGACCCCGTCGTCGTGGCCGAGGGGGACTCGGCCCCTGGCGCGGGGACCGACGCCGCCCGCCCGGTCCCGTCGGACATCGGCCCCGCCTCGTTCTCCATCGCCCCGGGGCAGGATCTCGACCTGGTCCTCACCAACGAGCTCGGTGCACCGGTGCGCTACGAGGTCGACCCGGAGGTGACCCAGCCGGCCGGCGGCGGCACGGTCACGGTGACCGGTGACGTCGACCCCGTCAGCGGCCTGGTGACCACCGCCGGGACGGTGACGGTGAGCGCCGACGCCGCCACGGCGTCCGCGACCGGTCCGGCGACCCTCCGCGTGCGCGCCGAGGGGGCGCCGGAGTTCGACACCGTGACGATCAGCATCATCACGCCGTCTCAGCCGGCCGCCGCGGACGACGCCGTGTCCGTGCGGGCCGGGGTGGAGGCCGTGCTCCCCGCCGCCACGCTGCTGGCCAACGACGTCCCCTCCGGCCAGGGCGCGGTCCTCGACCTGGTCCAGGTGGCCGGCTACGACCAGGGCGACGCCTTCCTCGGCCAGGACGGGCGGATCCACGTCCTCGCGAGCCGTGAAGGGACCGGGACGTTCCGCTACGCCGTCGCCGAGGCGGGGTCCACCGGCTACTCCACCGCCACCGTCACGGTGGACGCCGCCGCCGGTTCCGGCGGTGGCGCCGGCGGCCCGGCCGGACCCGGGAAGGTCACGGTGTCGTTCGACGGCAACGGCGCTACCGGGCAGGTGCCCCCGATCGCGGTCAGCGCGGGCGGGACCGTCACGCTGCCCGCCGCTGACGGGCTGACCTTCGCCGGGCACTCGTTCACCGGGTGGAGCACCGCGAGGGACGGGGCCGGCGAGTCGTACCGGCCGGGGGCGCGGTTCACCCCCGCCGGCGACACCACGCTGTACGCGCAGTGGACGGCCGCGCCCGGGGGACCCGCTCCCTCCGGTGCGACGGTCACCATCGCGGCGCGGCAGCTGCACCGGGGCCAGACCCAGACCGTCGCCGGGACCGGGTTCGCCGCCGGGGAGCGGCTCGCCGTGGTGATGCACTCCGACGCCCCGGTCCGCCTCGGCACGGCCACGGCCGGGGCGGACGGGAGGTTCACCTTCTCCTTCGCCGTCCCGCGGTCCGCCTCGACCGGGCAGCACACGATCACCGTCACCGGCCCCACCTCGGGCCCGGTGGAGGGCACGTTCGAGGTGCTGGCCGACGAGCCCACCTCGGGCCCGCCGGTCACAGTCACCGACGGCCCGCTCGCCGTCACCGGCGCGCCGGTCCTGCTGCCGACCCTCACCGCCGCGGTGCTGGCGCTGCTCGCCGGCACGGCGCTCCTGCTCCTGGGGAGCCGTCGACGTCGACGAGGGCGGTGAGAGACCGAGCCCCGTTCCGGGTGAAGGGCACCTTGGTTCGCTCTGTCCGAACCAAGGCGCCCTCGACCCGGAACGAGCGAGCCCCGGGACTGCTCACCCCAGAAGCGTCGTCACCGCCGGCGCCAGCTCCTGCAGCCGGCGCACCCCCGCCCATCGTCCGCCCGTCGGCCCCACCAGCCGGTGTGCGGCGGCCACCGCGTCGGGGTCGTCCGGGCTCGGGCAGAGCACGTGCAGGGTGCCCACCTCGGGCAGCCAGCGCAGCGGCCCGCTCCCACCTGCTAGAGCGCCGCTGGTGGACACGCAGTCGCTGAGCAGCAGCGTCACCCGGGCCGCGGGTGGGACGGCGGCGAGCTCGCGCGCTGCCGCGGCCAGGGCGGCGTCGACGTCGGTGGAGCCGCGCCCGCGCAGCTGCACCAGGTCGCCGACGAGTCGCTCGCGGGGGACCGGCCGCCCGAGGTGCTGCAGCGGCACCACCGTGCCGGCGAACCCGAGGACGGCCAGCCGGGAGGGGTCCCGCACGGCCAGCGACACCGCCGCAGCGGCGAGCCCGGCCAGAGCCACGCCCCGCCCGCGCATCGAGCCGCTGGTGTCCACCAGCAGACAGGTGGCGCGGTGCGCCGCCCGCCACTCCCTGGTGACGACGTCGTCCGCGCTGCGCAACGGTTCGCCGCCCAGCCGGGCCAGCGTGCGGTCCAGGTCGAGGTCCCCGCCCGCCCCGCCGGGCACCGCGGCCAGCCGCCGGGTGCCGCGCACCGCCGGCCCGTGCGAGGCGGCCAGCCCGAGGAACAGCCGGGTGGCCAGCTCGCGGGCGCGGGCCCGCAGCCGCGGGTCGGTCGCGATGGCGAGGTCGGTGAGCATGGTGGCGGCGCCGTCGAGGTCCTCGGCGACGGCGACCGCCACCGCCTCCTCGTCCAGCTCGCCGACCGCCGGGCTGACCTGCTCGAGGTCGGCGTAGCGCTCCTGGAGCGTCTCCCGGCTGAGGGTGCTGCGGTCCTGCCGGCTGCCGGACCGGCGGTCCGCCGCGCGGGTGCCGGGCTGTCGTCCGCCGCCCCGGCTAGCGGGCGGCGGACCCGGAGCTTTTCCCAGGCCTGACCCGGAATCCGTCTCCGACGCCCCGTTGGAGGAGGAAGGGTCGGGCGGCTCGGCCAGCACGGCGTCGACGATGGCCGCGATGACGTCCTCGGCCCGTTTGTCGAGGCCGTCCTGCACCCGCACGCGTCCGGACAGCGCCGCCCAGGCGGCGTCGAGCGCGGTGGCCCGCACCGGCGGGTCGAGCGGCTCGGCGCGGCGGGCGGCCAGCCCGGTGAGCAGGTGCACGAGGTCGACGGCGCCACGTACGGAGGAGCCGCTGCGCAGGTCCGGGTGCGAGCGGGTCGCCCGCACGATCCGCACCGCCAGTGCGGCCACCGGCGACGACGCGCCGGCCACCTGCTCGACGATCCGCCGCTCGGCCGCCTCGTCCTGGTAGCCCAGCACCACCCGGCACATCCGGTCCGCGATGGCCGAGCTGACCCGTGCGGTGCCGACGGCGTCGAAGGGGTTCATCGAGGCGATCAGCCGGAAGCCGTCGGAGGCCGCGACCCTCCCGAGCCGGGGCACGTGCACCTCGCCCTCGGCCAGTGCGGTGACCAGCACGTTGAGGGTCTCCTCGGGGATCCGGTTGAGCTCCTCGAGGTAGAGCAGCGCACCCTCGCGCAGCGCGGTGAGCAGCGGGCCGTCCAGCCACGCCTCGGTGCGGTAGCCCTCGGACAGCACCAGCGCCGGGTCGTACTGCCCGACGAGCCGGGCCGGCGTCAGCTCCGCGTTGCCCTCCACGAAGACCACCCGCCGGCCGGCGGCCTCGGCCACCCGGCGCAGCAGCGTGGACTTGCCCGTGCCCGGTGGCCCCTCGAGCACCAGGTGGCGGCCGGAGGAGAGCGCGACGGCCACCACCTCGGCCTCGCGCTCGAGGCCCACCAGCTCCACGGCGGTGCGGGGTGGGCCGGACGGACCGGCCCACCCCGTCTGCGTCACAGCCAACAGCTCAGACCGTGTCGTGGATGAGGACGCCACGGACGTTCTTGCCGGCGATGAGGTCGTCGTAGCCCTGGTTGATCTGGTCCAGGGTGTACGTCTGGGTGATGAGCTCGTCCAGCTTGAGGTCGCCGGACTGGTAGAGCTCGATCATCTTCGGGATGTCGCGCTGCGGGTTGCCCGAGCCGAACAGCGAACCCTGGATGCGCTTCTCGAACAGCGTCAGCATCGAGCCGGACAGCTCGATCGTGTTCTTGGCCGGGTCCGAGAGCCCCGTGACGACCACGGTGCCGCCCTTGCGGATGGCGTTGAACGCCGAGCTGACCACCGTGCTGTCGACGACGCCGACGGTGACGATCGCCTTGTCCGCGCCGACCCCGCGGGTCAGCTGGGTGATGAGCTCCTGCGCCTCCTCCGCCGTGGCGACGGTGTGGGTGGCGCCCATCTGCTCGGCCATCTCGCGCTTGTTGGGCAGCGGGTCGATCGCGACGACGTTCTTCGCGCCGGCGTAGGAGGCGCCCTGCACGGAGTTGATGCCGATGCCGCCGATGCCGTAGATCGCGATCGTGTCGCCGGGCTCGGTGTCGGCCGCGTAGACCGCCGAACCCCAGCCCGTGGGCACGCCGCAGCCGACGAGGACGACCTTGTCCAGCGGCAGGTCCGGGGCCACCGGCACCACCGAGTGCTCGGACACCGTGGAGTACTGGGAGAACGTGCCGATCATGCACATCGCGCCGAGGTCCTGGCCGCGGCCGTGGAAGCGGTAGGTGCCGTCGGGGAGGCAGCCGTCGAGGATCGTGGCGCCCATGTCGCAGATGTTGCTGCGACCGGTGGCGCACCAGCGGCACTTGCCGCAGGCGGGCAGGAACGAGCAGACGACGTGGTCACCGGGCTTGACCCGGGTGACGCCGGGGCCCACCTCCTCCACGATGCCGGCGCCCTCGTGGCCGCCGACGATGGGGAAGCGCGGCACGATGTCGCCGTGGCGCAGGTGCTCGTCGGAGTGGCACAGGCCGCTGGCGACGTAGCGCAGGAGGACCTCGCCCTCCTTGGGGCCGTCGAGGTCGAGCTCCTCGACCTCCCAGGGCTTGCCGAGCTCCCAGAGAACCGCGGCCTTGGTCTTCATTGACCCTCCACAGGCATCGACCGGACAGAGCGGGTGGTGCGGGTGCTGCTGGTGCGGCTGCACGACCTCGTGACAGATGCCACGCCTTCGTGGAGTCGCACGCGGGGAGTGTGGAACGTGCGAACGGGCCACGAACACCCCCGGACGGGGGTAGCGTGCTGCGGCAACGGCATGGCACGTGCCCGTCGGAGCTGGGAGGCGCAGTGACCTCGGTCCACGGTTCGACCCGTGCTACGCCTGAGCTGAGCGGGCCGGCGATGTCGGGGCTGCGGGCCGAGCGCGTGCGTGAGGCCCACGCCGAGCTGCGCGAGCTGGCCCAGGCCGTCGACGACCCCGCGCTGCGTTCGCGGCTGCACGCCGTCTGCGAGCGGCTCGCGCTGCCGCCTGAGCCGCCCCTGGGGCTGCCGGCGCCCCGGCTCGCGCCGCGCGAGCTCGACGTGCTGGCCGAGGTGGCGCTGGGACGCACCAACGCCGAGGTGGGGGAGCGGCTCGGCGTCTTCCCGGAGACGGTGAAGGGCTACCTGCGCAGCGCGATGCGCAAGCTGCAGGCTCACACCCGCTACGAGGCGGTGGTCACGGCGCGGCGGTGCGGCCTGCTCCCGTGAGCCCGGCGCAGGGGCCCCGCGCCGTCCGCCGCAGATGCCGGATCTGGGCACAAACCGGAAGCTGCAACCGTTGACGGTCCTGATGCGTCGTCTGAGGTGTCATCCCGTCGTGCCACCGCCGCACAGGCCGTCGGCCGCGGCGGACCCGGACCAGCCCGACCAGCCTGACCAGAGCAAGCCCGAACGAGGAGAACCGTGACGACCCGCACCACCGCCCCGCGGCCCACGCTCCGGCGTCGCCGTCCGCGGCTCGCCCTGCCCGGGCTGCTGCTGGCCGGTGCGCTGGCCCTCTCGGCCTGCTCGGGCAGCGGGTCGTCGCCGCGGGCCCAGGGTCACGAGGGCGGCAGCGCCCCGAGCCCGGTGGCGCGTCCGGCGTCGCTGCAGGTGCCGGACGCCCCGCTGCCCTTCACCGAGCCGGTCAGCCTCGAGGTGGCCGACGGCACGTTCGCCGACGTCAAGGTCGTCGACGGCTCCGGGCACGCGGTGGCCGGCACCGTGGACGCCAGCGGCACGACCTGGACCAGCGAGGCGCGCCCCGCCCCCGGCCAGACGCTGGCGGTCACCGCCACCGTGAAGGCGAAGTCCGGGGCGGTGCGGACCCAGACCGAGCAGCTCCCGGTGGCCGAGGTGCCCTCCGGTCAGCGGCTCACCCTCACGATGCTGCCCGGCGAGGGTGACGTCGTCGGCGTCGGCGCCCCGATCGTCATCCGGTTCGACCAGCAGGTCACCGACCGCGCGGCGGTGGAGAAGGCGTTCCGCGTGGCCACCACGACTCCGGTCGTCGGCAGCTGGCACTGGCTGAGCGGTCGCGAGGTGCACTTCCGGCCGGAGAAGCCGTGGCCCGCGCACAGCACCGTCGACCTGTCGCTCGACCTCACCGGGGTGCAGGCCGGCCCGACGCTGTGGGGCACGCACGGCTACCACGAGCGCTTCAAGATCGGCGAGGCACGCGTGTCCACCGTCGATGCCAAGGCCCACACGATGACGGTGACGGTGGACGGCAAGAAGACCGCCACCTGGCCGACCAGCCTGGGCAAGCCGGAGTTCGCCACCCGCAACGGCACCTACATCGTGCTGAGCAAGACCCCGTCGCTGCGGATGACCTCGTGCAGCGTCCACATCGAGTGCGACAAGACCAAGCCCAACTACTACGACCTCACGGTGAAGTGGGACGTCCGCCTCACCTGGAGCGGCACCTTCGTGCACGCGGCACCCTGGTCGGCCCGGTCCCAGGGTGAGCAGAACGTGTCGCACGGCTGCGTCAACCTCACCGAGGACCGCGGCGAGCAGTTCTTCGACGCCTCCCGCTACGGCGACCTGGTCACCGTGAAGAACTCCAGCCGTGGCCCCGACGACCTCGTCCGCCGCGGCGACCCCGGCATGGCGGACTGGAACTCGTCCTGGTCGAGCTACACCGCCGGCTCGGCGCTCGACGGCCAGGTGACGACGGCGGCGCTCGGGGCCTGAGCGCGGCTGCAGCCGAGACCTGCGGTCACCCCTGCGCGACGGCAGGCAGCCGGCTCGCGGCGGGCTGGTCCAGCAGCCAGCGGGTGGCGTGCACGCCCCGCGCCGCCCCGGCGGGCAATGCCACCGGGGCGTTCTCGGCCCCCAGGCACTGCGCGACGGCCTCCGCTTTGCCCTCGCCGGCCACCAGCAGCCAGACCTCCTCTGCGGAGTTGGTCGCGCACAAGCCGAGGCTGATCCGGGTCGGCGGTGGCTTGGGGCAGTCGTGCACCGCGAGGACTAGTCGCTTGTCCCGCGAGGCGGGCGACTCGGGAAAGATCGAGGCGACGTGACCCTCGGGGCCCATCCCGAGCAGCAGCACGTCGAGCCGCGGCAGGTCGTCACCGGGAGGCGCCGCGGCGGCCAGCTCCCCGGCGTACCAGGCGGCGACGTCCTCAGGGCTCGCGAACCCCGCATCGGATGCCGGCATCGCGTGCACGTTGCCCGGCGGCAGGTCGAGCCGGTCCAGCAGCGCGGCGCGGGCGCCGCGCTCGTTGCGCTCGTCCGAGTCGCCGGGCACGAACCGTTCGTCGCCCCACCACACGTGCACCCGGTGCCAGTCGACGTCGCCGCACCCCGACTCGACCGCGAGCACCGCGACCTGCTCCAGAGCGGCGATGCCGATCCCGCCGCCGGTCAGCACGAGGTGCGCGTGCCCGTGGGCCTGCTGAGCCGCGGCGAGCCGGTCGACCAGCTCGGCGGCGATCCGGCGCGCCAGCTGGTCGGCGTCCGGCTCGACGACGACGACCGGCGCGGGGCTGACGTCGGCGACGTCGTGTTGAGCTGGGTGATCCATGAAGGCTCCTTCAGGGGTGCAGGGACGCACGGCCAGGGAGTTGCTCCCCTCCGGTCGGCTCCGGGGGAGTAGGGCGGGCCGGGCGCCCAGGTGGATTGGCGCTCCTCGCAACCAACTGCATACTTCATCCAACACCGCCGCACGCAAGGGGAAAGGCCGCTCATGCCCAGGGTCAAGCAGGAGCCTTCCCATCTCGCGGAGCTTCGGGATGTGGCCAAGGAGATCCGCGGATCGTTCCTCACGGTGGAGGAGATGACCGAATCGGTCATCCGGCAGGCCATTCTTCGCGGGGTGTTCCGTCCCGGCGAGCGGGTCCCGCAGGACGAGATCGCTGCTGCACTCGGCGTCAGCCGCATGCCGGTCAGGGCGAGCCTTCGACCTCTGGAGGCCGAGGGGCTCCTCGAGATCCGGCCGCACCGAGGGGCTGTGGTGGCTGCCCTACGACGCGAGGAGATCACCGAGCTGTACGAGATGCGCGTGCTGCTCGAGGAATATCTCCTCAAGCGGGCGATGCAGAACCTGACCGACGGCGACGTCGCCCGGCTGGAGCGGATCGCGGAGCGGGTGGAGGGTGCCGACGGGCTCACCGAGCGCCTCGATGCGCGCAAGGAGTTCTACCGGGAGCTCTACCTCGTGGCCGACCGGCCGCGTGCTGCCGCTCTGGTCGAGCAGCTGCGTGACTCCATCGGCCGGTATCTGCTGCTGCAGCGGGTCGACGACACCTCCAAGGGCCACCTCGAGCTGCTCGACTTCCTGCGCAACGGCGACGGGGCCGGGGCCAGGAAGTGGCTGCGGGAACACCTGCAGCGGGTCAGCAGCGAGCTGCAGCACCTGGTGCCCGACGACGCGGGCCAGTGACGGCGATCCTCGGCCCACGTCGTTGAGAATTTGATACATTATCCTGGAGCCGCCACCCCGTCGGCCGCGAGCCTCTCCGGGCCTCACTCACGGGGACCCGAGGAGACGCGGAGTCGGACATGGGTGCGCAGGTGGTGCCGGGCGAGGTCGTCGATGCGGGCCAGCCGGCACCGGGGCCCGCAGAGCGCGAGGCCGGCGTCTGGTCGGGCAGCTGGGTGGTCGCGATCCCCCTGAAGACCCTGGCTGAGGCCAAGTCGCGGATCCGGGTCCCGGCCCACCTTCGCGCGGACCTCGCCCTGGCGATGGCCCTGGACACGGCATCCGCGGCACTGGACTGCCCTTCGGTCTCAGCGGTGTGGGTCGTCCTGGGTGATGCTCAGCTCGCCCCCGCCTTCACCCGCCTGGGGTGCTCGGTGATCCGGGACCCGCGCGTGGACGGGCTGAACGGAGCGCTCGGTTTCGCTCGCCGTCGCGTCCGCACCGAGTTGCCGGGCGAGGCGTTCGCCAGTCTGGTCGCCGACCTGCCCGCGGTCACCGGCGAGGACTTGACCTTCGCCCTCGATGCGGCTCGGGGGCACGACCGCTCCTTCGTTCCCGACGCGTCCGGCACCGGAACCACCCTCTTGGCTTCGCTGCCACATGCTCCGTACGTGCCCGCTTACGGGCGCGAGTCGGCCCGTGCGCACGAGGGAAACGGCGCTGCCCGGCTCCAGCTGGCACCGGACAGCCCGCTGCGCTGCGATGTCGACACCGTGGTCGACCTGGAGCGCCACGCCTCGATGGGCGCCGGCCCACGCACCGCGCGGCTTCTCGCCCCGCCGCGCGAAGATCTTCGGCCGCGCACCAAGGCCAGGTCTCTCCCGCTCCGGCTGCTCTCCTCCTGAACGGGGCTGGCTCCTTGACGGGCTTCACGCAGCGCCCCTAGGCTCAACTGTATCCATTATCCAGGTCCTCGACGAGGCGCCGGAGGAGATTTTCTTGCCGCGCAGCGAGTTCAGTCGGCAGTTGAGCGTGCTCGCATCACCCGAGCAGTCCTGGTCGACCCTCACCGACGTCCCGCAGGTCGCCGGCTGGGTCTCGATCGTCGAGGACGCGAAGGAGCTGTCCCCGCTCGACCGGTACACGGCCGTGCTGATGGACCGGCTGGGTCCGTTTAAGCTCCGCGCCGACCTCGACATCGTCGTCACCGCTCTGGAACCGGGGCGGTCCATCACGTTCCGCGCCTCGGGTGAGGACCGCCAGGTCGGTTCTCGGCTGGTCATCGAGGCCGCCATGTCGGTCGAACCGCGCACCCCGGAAGGCAGCCTCGCCCGCTTCGACGGCGTCTACGAGGTCACCGGGCGGGTGGCCAGTATGGGCAGCGGGACCATCAACAAGAAGGCGGACAAGCTGATGGCGGAGTTCTTCGCCGCCGCCGAGGCCGCACTCGGGGGCGCCTGATGCTCCCGGCGTTCCGGCTGGCCCGGCCCGAGACGCTGCCGCAGGCGCTCGAGGCCATCGGCGAGGACAGCGTCCCCTACTGCGGCGGGACCGAGCTGCTGCTCGCGATGCGTGCGGGTCTGCACCGCCCCGACGTCCTCGTGGACGTCAAGCGCCTGCCAGAGCTCGCCGGGATCCGGATCGACGGGGAACACCTCGTCATCGGGGCTGCGGAGCGGCATATGGACGTCGCCGCGCACGAGCTGGTCCGCCGGCACGTGCCCATGCTCGCCTCCGTGGAGCGGGCCGTGGGCAACGCCCGCGTCCGGGCCCAGGGGTCGATCGGGGGGAACCTCTGCTTCGCCGAGCCCAAGTCCGACGTCGGCACCGCGCTGATCGCCCTCGGGGCGGTGGTCACGCTGGTCTCGCCCACCGGCTCCCGCGAGGTCGCGGTCGAGAGCCTGATCGCAGGGCCCTACTTCGCGGACAAGGAACCGGACGAGCTGCTCGTCGACGTGCGCATCCCCGTCGGCGGGCCAGAGGTGCACGCCACCTACGTGAAGTTCCAGACGATGGAGCGGCCGACGATCGGCGTGGCGCTCGCCAGCGTGCCCGAGGCTGGTGAGTGCCGGCTCGTCGTCGGTGCCGTGGGTGAGGTCCCGGCCGTGTGGCGGTTCGGCGCGCCGGAGGAGATCGACGCCGATCTCATCGCGGCCGCAGTGGATCCCACCCCGGATCTCACCGGCTCCGCCCGGTACAAGCGGCACGTCACCGGTATCTACGTCCGGCGCGCGCTGAGCGCGCTGGCAGGCGCGGGGAGCTGAGCGTATGGGGCAGGACGCGGACGTCGTCACCGTCACCCTCGAGGTGAACGGGTCCACGGTGGTGCGCAACGTCGAGGCACGCTCGGTCCTCTCGGACTTCCTGCGCGGCGACCTCGGCCTGACCGGCACCAAGGTGAGCTGCGAGCTGCAAGTGTGCGGCGTCTGCACAGTGCTGGTGGACGGGCGGCCGGTCAGCTCGTGCACCTACCTCACGGCAGATGCGGACGGCCGCGCCGTGACGACGGTGGAGGGCATGTCGGACGGGCGCACGCTGCACCCTCTTCAGGAGGCGTTCGTCGACTGCCACGCCCTGCAGTGCGGCTTCTGCACCCCCGGTTTTCTGATGATGTCCAAGGCCCTCCTCGATGCGCGCCCGTGTGCGGGCCGGGAGGAGATCGTGGAGCATCTCGAGGGCAACATCTGCCGATGCACGGGATACCGGCCGATCGTCGAGGCCGTCGAACGCGTGGCGCACCAGCAGCGGGGAGAGGCGAAGTGAACGGGGGCGGCAACGAGCACGTGGTCGTCGGCACCTCGGTGCGGCGCCGCGATTTCCTGGAGAAGGTGACCGGCGCGGCCGAGTACGCCGTCGACGTGGCCATGCCGGGCATGCTGCACGCCAAGGTGGTGCGCTCGGACCGGGCGCACGCCCGCATCCTCCGCATCGATGCCGCCGAGGCGCTGGCGTCTCGCGACGTCGTCGCGGTGGTGACGGCGGCCGACCTCGAGCCGCTGTTCGCCCGCTTCGGGCACATCATCGCCGACCACCACATCCTCGCTCCGGAGAAGGTGCGCTACTTCGGCGAGCCGGTCGCCATCGTGCTCGCGGCGACCCTCGGAGCGGCCTCCGACGCCGCCCGGCTGGTCCGCGTCGACTACGAGGACCTGCCGGCGGTCATGACAGCGGCAGAGGCGCTCGCTCCCAGCGCGCCGCTGGTGCACGAGCAGTCCTACGACGCCACCGGTGACGACAGCTTCAAGAACCTCACCGGCAAGCGGCACTCCGTGGAGTTCCCCGAGGCCGAGGGCCGGCGGACGAACATCGCCCACCAGGTCGACCTCGAGTGGGGCGACGTGGACGCGGTGCGGGAGACCGCGGCCGTGGTCGTGGAGAGCACCGTCCGGTTCCCGATGCTCTACGCCTACGCGATGGAGCCCTACAACGCCGTGGCCTCCTACGGGGAGGACGGGCTGACCGTCGTCACGACCGCCCAGCACCCGTACATGGTGCGTGACGACCTGGCTCGCATCTTCTCCCTGCCGCTCGCGCGGGTCCGCGTCTCCTCGCCATACCTCGGCGGGGGCTACGGCTCGAAGTCCTACACCAAGGTGGAGCCGCTCGCCTCGGTCGCCTCCTGGGTCGTCGGTCGTCCGGTGAAGCTGGTCCTCTCGGTCGAGGAGGCCATCTACACCACCCGGGTGGACAGCGCAGAGATCAGCGTGCGCAGCAGCTTCGACGAGAACGGCTGCATCCTCGGGCGAGAGTTCGACATCGTCATGGACTCAGGCGCCTACGCGGACAACAGCCCGCTGGTGCTTGCCAAGGCGGTGAACCGCTGCTTCGGCCCGTACCGGGTGCCGAACCTGCGGGTGCGGGGCCTGTCGGTCTACACCAACACCTCGCCTGCCTCCTCCTACCGCGGATTCGGCGCTCCGCAGGGCAACTTCGCAGGAGAGACGAACCTGAACCAGGCCGCGGAGAAGCTAGGCCTGGACTTCACCGAGATCCGCAGGCGCAACCTGGTCCGGCACGGGGAGCCGATCTTGCCCGGCAAGCGCGGCATCGACGCCGACCTGCTCGCCGACCTGGAGATCGCGGCGTCGTCGCTGGAGCGCGACCGCAAGGACGTCCCCTACTACGGGATGGCGGTGAGCTGCTCGGCGTCGGACGCCGGCGCCTACCCGATCTCGACCGCACACGTTCGGGTCCAGATCGACGGCTCGGTCATCGTCTCCAGCGGATCGACCGAGATGGGGCAGGGCAGCCGATCGCTGCTGGCGCAGATCGCCGCGGAGGAGCTCGGGGTCGACCTCGCCGTCGTGTCCGTCGTCCAATCCGACACCTCCGCCACGGCCTACGAGCGGACCACCGGTGCCAGCCGGACCACCACCCTCGCCGGCCTCGCGCTGCAGCGGGCCTGCGCCGACGCTCGCGCCAAGCTGCGGCAGATGGCGGCGGAGGTGTGGCGCTGCCGGGCCGAAGGCGTGCAGGACACCGCCGGCGGCGTGACGGGCCCGGACGGATCCGTGCTCGGGTTCGGCGACGTGGTCCGCCGGTGGTTCGGCGGCGCAGCGGGGGAGGTGACCGGCGTCGGGCTGCTCCGCCGTGAAGGCGCTACGCAGGACATGCCACCATTCTGGGAGACGGGCATGGTGGGGGTCGCCGTCGAGGTGGACCCCGACACCGGAGTGGTCACGGTCGACCAGCTGGTGACGGTCGCGGACGTGGGCTTCGCGATCAACCCGCAGGCTGTCGAGGCCCAGGACCTCGGTGCGGCCACGCAGGGACTCGGCGGCGCGCTGTACGAGGAGCTGGTGTACGACGGACCGCAGCTGGCGAACGCCAACGTCGTGGACTACCGGGTGCCTCGTGTCGCGGACATGCCTCGCAAGATCGACCTCGTGCTCGCCGAGCGTCGCGACGGCATCGGTCCGTACGGCGCGAAGGGTGCGGGCGAGGGTCAGCTCAACCCGGTCGGCGGTGCGGTGGCTGCCGCGGTGGCCCGTGCGGTGGGTCGCTGGCCGGACCGGCTGCCGCTGACCCCCGAGCGCGTCTGGGCGCTCATGCACGACGTCGAGGGAGGCGAGGGCTGAGGCGGCACCCGACGGGCAGCGGGAAGGTGAGCGCGGATGGGTGATGGCCTGGCTTTCGCTGCCCTGGGGCTCTTCGCCTGCAACGCGTTCATCGTCCGCGCCGCGTCTGCCCGCCTCTCGCAGAGCCACGGCTTCCTGGTCGCCCTTGCCGCCAACATCGTCGTGGCAGGCATCGCCGTCCTCGGGGAAGCGGCGCTCTCCGGTCTGAGGCCGGTGAATAGGGAAGCGGTCCTGCTGTTCATGCTCGCGGGCGTCCTGTCGTCCTACCTGGGACGGCGCGGGTACTTCCGCGCCGTCGAAAAGATGGGGCCTTCCCGGGCCGCGGCGGTGCAGGTCTGCAACCCCCTGTTCGCCCTGGCCTTCGCCTGGCTGTTCCTCGGCGAGACGCTGCCGCCGGTGGCCGTCGCGGCACTCGCGGTCGTCGTCCTCGGGCTCGTCCTCATCAACCGCGTTCCGCGTGATGTCGCCGACGGCCGAATGCCCGGCCGGCTGCCGCTCAGCGTGCTGGGGCCGGCCTTGCTGGCCTCCCTCTGCTACGGCGTGGGGAACGTAGTGCGCGGGGCCGGCGTGGATGACTGGCAGGAGCCTGTTATGGGTGGGCTGCTCGGCGCGGTCACCGGCTTCGCCGTTTGCTTGTCGCTCCAGGGACGCGTCCGTCACCTGGCCCGGGACCTGCGTGCGGCGGACCCGGTTGGCCTCTGGTTGTGGGTGCTCGCCGGCGGGGTGACCATCGCCGGTCAGGTGGCGGTCATCGCCGCCACCGTCTACATCCCGGTAGCGGTCGCGGTCGCGATCTCCTCGGCCCTGCCGATCCTCGTCATTCCGATCAGCGTGCTGGTCCTGGGAAATGTCGAGCGGGTGACACGGCACACCGTCGCCGGAGCGGCGCTCGTCGTCGGCGGCGTGGTCACGCTGGTCATGACCTGACGCACCAGCTCGCTCTGGTGGGACCGGGGTCGGAAAGGCAGACAGGAAAAGTCGCGGAAGGGTCTAGCCAAATGTTGGATCCTGGATACGATATCGCCACTGGCCCGCCAGCGTTGGAGCCGGCTCCCGTGCACCTCCGGGGTGCTCCGAACTCACGCGTGGCCCTGAAGACGGGAGACCGACTGCATGCGCAGTACCGACGTCAGCTTCTACAGCGAGGGCGACCCCATCGCTGCCCTCTGGAGGACACCCGACGAGGGTTCGGGCCCGTTCCGGACCATCGTGCAGGGCCCCGGCTGGCTGGGCCTGAAGGACGCCAAGCTGTACGTCCGCTACCACGAGGCACTCACCGACGCGGGGTTCGCGGTGCTCGTGCTCGACTACCGGGGCTTCGGCGACTCCGGCGGCGACCGCGGCATCCTCTCTCCGAGCCGGCAGCTGCAGGACATGATCAACGCGGTGACCTACCTGACGACGCGGGACGACGTCGACGCTGATGCGATCGGTGTGTTCGGCACGGGCGGGACGGGCGGAGGAAACGCGGTCCTGCTGGCAGCCGCAGACCCGCGGGTGAAGGCCGCGGTCAGCCAGGTCCCCGTCGCCGACGGCACCGACTGGCTGCACCGGATGCGTCAGGAGCACGAGTGGCTCAGCTTCCTGGCCGACCTCGACGAGGACCGGAGGCTTCGGGTGACGACGGGCAAGGGCCGGCAGGTCCACCCGCGCGAGGAGATCATGGTGCCGACGCCCGAGCGCCGGTCGACCACGGTGAAGGCGGACGTCGACGACAAGATCCCGACGTCGATCTCGCTGTCGGCCGCCGAGGAGATCCTCGCCTACAAGCCGATCGACGCGGCTCGCGGCCTCACAACCCCGCTCATGGTGATCGGTGTCGAGGGTGACGCCACCACCCCGACCGACCACGCCGAGCAGCTCTTCGACGCAGCTCGCGGTCCCAAGTCGCTGGTCATGCAGCGGCACACCACGCACTACGCGGCCTACGACCGCTACTGGGAGCAGACCACCCCACGCATCGTCAGCTGGTTCGACACGTACGTGCGACCCGCCGACGTCATCGTCACCTCGTCCCTGCCCGGCGCCGCCGGCGAGACCCTCGAGATCCTGGAGTGCCCTGCATGAGCATCGACCTGCGCCTGTCGGGCGGCACGGTGTACACGCCCTCGGGCCCTGTCACCGCCGACCTGCTCGTCACCGGCGAGAAGATCAGCGGCATCGTCGAACCTACCCTGCGGGTCGACGCGGCGCGGACCGTCGACGTCAGCGGGAAGGCCGTGCTGCCGGGTTTCATCGACGTCCACGTGCACACCCGTGAGCCCGGGTTCGAGCACAAGGAGGACATCCACACGACGTCGCTGCAGGCGGCTGCCGGTGGTGTCACCACCATCTTCGGCATGCCCAACCTCAACCCGCCGACGACCAACGTCGAGACGCTCACGGACGTCTTCGACCGGTACGGGCAGACGTCCATCGTCGACTGGAACCACAACCCCGCCCCGACGGAGTTCGACCAGATCGACAAGATGGCCGAGATGGGCATCAACGCCTTCAAGATCTACATGGTCGTCGACACCGGTCGCACCTACCCGCACCCCGCCGGCACCGGCATGCACGACCACGGCACCCTGCTCAAGATGATGGACCACATCGCCAAGACCGGTAAGCGGTTCATCGTCCATCCGCACGACCAGTCCCTCATGGACTACATCGAGGGCGAGATCCTGGCGCGCGGCGAGAACACCCCCGAGGGCTACGCCACCGCCTACGCGTCCCGCAACGGCGTCATCTGGGACACCGCGATCGACGTCGTGCTCCGGCTGGCCGAGGCGGCCGACTGCCCGGTGCACCTCGCGCACATGCAGACGGCCCGCTCCATCGACGCGGTGCGCCGGGCCAAGGCGCGCGGCGTGGACGTCACCTGCGAGGTCAACCACTGGGGCCCCTACCTCTCCAAGTGGGAGCACGTGCAGACGCTCGGCCCCTACGCCCTGTCGTACTGGGTGCCCGACGAGGGCCGCGAGGCCATCTGGGAGGGCATGCGCGACGGGACCATCGACATGTGCAGCTCCGACCACGCCCCCCACACGCGGGAGGAGAAGGAGGTCGGCTGGACCAAGATGTGGAGCTCCCACACCGGCACGCCGGGGATCCAGTACTACTACCCGCTGCTGCTGGACTCGGTGAACAAGGGCGAGCTCACCATGGAGCGGGTGGTCGAGCTGGTCGCCACCAACCCGGCCCGCGCCTTCGGGCTCGAGGGTGTCAAGGGAGCCCTCCAGGTCGGTGCCGACGCCGACGTCGTGGTCGCCGACCTCGACGCTCCCTGGACGATCACGAACGACGGGGTCCTCTCGAAGATCGGTTGGACCCCGTATGACGGCCGGCAGATCAGCGCCGCCGTCGACCGGACCTTCGTGCGCGGCACCGAGGTCTACGCCGACGGCACCGTCGTCGGCACGCCCGGGTTCGGCCGGCAGGCGGCCGCCAGCAGGAAGGCGATCTGACGATGAAATTCGGTCTGCTGCTGCCGCACTTCGGCGAGCACGCCAGCGCGCGCAACCTGCTCGAGGGCTCCAAGCGGGCCGAGGAGCTGGGGTTCGACTCGGTCTGGGTCCGCGACCACCTGGTCTTCGAGCCGCACGGCGAGATGGAGAAGCCCAACCGGGAGTTCTACGACGCGCTGACCACGCTGACTGCGATCGGTGCCGTCACCGAGCGGATCCAGCTCGGCACCGGCTCGCTGATCCCTTTCCGGCACCCTCTGGTCACGGCGCTCATGGCCGGCACGATGTCCCAGCTCCTCGGCCCCGATCGGCTCATCCTGGGCTTCGGTGCGGGCACGTTCGACCACGAGTTCGAGGCCATCGGCTGGGGCGAGTACGACCGGGTCGAGATGGTGCGCTCGAACGCGGAGATCCTCAGGCGGGTCTTCACCGAGAACGAGGTCTCCTACTCGGACGACATCTTCTCGTTCGAGGACGTGAGCATCGAGCCCAAGCCGCTGGGCGGCCGCATTCCGTTCTGGTACTGCGGGGCCACCCCCCGCTCGGCGCGCCTGGCGGTGGAGTTCTGCGACGGGTGGATGCCCGGGCGCATCTCCCTCGCCACGATGGCCAAGCGGATCGAGACGATGAAGGAGCTGTCGGCCGAGAAAGGCCGTGAGGTGCCCACCATCGCCGTCATCCCCCCGACCAGCATCGAGGAGACCCGCGAGGAGGCCCTGAAGCACGTGAACATCCCAGGCCTGCTCGCCTGGGCGAACAAGGCCAAGTTCGCGGTCAAGCCGCCGTCGGGCCGATTCGAGACGGTCGAGGACCTCGAGGGTCAGCTGATCGTCGGCAACCCCGACGAGGCCGTCGATGAGGTCCGGAAGTTCGAGGCGCTCGGGGTCGAGCACCTTGTCTTCGACTTCCGGTTCAAGTTCGACAAGTGGTTCGAGCAGATCGAGCTCCTCGGCACCGAGGTCCTGCCCAAGCTCCGCTAGGGCCGGCGCGGCGGCGCGTCCTCGGGCCCGCCGCCGCGGGGTGGCCCGCTCGCTGCTGCGGCACGCCGGAGCGGTGGGCAAGAGGCCCGGTCAATGGGGACCGGTTCCCTCCTGTGCGACCAGAAGGAAGAGCCTTGATCGACGTCGATGCCGCGCTCGACCGCGCGGGGCTGAAGAACGACCACGTGCGGGACTACGTGCGGCACTGGGCCGAGATCACCCGGCCCGACGCCATCGAGCTGGTGCACGCCCTCGACGACGAGCGGCTCCTGCGCGAGGCGGTGGCCGCCGGCGAGCTGCTCCCGGTCGGCGAGGGGTGCTATTACGGGCGCAGCTACGTCAAGGACACCGCCCGCTCGGAGGAGCGGACGGTCGTCGCCACCAGCGACCCGGCAAACCGCGGTCTCTACAACAACTGGCGCCCCAGCAGCGAGGTCCGCCCCCTGGTCGTCGACCGGATGACGGGCGCCTCAAGCGGCAAGACGATGTATGTCGTCCCCTATCTGATGGCGCCGCCGGGCTCCCCGCTGGAGCCTTACGCGGCGGGCGTCGAGCTCACCGACGCGCGGACCGTCGTCCTGCACATGATCCGGATGGCGAGGGTCGGCGTGGAGCACGTGAACGCGCTGGCCCACCCGGACCGCTTCGTCCGTGCTGTGCACGTCACCGGCGACCTGGAGAACCTGGGTCAGGGGACGGCTGAGGACCAGCGGTGCTTCGTGACCCTGGCCGACGAGCGGACCATCCTGCACTTCGGCTCCTCCTACGGAGGCAACGCCCTGCTGGGGAAGATCGCCCACGGGTTGCGGCAGGCCGCCTACGACGGCTGGAGGTCGGGGGAGTTCCTCGCCGAGCAGTTCATGCTTCTCGGCATCACGGACAAGCAGACCGGCCAGACCTGGCACGTAGCCGGCGGCTTCCCGAGCGCGTCGGGCAAAACGAACCTCGCGATGCTGCTCCCACCGGATGCGCTGGCCGACCGCTACGAGGTCACCTTCTACGGCGACGACATCGCCTGGCTGCGGGTCGACCCCGACGACGGGCGCGTCTACGCCGTCAACCCCGAGTACGGGGTATTCGGCGTGGCCAAGGACACGAACGAGACCACCAACCCCACCGCGCTGGCTGCCGTCGCTCCGGGCACCGGCACCATCTTCACCAACGTGGCGCACCACGAGGTGACCGGCGAGGTGTGGTGGGAGGGTCGAACGCCCGAGCCGCCCGGCGACCCTGCGGGCTGGCGCGACTGGACCGGTGAGCTCGTGTCCGAGCGGCCCGCGGATCGGCGGGACGCCCCCTGGGCCCACCCCAACGCGCGCGTCACCACCACGCTGGCCAACGTCCCCAACATCGCCCCAGACGCTGCCGACCCCCGCGGGGTCCCGGTGGATGTGATCATCTTCGGCGGCCGCACGAGGGACCGCGAGCCGCTGGTGCGGGCCATCCCCGACCTCGCCGAGGGCGTCTACGACGGCCTGACCCTGGGGGCGGAGGCCACCTTCGCCGCGGAGGGCACCGAGGGCGTCCTGCGCTACGACCCGATGTCCATGCGCCCCTTCATGTCCTATCCCGAGGGGGCATACGCCGCCCACTGGCTCGACGTCCTCGGCCGGGCCGCCCGGCCACCCCTCTTCGCCCACGTGAACTGGTTCCAACGTGACCCGGCGGACGGCCGGTTCCTGTGGCCGGGGTACCGGGAGAACCTGCGCGCGCTGCTCTGGCTGGTCCGGCTGCGGGACGGTGAGGTGACCGGCCGGCGCACCCCGGTGGGCATCGTGCCGACCCCCGACGAGCTCGACCTGCGGGGCCTGGGCCTCGACGGGACGGACCTCGACCGGCTGCTCACCGTCGACCTCGAGCGGTGGCGCCAGGAGATGGGCCATCGGGCCGACCACCTCGTGCAGTTCCCGGACCTTCCCATCCAGATCTGGGAGGCGCACCTGCGGGTCGCAGCAGCGCTCGCCCCGTCGGTCTGAGCCCCCGTCCGCATCGGAAGGCGCGGCCGACCCGAACGGTGGGGCAGCCCCGGCGGTCCCGCGCCGATAGGACCGTCCTTTCGTCGCCTCTGCAACAAAACGGGCTCGTCTACGCGGGTGTCGGCACCCTCGAAAAATCTGCCAGCTCAATGTGGTGAAGGGGCTAGACGCCTGACGATCACCACTCTAGTGTTCGGATCCTGTATCCACTTCTGAAGGCGGTAACCGTGGGCAACATCGAGTTCGGTGTCCGGGTCCCCAACTCCGGGCCGCTGTCCGGGGTCGAGAACCTGGTCAAGACCGCCCGCGCGGCCGAGGTCCTCGGGTTCGACACCGTCTGGGTCCACGACCACGTGGTGTGGAGCTCGGAGATGCACCGGCACCACATCTCGTCCGGCAGCACCGAGGCCATCGCCGCCGACCAGACCGCTGACTTCTACGAGTCCCTGACGACGCTGGCGTTCCTCGCCGCGCACACCCGCAGCATCCGGCTGGGCGTCGCCTGCCTGGTCATGCCGACGCGCAACCCGATCTACGCGGCCAAGCAGGCCGCGACGATCGACCACCTCAGCGACGGCCGGCTCATCGTCGGGGTGGGTCTTGGATCCAAGGCGACCGAGTCCTCCAACGAGTTCGAGGTCTTCCAGGTCCCGTTCAACCGCCGCGGCCCCCTGACCGACGAGTACATCGAGGTCATGAAGGCTGTGTGGACCGAGTCCCTCGCCAGCCACGATGGGGCGACCATGCAGTTCAAGGACGCCGAGATCTTCCCGAAGCCGGTGCAGAAGCCACACCCGCCGGTCTGGGTGGGCGGGTGGACGGACAAGGCCGCCGAGCGCACGGGACGTCTGGGGGACGGGTGGATCCCCGGCTGGCTGTCGCCGGCCGAGATGGCGCGTGGCCGGGACGTGCTGCGCCGCACCGCGGAGGAGAACGGTCGCGATCCCGACTCGATCGTCGTCGCGGTGGAGAAGCTGGCCACGATCGACACGGACCGGGAGGTCGCGCTCAACCGTGCCCTCCCCACTGTGAGGGCCAGCCGGAACACCTACGAGCGCGACGTGGACGACATGCAGTTCGCCCTCGACCGACACATCTTCGGGTCGGTGGACGACGTCCGCCGACGTGTGCAGGCCTTCGTCGACGCGGGCGTCACCCACTTCGAGCTGAAGCTCCTCTACTCGAGCATCGACGAGATGGTGGCGCAGATGCAGCTCTGGGCCGACCAGATCATGCCGGAGTTCCGGTGACCCACCGCCCCGGTCCCTACGAATCGCTAGCAGGACGGAGTCTGTAGATGGCTGGACCTACAGCGCCGACCGGTCACCTCGTGTCGGATGCGCTCACGGGCCCGATGACGGAGGAGCGGCCCCGGAGCGCATCCCGGGACCGGGAGCGGCGGCAGCGGCAGCTGATGCTTGTGCTGCCCTTCGCTTCAGTCGTCGTCTTCCTGATCCTGTGGCAGATCGTGGGGAGCCACACCGACCCCATCCTGCTGGCGACACCGGTCGCCACCGTCCAGGCCTTCTGGGACCTGCTCACCTCCGGTGAGCTCGGACCCGCCTTCGTCACGGCCATGGGGGACCTCGCGGTGGGCTACGTCGCCGCGATCGTGGTCGGTATCGCGGTCGGGGTTGCCGTCGGTCGCAGCCCGGTGATCGAGCGGATCGTCAACCCCTACATCAACTTCTTCCAGGCCACCCCACTGATCGCGCTGGTCCCCCTGGTGGTGATCTGGTTCGGCGTGGGCTTCGAGGCTCGTGTCGCCGTGACGTTCCTGCTGGCGGTTTGGTCCATCATCATCAACACCGCGACCGGTGTGAAGGAGACGCCGTCGTCGCTGCTGGACGTGTCACGCGTCTACAAGCTGAGCCGCGCGAGCGTGGTGACCAAGGTTGCGCTCCCGAACGCCGTCCCGAGCATCTTCGCAGGACTCCGGATCGCGCTCGGCAAGGCCCTCATCGGCATGGTGATCGCGCAGATGGAGATCAGCGTCACCGGGCTGGGCGGCATCATCACCAACTACGGCAACGCCTTCAAGACCGCGTACCTACTGGCAGGCGTGTTCACCGCGTCCATCGTCGGCGTCGTCGCCGCGGCCCTTCTCGAGGTCGCCCGACGGTGGTTCTTCCCCTGGACGAAGGATCAGTCCCCAGGACATCTCTGACCGTTCCACCCGGTACCACTGCACCGCCGCTCCCCCTTCACCTGCTCGACTTCGCCCGCCACCCGTCCAATCGGAGGACATCCGTGCGCACCAGGAATGTCACCAAGCTCGTAGCTGCAGGAGTCATCGCGGCCTTCGCGACCGCCGCCTGTGGAGGCGGCTCGACCAGCAACGCCAGCGACAGCGGCGCGACCAGCACCGCCGGCAGCGGCTCCACGTCTGCCGACTCGATCAAGGGTTCCCGCTTCATCATGATGTTGCAGAGCACCGCGAACGCCAACAAGGTGGTCGAGGTGCACGCGATCAACCTGCTGAAGGAGCAGGGCGTCGACGCAAGCGTCAAGTGGAACGCGAGTGCTCCCAACGTCGCTGTCACCCAGCTCATGCACGGTGACATCGACGCCTACTCCGAGGCCGTCACCGGCGGCGTCGGCAGCGTCGCGGCGGGCATCGACATCAAGGACTTCGCGCTCGCCCAGCCGCGTCAGGACTACGTCTTCCTGGCCAAGCCCGGGATCAACAGCCTCGCCGACCTCAAGGGCAAGAACCTCGGCGTCCAGGACACGACCGGCGTGAACTATGCGCAGGCGCTGCTTGTGGTCCAGAAGGCCGGTCTGACCCCCAAGGACGTCAACATCATCGCGGTCGGCGGGCAGAGCGCCCGGCTCCCAGCCCTCGTCGCCGGCCGGGTCGACGCCACCATGCTGAGCCACTCTGCCGAGATCCAGCTCGCGCCCAAGGGGTTCAAGACGCTCTTCGACTACACCAAGGAGGCGTCGAACCTCTACGACGACAACGTCTTCGCCACGTCCAGCTGGCTGTCGAAGAACAAGGCTCTCGCGGTCGCCTTCAACAAGGCCCTGCTCGACTCCTTCGTCTGGTTCAACGACCCGGCGAACGCGGACGCGGTGGTGTCCGAGGCGATGCAGGTCCAGCCGGCGGCCGACAAGGCGGCCATCACTCAGCTCTTCGACCAGCTGCGGGCGGCTGGGGCCTACCCGAACGGCACGATCCTGGACGCCAGCCTGCTGGACGAGCAGCAGCAGCTCTACAAGTCGGCCGGCGCGTTGCAGGACACCGTCCCGGTGGAGAAGTGGGTGGACGACACCTACGCCAAGCAGGCGAAGGGCTGACATGGCGGCGAGCACGGCTGTGACCGGACGAGGGACGACGGTCGAGATTGTGGGTGTGAGCAAGACCTACAACCAGCGCACGTCGTCCGCGCGAGTGGTCCTCACTGACGTCAATCTGAGCGTCCACTCGGGCGAGTTCGTCAGCATCGTCGGTGCGTCGGGATGCGGCAAGACGACCCTCATCCGGATGGTGGCCGGTCTCGCCCCCTACAGCGGTGGGACGATCCGGGTCGGCGACTCGATCGTCAAGGGTGTTCCGAAGCGGCTCGGGTTCGTCTTCCAGGACGCGGCGTTGATGCCCTGGCGGACCGTGCGGGCCAACGTCGCGATGGGACTCAATGAGACCGGGACCGAGCTGAGCAAGACCGAAGCCCGAACCAAGGTGGAGGAGGCGATGGCGCTCGTCGGGCTGGGCGCCTTCGCCGAGTACTACCCCGGACAGCTGTCCGGCGGCATGAGGCAGCGGGCAGGTCTTGCGCGGGCTCTCGTCAGCGAGCCCGACCTCATGCTCATGGACGAGCCGTTCGGAGCGCTGGACGCCTTCACCCGGCTGCGTCTGCAGGAAGAGCTCGCGTCGATCGTGGCGAGGACCGCGACGACGACGATGTTCGTCACGCACGACGTCGACGAAGCCGTCTTCCTGTCCGACCGCATCGTGGTCATGAGCACGTCGCCGGGAACGGTGAGGGACATCGTCGAGGTAGACCTGCCGCGGCCGCGGCTCACCCGGGACAGCCTGCTGGACAACCGGAGGGCGGCCGAGCTGCGGGACCACGTCCTCGGGCTGGTCATGGAGGACCAAGCCCATCATTAGCGCGCGTGTCCAGGCCCACCCGGCGTAGAGGAAGGGAGACGAGTGACGCTGGACACTAATGTGACCGGGCGGAGAGCGAAGACGCCGCGGGACGCCTACCTCCTCTTCGGAGGGCTGTTCCTCTCGGTCGCGCCGAACAACCTGGTCACGCCGCTGTTGCCGGCTATCAGGCACAGCGTGGGCATGACGGTGACCGCGGTCGGTGTCTACGTGTCGGCCTACGGCATGGCTCGACTGATCGTGGACCTGCCTTCCGGCCTGCTCACCAAGCGGATCCCGCCTAGGCGGGTGATCTCCATCGGGGTCACGCTCAACGCCGTGGCGTCTGCCGTGTCGGTCTTCGCTGGCAACGCAGCGGTCCTGCTGGTGGCCCGGATCTGCTCCGGCGTGGGTGCCGGTCTGCTGGCCACGGTGATCCTGACCGCGTTGAGCGATGTGGCGCCCGCCGAGATCCGAGGTCGGGTGATGAGCCTGTACCAGGTGGCCAACAACCTGGGCATCGCCACCTACCCCCTCATCGGCGGCCTGCTGGGCATGACGTTCGGGTGGCGAGCCGGCTTCGTGGCGGCCACGCTCACAGCGATCGGTTCAGGCCTGGTGCTGCGGCCGGTGATGCGCCGGATCCCAGGGGCGGCCGACGAGGGCAGGACGGGGGGTGGGTCCGGCGCGGCGGGAGCGGGGTCGCTCCAGGGGATGGGCCTGGTGGTGGCCATGGGCCTGGTTCTCTTCGGTGTGACGGCGAACATGGTGAATCGGCACGGGTTCCGAAACACCGTTCTGCCGCTCATCGCATCTTCCAGGCTGCACCTGTCCGAGGTGGAGATCGCCACCGGGATCACCGTGATGTCCCTGACCGGCATCCTGGTCACGATTCCCGCATCCGCTCTGGGCGACCGGGTGGGGCGCAACCGCATCATCGTGCTCGGCCTGGCGGTGCTCGCTGTCGGCGACTTCATCTTCCCGACTGTGGCTCGGAACTACCCCACCTACATCCTTGCCGGCGCGGTGATCGGGCTCGGGGACTGCTTCTCCAGCTCGCAGACCGCGCAGCTCGCGGCGCTTGTGGACGCGCGGAGACGATCGATGGTCCTCGCGACGTATCGCTTCTTCGTCGACCTTGGCGCGCTGGTCGGTCCACTCGGGATGGCCTGGATGCTCGACCGGCACGGGATGAATGCCGCGCTCCAAGCGGCGGGCACCCTCCTGCTCCTGGCCGCTGCCGCGGCGCTGGTTGGCGCACGAGGTCGCGCACGTCCCTCGGCTTGGGATAATCAGGTCGTTGAGGCGGGCAGGGGGGCCGACCTCACGATCCCCGACGGGGACCCCTCCACCACGAGAGGAGCGGTGTGATGCCCGCCAGGATTAGCCGGAACTTGAGTGACGACACGCGGTTCACCGAGGTCATCGACCAGCTTGCGAGCGGGTACAAGACGATCGGTCAGATGGTCTACGCCGTCCTTCATGAGGCCATCGTGACCGGTGCCTTCGCGCCGGGTGAGTGGCTGCGACAGGAGTCGCTGGCCGAGGCCATCGGCGTATCCCGCATCCCGGTGCGCACCGCGCTGCTCCAGCTTGAGTCCGAGGGCCTGGTGACCTTCCACCCCCGGCGCGGCGCTCGTGTGCGGACGCTGTCCCCGGCGCAGATCGACGAGGTCTACGGCCTGCGCGTGCTGCTCGAGTCCCACGCGCTGCGCCTCTCGATGGCACGGATGACGCCGGACCGCGTCGAACGGATCCGGGATCTGGCGACTCAGCTCGACTCCGAGCCGGAGGGGTCGGAGTTCATCGACGCCCGCGTGCAGTTCTACCGGGAGGTCTACGACGCTGCTCACAACCCGCTGCTGGTCGAGATGATCGAGCAGTTGCGCGGCCATGTCGGGCGATACCTGCTCAGCTTCCGGTTCGAGCACGACCACCGGCGGCGGCACAGCGAGCTGGCCGAGACGATCGCCAAGGGCGACCTGACCGCGGCGGAGTCGCTGATGCGGGCTCACCTGGAAGAGGTGCGCGCCGGGATTCTCGCGCTGGCGAGCAAGGAGACGGAGCCGTCCTCCGACGGCGTCGCGGGGGTGAGGAAGAAGGTCCGGGCGGACTCCGCCTGACCGGCCCGTAGGAGGCCCCCGAGCCTTCGCAGTACGACCTGAACCGCTGGAACCCCGAGGAGCTCTTCGAATGCTGAAGCTTGGATACAAGGCCTCCGCGGAGCAGTTCGCACCCCGCGAGCTGCTGCGCTACTCGGTCATCGCCGAGGAAGTGGGCTTCGACTCGGTCTTCATCAGCGACCACCTGCAACCCTGGCGTCACGACGGCGGCCACTCCCCGTTCGCACTGAGCTGGCTCGGCGCGCTGGGCGCGTCGACCCAGCGGATCGTCATCGGCACCAGCGTGCTCACCCCCACCTTCCGCTACCACCCAGGCGTCGTGGCCCAGGCGTTCGCCACGCTGGGGTGCCTGTTCCCCGGCCGCGTTGTGCTGGGGGTTGGCTCGGGGGAGTCGATGAACGAGGTGCCCCTGGGTGCGGAGTGGCCGGAGGCGAAGGAGCGGTTCGCGCGGCTGCGCGAGGCCGTGTCCCTGATCCGGCAGCTGTGGACTGAGGACCGGGTGACCTTTGAGGGCACCTACTACCGCACCGAGCAGGCGACCATCTACGACCGCCCGGAGGTGCCGGTGCCGATCTACGTGGCCGCCTCGGGGCCGGCCGCCACGCGCTACGCCGGCCGCGAGGGCGACGGCTACATCACCACGAGCGGCAAGGCGCCGTCGCTGTACACCGAGACCCTGCTGCCCGCGGTCCGCGAGGGCCTGGAGAAGGCCGGCCGGTCGATGGACGGCTTCGACCTGCAGATGGAGGTCAAGGTCTCCTTCGACCACGACCGCCGCAAGGCACTGGAGGACTGCCGGTTCTGGGGGGCGCTCTCGCTGTCCCCGGAGGAGAAGACCGGCGTCGAGGACCCGCTGGAGATGCAGCGGCTCGCCGATGCGTTGCCGATCGAGCGTGCCGCCGGCCGGTTCATCGTCTCCGACGACCCGGAAGAGCACGTGGCGTCGATCCTGAGGTACGTCGAGCTCGGCTTCAACCACCTCGTCTTCCACGCACCGGGTCCGGACCAGGAGCGGTTCCTCCGGCTCTACGGCGAGGAGATCCTTCCCCGGCTCCGGAAGGTCGCACAGTGAGTCGCCTCCTGCGCCGTGGCCGTGACGGCATGCCGGTGGTGGCCCTGGCCGCGGCGGCATGGGGCCTGGACGGGCTGCTGCGAAAGCCGTTGGCTACGACCATCCATCCGGCCACCGTGGTGCTCTGGGAGCACCTGATCGTCGTCGCCTGCGTCCTGCCGGTGATCCCGGCGGCGCTGCGGACCTTCCGACGCTGCAGCCCGCGCGAGCGAGTCGCCATCATGGTGATCGGCATCGGCTCCTCGGCCGTGGCCACGGCCCTGTTCACGGAGGCGTTCGCACTCTCGGCAGCGACCGGCGACTTCATCTCGCCGCTCGTCCTGCAGAAGCTGCAGCCGATCTTCGCGGTGCTGCTGGCGATGGCACTGCTCGGCGAGCGCGTCCGGGCTGCCTTCGGCGCCTACGCGGTGCCGGCGATCGTCGGTGCCTGGCTGCTGGCCTTCCCGTCGCCGCTGTCGGTCTCGGTGACCGAGGTCGAAGTCGCGCTCTGCGCAGTGGGCGCCGCGGCCCTGTGGGCCGCCGGCACGGTTCTGGGACGTTTCGTCTCCCCGGCCGTGGACGCGCGGGACCTCACGGTGCTGCGGTACTGCTGGGGCCTCGTGGGTGCTGTCGCGGTCGCTGCCCAGCAGCACGCCCCCGTGGCTCCCGGCGTGCGCAACGTGCCCGGGCTCCTGCTGCTCGCGCTCGTCCCCGGTCTGGGTGCACTGCTGCTCTACTACGTCGGGCTGCGCCGCACAGCGGCCTCCCGGGCGACGTTCGCCGAGCTGGCGTTCCCGGTCACCGCGGCGGTGGTAGGCGTCGCCTTCCTGGGCTCGACCTTGAGCGGCACCCAGTGGGCCGGCATGGCCCTGGTCGTCGGGGCAGTCAGCGCCCTCGGGCTGCGCGAGCGGCGCCCGTCTCCGGTGGTCGTCGAGCCGGTCAGGGTGCCCGCTGCGTCCACGGGGTGAGCACACCCGCTGCGGTCGGCGTCCGCGCCGCCGCCCCTCGATGTGGCGCCGGCCGCCGGGTCCCCCCACCCGTGCGGTCGGCGTCACTCCGTGCCGGGCCCGGTGCGGCCCGTCCCCGGCGCCGTCGTCGTCAGGGCTCCCGCTCGTGCGCCTCGAGCACCTCCGCGGCGTGCTCCTCCGCCCACCGCACGATGCCCTGCACGACCGGGACGAGGGTGCGGCCGAGGTCGGTCAGCGAGTACTCCACCGAGACCGGGCGGGTGGAGACCACCTCACGGTGCACCAGCCCGTCCTTCTCCAGCGTGCGCAGGGTCTGGGTGAGCATCTTCTGCGAGATGCCCTCCACCGTGCGGCGCAGCTCCCCAAACCGGTGGGGTCGCTCGCCGAGCAGCGACACGATGAGCGCCGTCCACCGGTCCCCGATGCGGGTGAGCACGAAGCGCGAGGGGCAGCGCGGGTCGAGCGCGTTGTAGGGCGGCGCGAACATGGTTACCTCGAAGTGCCTTCTTGTGGGTGTGGTTCGCGGCGTCCCAGGGTGATGAGCAGCCGGTCTCCGCCGGTGACCACGTTACCGAAGGGAACGAACCCCATGTCCGACACCGCCACCAACCGCGCGATCGTGGAGCGGCTGTTCGCCGCGATGTGCGCGGGTGACCTCGCGGTGGTCGACGAGCTCGTCGCCGACGACTTCGTCCAGCACAACCCGCAGGTGCAGTCCGGCCGCGAGGCCTTCCGCGGGTTCCTCGCCGCGGTCACCCCGGTCGAGTCGAAGGTCCACCGCGTCCTCGCCAACGGCGACCTGGTCGCCATCCACCACCACTTCGTCAGCTTCGGCTCAGCCGTCGTCGACATCTTCCGCGTCCTGGACGGCAAGGTCGTCGAGCACTGGGACGTCGTCCAGCCGGTGCCCGAGACGACGGCGAGCGGTCTGGACATGTTCACGCAGGAGACCTGAGGGCGCGGCCCCCTGGAACGACGAACCGCAGGTCGCGCATCGCGCGAACCTGCGGTCTCGTGGTGGGCAGGGGCGGGGTCGAACCGCCGACCTTCCGATTTTCAGTCGGACGCTCGTACCAACTGAGCTACCTGCCCGAGCGCTCCGGTGAGGAGTGCGCGGCCAGCATAGCGGACCGGGGCGGGTGGCCCGACACGACGAGAGCCCCTGACCGACTGGTCAGGGGCTCTCGATCTGCGGTCCCGACGGGATTTGAACCCGCGGCCTCCACCTTGACAGGGTGGCGAGCACTCCAAACTGCTCCACGGGACCTCGTTCGTGCAGGTCGTGCTTTTTGTGCTGGTGGTGCGACTTTCCGTGCCCCCAACGGGATTCGAACCCGTGCTGCCGCCTTGAAAGGGCGGTGTCCTGGGCCGCTAGACGATGAGGGCTGGCGGGCCTTCGTCCGTCCGATGCCGTCGGGGACGTGGAGAGCATAGGGGACGCGCTCCCCATCCTCCAAAGCGACGGCGGATCCGCCTCCTGTCAGGGGCTGCGGGCCGGCGTCGGCGCCCCGCCCGGCGTCGTCGGAGCCGGGGTCGGGGCCTCGGTGGACAGCGGCTCGGGCAGGCCGGGACTGGTCGGCACCGGCACCGTGGGCGGCGCCGGGACCGCGGTCGGCGGGGCGACGGTCGGCGAGGGCAGCGGGCTGCCGGTGGGGGTCGGGGAGGTGGCGACCGGCGGGGTGCCCTTGGGCACGTCCGCCTCCGGCACGTGCCGGCTGAACTGGGCCGAGGCCAGGCCGAGCCCGCCGAGGGTGATGTCGTCCCACGCCTGCAGCAGGCCGGTCTGCCGGTCCAGGTAGAGCACCGACATCTCCACCGGCGTCGGCTTCTCGCCCTCCAGCCCGCGCAGCCCGGCGCCGCCCGTGGAGCCCTGCTGGAAGGAGATGGTGCCGCCGGGCAGCCGGGAGACGTCCCGGTGGTGGTAGTGGCCGGAGAGGATCAGCGGCACGAGGCCGTCGAGGGACTTGCCCTCGGCGATGTCGTGCACCACCGCGACGTCGACCCGCTGGCCGGCGGCCTCGGCGGCGCGCACCTGCTCGGCGAACTGGTCGCCGGCGGCGGTGAGGGTGGGCGGCGGCGGCCGGTCGCGGGTGGACTTGTCCGGGGTGAAGCGCGGGTCGCCGGAGCCGGCGAACCGGATGCCGTCGACCACGGTCGTCTCGCCGTCGCTGAGCACGACGGCGTTGGGCTGGGCCGCCACCGCGCGGGCGGTGCCGAGGGAGTCGTGGTTGCCGCGCACGAAGACGTAGGGCACGCCGACGCCGCGGATGAGGTCGGCGTACTTCTCCTCCGGCGCGCTGCCGTGGTCGGTGAGGTCGCCGGAGTCGACGACGACGTCGATGTCGAGCTGCTGCACGACCGAGCGGATGACGTCGAAGGCCTCGGGGTTCAGGTGCAGGTCCGAGACCGAGAGCACCCGCACGTCCTGGCCGGTGGGGGCGAACGTGGGCAGCGACAGCCCGGCCGCGTAGAGGCTGCTGACGTTGCTGACGATCTTGGCCAGCTGCGTGCGGTACCTGTCGAAGTTGTCGACGATGTCGCGGGCGTTGCCGACCAGGGACGGGGCCAGGGTGAGCAGCCCGTTGTACTGCGGGGTGGAGATGGCCCGGGGGTTCCAGGTGGCGGCCGCGGTGCCGCCGCTGGCCGCCAGCACCGCCAGCGCGACGCCGGCGGCGAGGAGCGAGCGGCGCGGGCGCCGGGTGATGACCAGGACCGCGGCGGCGGCCCCCAGGATGATGCAGAGAGCGCCGCGCACGACCGCGCGCACCAGGGCGGCCCGGGCGTCGGCGGCGATGCGGTC
>JBQCIO010000148.1:0-10867 GCA_051953655.1 Motilibacteraceae bacterium
GGTTGGGTGGGGTGGTGGTTGTGGTTTTGTTTTTTTTTTTTGTTTTTTATTTGTTTTTTTTTTTGTGGGGCCCGCCTCCCTGCGGCCCCCCCCCCCACTTCTGGCTTCCGGCGCTTCCGGCGCGGTCGCCGGTTCTCCTACGCCCCGTAGGTCACGAGGTGACCGTGATCCGGTCGCTCGCCGGCACCGGGTAGGGGTCGGTCGGCGACGTCGTCGCGGTGAGGTAGCCGGTGAGCGCGTCGAGGTCGCTGGAGCCGGTGTAGGCCTTCACGCCCTCCTTGATGACGGTGAAACCGTCGCCGCCGCCGCCGAGGAACTCGTTCATGGCGACCCGGTAGGTCTTGGCGTCGTCGACGGGGGCGCCGTCGATGGTGAGCGAGACCAGCTTGCCGTCGGCCTGGCTCGACGACGGGTCGTAGGACTCGGCGACGTTCCCGGAGACCTGCAGGATCCGCTGCTCGCCGGGGTTCTGGTTCGTCCACTGCTGCTGGAACATCGTCTTCACCTGGGCACCGGTCAGCTCGACGACGTTCATGAAGTTCGTGAACGGCTGCACGGCGAACGCCTGACCGTAGGTGAGGCCGCAGGGGGCCGGGTCGCAGACGAAGTCGCCGCGGATGCCACCCGGGTTCATGATCGCGAAGTCGGCGCCCTCCGGGTTCTGCGGGTCGTTCTGCAGCGCCCACAGCTGCGCGTCGGCGATGAGGTCGCCGGCCGGGCTCTCACCGGTGCCGGGGCACGAGTAGCTCGTCCCGCAGCCGCGCCCGGGGAGGGTGCCGGCGAGGTAGCCGACCACGCGGTTGGCCACCGGCTCGAGCAGCTTCTGGTAGTGCGAGACGAGCGCGGCCACGTCCGCGTCCTCACGCTGGGGGTCGCGCGCGACGATCATGTTCTGGGCCTGCACCGCGGTGCGGACGACGTCGCGGGTGGCCCGGTCGTACTTCAGGTCGATGTCGGTGAACAGACGGCCGAACGACGAGGCGCTCGTGACCATCCGGTCCTTCCCGGCCGGGTCGGGGATGTCGCAGACGTAGGACGTGTGGGTGTGGCCCGTCACCAGCAGGTCGACCTTGGGCGTCATCGTCCGGGCGATGTCGACGATCGGACCGGTGAGCCCCAGGCCCCCGCCGGCGTTGCAGTCGTAGTTGTAGACCCCGCTGGCGGGGATCCCGCCCTGGTGCAGGAGGACGACGATCGCGTTGACGCCCTGGCGGGTCAGCTCGTCGGCGTACTTGTCGGCGGTCTGCACCTCGTCGAGGAAGGTGAGCCCGGCCACGCCGGCGGCGGTGACGATGTCGGGGGTGCCCTTGAGCGTCATCCCGATGAAGCCGATGCGCGCGCCGCTCTTGGTGGTCTTGACGACGTAGGGCGGCAGGATCGGCTTGCCGGTCTTCGTGCTCACCACGTTCGCGGCCAGCATCGGGTAGTCCGCGCCCTCGAAGCTGCCGTCCGGGCAGCTGTCCGAGGCGGTCGAGCCGTCGGGGTTGGTGCGGCACCCGCCGTTCGCCAGGCGCAGCAGCTCGGCCGAGCCCTCGTCGAACTCGTGGTTGCCCACGCTGGTCACGTCGAGGCCGAGCAGGTTCATCGCCTGCACCGTCGGCTCGTCGTGGAAGGCGCCGGACAGGAGCGGACTGGCCCCGACGAGGTCGCCGGCGGCCACGGTGAGCGAGTCGCGGTGGCCCGCGCGGGCGGCGGCGAGGTTGCCGGCGAGGTAGGCGGCCCCGCCGGCCGGGACCGTGTTGGGGACGACCTTGCCCTTGTCGTCGACGTGGGTGCCGGCCACCTGCACCGCGCCGGACGACCCGGCCGGCGGCTCGAGGTTGCCGTGGAAGTCGTTGAAGGCGAGCAGCTGCACGTCGATCAGGCGGCCGTGGCCGTTGCCGTGACCCGGCCGGCCCGACGCCGGCAGGCCGTCGCCCCGGCCCTGGTGCCCGCGCGGGCCGTGGTCGCGGGCGCTCGCCGCGGCTGCGGGCACCAGGGCCGTGGCGGCTGCCGCGGCCAGGGCCACCGCGGCGCGGCGGGCTCGGAAGGTGGTCTTCACTCCGGTCTCCTACGGATGGGGAGCTGGCGGGTGCCGATCCGGCCGAGGTGGCGTCGGTCGGCCGCTGGTGCGCGGACAGTAGCGCGCAACGGACAGATCGGGAACACCATGACGTGAGGGGAATCTGACCTTTTCATGACCCGGTGGTGACGCCGGGTGGAGCCGCGCCTAGGGTCGGGACGTGAGCGAGGCGACGGCGACCGGGCGGGCTGGGCAGCCGCTGCCGCCGGTGCGGGTGCAGGTGGCCCAGCGCCTCGACGCCGCCGTGCTCGCCGCGGTGACCGACCTCGTGGAGGCGGCCACGGACGTCGACGGCGTGAGCCCGCTCAGCGAGCACGTGGCGCTCCACCTGCGCCACGGCGGCGACGTCGGGGCGCTCAACGTGCTGGTTTGGGCCGACGCCGGCGGCGAGGGCGGCCGGCTGGCCGCCTACGGCCACCTCGACGTCACCGACCAGGTCGAGGGTGCGAGCGCCGAGCTGGTCGTGGCCCCGGACCTGCGCCGGCGCGGCTACGGGCGGGTGCTCGTGCAGACGCTGCTCGCGCACGCACCCGGCGGCCGGCTGCGGCTGTGGGCGCACGGGCGCGGCTCGGCGGCCGGCGAGCTGTCCCGCGCGATGGGGTTCGCGGTGGTGCGCGAGCTGTGGCAGATGCGTCGCACCCTGCACACCGCCCTGCCGGCCCCCGCCCTGCCCGACGACGTCACCGTGCGCACCTTCCGCCCCGGGGAGGACGACGAGGCCTGGGTGGGGCTCAACGCCCGCGCCTTCGCCGACCACCCCGAGCAGGGCTCGTGGACGGCGCGGGACCTGCACCGGCGGATGGCCGAGCCCTGGTTCGACCCGGCCGGCTTCTTCCTCGCCGAGCGCACCACCCCGGACGGCCCCCGCCTGGTCGCCTTCCACTGGACGAAGGTGCACGGCGGCGCGCAGCACCACGAGCACGGCGAGCTGGGGCCGCACAGCCACGAGGCCCACGGCCACGACGCCATCGGCGAGGTCTACGTCGTGGGCGTCGACCCCGCCGAGCAGGGCCACGGGCTCGGGCGCGCGATGACCCTGGTCGGCCTGCGGCACCTGCGCCACCGGGGCCTGCCCGCCGCCATGCTCTACGTCGACGCGGACAACCGCTCCGCCGTGGCGGTCTACACCGCCCTCGGGTTCACCACCTGGGACGTCGACGCCATGTTCAGCCGCCCATCCGGTGAGCCCCCGGAGAGCGACGAGCGCGACGAGCGCCCCGACGGCGAGGGCCGCGACGGCCAGAGCGGCCCGCACCGCTGACCTGCACCGCTGATCCTGGCCGTCCCGTTCACCTGGCAGTGCGACGATGCCCTCGTGACCCTGCAACGGCCCCAGCAGCAGAAGGCGGCTCCCGGCGCCTCGGGCGGCGGCGCGGCACGGCACGGCGCGGCGGGCGGGGCTCCCGCTCGCGACGTCGCCGAGGTCGCGCAGAGCGCCGGGATCGCCGAGGTCGCCGAGGTGTCCGACGGCAGCGACCTCGCGCTCGGCGACGGCGGCCTGGTGGAGCGCATCGGCCCCCGCACCACCCCGGCGCCGCGCCCGCTGGAGGGCGCGCCCGAGCTCCCCGCCGACCGGTTCCTGGACCGCGAGGTCAGCTGGCTGCAGTTCAACCGGCGGGTGCTCGAGCTGGCCGAGGACCCCGACCTCCCGCTGCTCGAGCGGGCCCGCTTCCTGGCGATCTTCGCCAGCAACCTCGACGAGTTCTTCATGGTCCGGGTGGCCGGGCTCAAGCGCCGCATCGCCACCGGCCTCGCCGTGCGCGCCGCCAGCGGCCTGCAGCCGCGCGAGGTGCTCGAGGCCATCTGGCGGACCACCCGCGAGCTCACCGCCCGCCAGTCCGCGGTCTTCCACGAGCAGGTGCTGCCGGCCCTGGCGGCCGAGGGCATCGCGCTGCTGCGCTGGAACGAGCTCGACGACGGCGAGCGCGAGCGGCTGCACGTGATCTTCCGCGAGCGCGTGTTCCCCGTCCTCACCCCGCTGGCCGTGGACCCCGCCCACCCGTTCCCCTACATCTCCGGCCTCTCGCTCAACCTGGCCGTCGTCGTGCGCAACCCCTCCACCGGCGTCGAGCACTTCGCCCGGGTGAAGGTGCCGCCGCTGCTGCAGCGGTTCGTCGAGGCCAGCCCGCTGCGCTTCGTGCCGCTCGAGGACGTCATCGCCGCGCACCTGCCGCAGCTGTTCCCCGGCATGGAGGTGCTGCAGCACCACACCTTCCGGGTCACCCGCAACGAGGACCTCGAGGTGGAGGAGGACGACGCCGAGAACCTCCTGCACGCCCTCGAGCGCGAGCTCATGCGCCGCCGCTTCGGCCCGCCGGTCCGCCTCGAGGTCGAGGAGAGCATCGACCCGCACGTGCGCGAGCTGCTTGTCCGCGAGCTCGGGGTGAGCGAGCAGGAGGTGTTCGCCCTGCCCGCGCCGCTCGACCTCACCGGCCTGCACACCATCGCCGACGTCGACCGCGCCGAGCTGAAGTACCCGGCGTTCGTGCCGCGCACCCACCGGTCGCTGGCCGAGGTGGAGTCGGCCAAGCAGCAGGACATCTTCGAGGCCATCCGCCAGCGCGACGTCCTCGTGCACCACCCCTACGACTCGTTCGCCACCAGCGTGCAGGCGTTCGTGGAGCAGGCCGCGGGCGACCCGGCGGTGCTCGCCATCAAGCAGACGCTGTACCGCACCAGCGGCGACTCCCCCATCGTCGACGCCCTCATCGACGCCGCCGAGGCCGGCAAGCAGGTCCTCGTGCTGGTCGAGATCAAGGCCCGCTTCGACGAGCAGGCCAACATCACCTGGGCGCGCAAGCTGGAGCAGGCCGGCTGCCACGTGGTCTACGGCCTGGTGGGCCTCAAGACGCACAGCAAGCTGTGCCTGGTCGTCCGCCAGGAGCCCGAGAGGCTGCGCCGCTACTCCCACATCGGCACCGGCAACTACAACCCCAAGACCGCCCGCCTCTACGAGGACCTCGGGCTGCTCACCTGCGACGACCAGGTCGGCGAGGACCTCACCCGCCTGTTCAACCAGCTGTCCGGCTACGCCCCCAAGACCACGTTCCGCCGGCTGCTCGTCGCCCCGCGCTCGCTGCGCAGCGGGCTCATCGAGTGCATCGACCGCGAGACCGAGCACCACCGGGCCGGGCGCCCGGCCAGGGTGCGGATCAAGGTCAACTCGCTGGTGGACGAGGCGATCATCGACGCCCTCTACCGCGCCTCGCAGGCCGGCGTGCCCGTCGACGTCGACGTGCGCGGCATCTGCGCGCTGCGGCCCGGCGTCCCAGGGCTGTCGGAGACCATCCGCGTGCGCAGCGTGCTCGGCCGCTTCCTCGAGCACTCCCGGGTCTTCGCCTTCGACAACGACGGCGACCCCGTCGTCTTCATCGGCAGCGCCGACCTCATGCACCGCAACCTCGACCGCCGGGTGGAGGCCCTGGTCCGCATCACCAGCCGCGAGCACATCGCCGAGCTCACCGAGCTGGTCGACCTCGCCGTCTCCGACAGCACGTCCTCGTGGCACCTCAACGCCGACGGCACCTGGACCCGGCACTCCCGCGACGAGGGCGGCCACCCGCTGCTCGACCTGCAGGAGCACCTCATCGCCGCCAAGCCGCGCCGCACGACGCGCCGACGCTCGACCAGGGTGCGATGAGCGCTCAGCAGGTGACCGGCGACCGGCAGGACGCCGACGACGCCCTGGTGATGGCCGCCGGCGGCGTGCTCTGGCGGCCGGCGGAGGACGGCTCCGGGGCACCGGTGGTGGCCGTGGTGCACCGGCCCAAGTACGACGACTGGTCGCTGCCCAAGGGCAAGGTGGACCCGGGCGAGCACCTGCTGGAGACGGCGGTGCGCGAGCTGCTCGAGGAGACCGGCCACGTGGTGCGGCTCGGCCGGCCGCTGGGCGTGACCGCCTACCTCTCCAACGGGCTGCCCAAGCGGGTGCACTACTGGAGCGCGCAGGCCGTCACCGGCAGCTTCTCCCCGCACGCCGAGGTCGACGCCCTCGAGTGGCTGTCCGTGTCGGCGGCCCGCGAGCGCGTGCACCGCGACGCCGACCGCGCCGTGCTCGACGAGTTCGTGCGCCTGTCCGTCCTCACCGAGCCGGTGGTCGTGGTCCGGCACGCCAAGGCCGTCTCCCGCAAGTCCTGGGGCGGCGACGACGAGCTGCGGCCGCTGTCCGACGAGGGCTTGGAGCAGGCGCAGGCGCTCGTCGGGCTGCTGCACGCCTACGCACCGCGCCGGGTCGTCTCCTCACCGTCCACCCGCTGCCTGGACACCGTCCGACCGCTGCTGGCCGGCGAGCCCGCCATCACGCTGGACCTGCACGACGGGCTCTCCGAGCCCGGCCACGAGGAGGACGCCGACGCCGCGCCGCGCCGGCTGCAGGCGGTGCTCGACGACGTCGCGGAGAAGGGCGGAGCGGTGGTGTGCTCGCACCGGCCGGTGCTCCCGGCCCTGCTGGCCACCCTGCTGGGGGCGGCCGGGCGCGCGCCCTCCCCGGACGACGCCCCGCTGCGGCCGGCCGAGTTCGTCGTC
Organism: Motilibacteraceae bacterium; assembly: GCA_051953655.1. Lineage (GTDB taxonomy): Bacteria > Actinomycetota > Actinomycetes > Motilibacterales > Motilibacteraceae > JBQCHF01. The sequence goes on from JBQCIO010000148.1 coordinate 6,587, forward strand.
GCGCACGTCGACCCCTCCGGCCGGGTGGTCGCCCTGGAGCGGCACCGGCCCTGAGCGGCACCGGCCCTGAGCGGCCGGGCGCCGGTCGGCGAGGGGCCGTTCCGGACGTAGCGGGAGGAACCACGCCGACGGCGACCCGCCGCGCGGGCGTTCACCCGGTGGACGCCCGCCTGACCGCGCCACGTCCGCATCGCGCCCACTCGTGTTCACCTCCCGTTCACGCAGGCCCGTCCATCGCTTCACCTGCCCCACCTAGCGTCCCTCCCGGTCGACGGCACGAGGCCGTCGCAGGTGCACTGCAGCCTCAGGAGAGGGACTCCACAGTGAAGGTCACGCGGTACGGGTCGCTGGCGGCGATCGCCATGGCGGGCGCGCTCGCGCTCACCGCTTGCGGCACGGACAACAACACCACGCCGAGCGACAGCTCGAGCTCCGGCTCGTCCTCCGCGAGCGCCTCGGCCGGCGCGAGCGGCGGCACGAACGCCCTCGGCGTCGAGTGCGCCACGGGCACCCTCACGCTCGCCGGCTCCACCGCGCAGTCGAACGCCATGTCCGAGTGGATCAAGGACTACCAGACGGCGTGCCCGGGCGCGACGATCAACTACGGCGGCGGCGGCTCCGGCGCCGGCGTGAAGCAGTTCCAGGAAGGCACCATCGACTTCGCCGGCTCGGACTTCGCGCTCACCGCGGCCGACCAGCCGGCCGCGGACAGCCGCTGCAAGACCGGCCCGGCCATCAACATCCCCATGGTCCCGGGCCCGATCGCCGTCGGCTACAACGTGCCGGGCGTCACGAACCCGCTCGACCTGTCCGCCAGCACGCTCGCCGGGATCTTCGGCGGCAAGATCACCAAGTGGAACGACGCCGCGATCACCAAGGACAACCCGGGCGTGACCCTGCCCTCCACCGGCATACAGACCTTCCACCGCTCGGACGGCTCGGGCACGTCCTACAACTTCACCGCCTACCTCACCAACGAGGCCAAGGACGCGTGGACCTTCGGCACGGACAAGAACTGGAAGGCCCCCGGCGGCCAGGGCGTCAAGGGCACCCAGGGCATCGCCCAGGGCGTCAAGAGCACCCCCGGCGGCATCGGCTACATGGAGCTCTCGTTCGCCAAGAACAGCTCGATCCCCTACTCCAAGGTGAGCAACGCCAAGGGCGACTTCGTCGAGCTGAGCACCCAGAACGTGCAGAACTTCCTCGCCAAGGCGAAGACCGAGGGCAGCAACGGCGACATCAAGGTCAACTTCGACTACACCAACGGTGACGCCGACGCCTACCCGAACCTGCTGGTCACCTACGAGATCGTCTGCTCCAAGGGCAACGACCCGCAGAAGCTCCCGCTGATCAAGAGCTTCCTGGGCTACATCGCCGGCCAGGGGCAGCAGAAGCTGACCGACCTCAGCTACGTCCCGCTCCCGCAGAACCTGCAGGACCAGGTCAAGCAGTCCATCGACAGCCTGTCCTGACCTCGTCCGGCGGCTGCCGGTCGTCGTACGCTGCGCGCGTCCCACCCCGACCGTGACCCGGCGGGGCGGGGCGCGCGCAGGCACGAGCGCCGGCGCCTCCGCCAGACCCTGACGGCACCACCCGACGCCCCGCGCCACGAGCAGCACGAGGAAGAGCAGCATGGCCTCCGACACGCAGACCCGGCCTGATCCGCCGGCGACGGCGCCGCCGATCCGTTCGGGCTCCAGCGGTCCGGGCGAGCGCGTCTTCCGCGCGCTCGTGCACGCCGCCGGCGGGCTCATCCTCCTGCTGCTGGCCGCCATCGCGGCCTTCCTCGTCGTCAAGGCGGTCCCGGCCATCAAGGCCGACACCGTCAACTTCATCACCGAGAAGAAGTGGTTCCCGGACAGCGACCCGAGCGTCTGGGGCATCCTCGCGCTGGCCTGGGGCACGCTGCTCACCTCGGTCATCGCGCTCCTGCTCGCCGTGCCCGTCGCGATCGGCGTGGCGCTGTTCATCACCGAGTACGCCCCCCGCCGGCTGGCCCAGGGCCTGGCCTACGTCGTGGACCTGCTCGCCGCGGTGCCGAGCATCGTCTACGGCCTGTGGGGCGTCTTCTTCCTCGTCCCGCACATCAACGGCCTGTCCGGCTGGCTGACCCACTACCTCGGCTGGATCCCGCTGTTCGCCTCGGAGAGCAACGTCTACGGCCGCTCGATCTTCACCGCCTCGGTGGTGCTCGCCGTGATGGTGCTGCCGATCATCGCGGCCCTTTCCCGCGAGGTGTTCCTGCAGACGCCGCTGGCCAACAAGGAGGCCGCGCTGGCGCTGGGCGCCACCCGCTGGGAGATGATCCGCTACTCGGTGCTGCCCTTCGGCCGTCCGGGGGTCATCGGCGCGGTGCTGCTGGGCCTGGGCCGCGCGCTCGGCGAGACGATCGCGATCGCCGTGGTGCTGGCCGCCAACTTCGACATCGTCGTGCGGATCCTCGAGCCGGGCGGCAACACCATCGCCGCGAACATCGCCAACCAGTTCGCCGAGGCCGGCGAGATCGGGCGCGGCGCGCTCATCGCCTCCGGCCTGGTGCTGTTCGCCATCACCTTCGTGGTCAACCTGGCCGCCCGCGCGATCATCGCCCGCCGAGCGGCCTTCGCCGAGGTGAGCGCATGAGCACCGCGGTCCTCCCCGGCGCGCCGACCCAGCTCGGCGGGCGCTCCCTGCCACGCCTGGCGCCGCTGCTCGCCGCCGTCGTCGCCGTCGTCGTGGCCGGGCTGCTCGTGGCCCTGACGCCGGCGCACGGCACCGCCCAATGGCTGGTGCTCGCCGTGCTGCTGTTCGTCGTCGGCCTGCCGGCCTGGTCGGCCACCGTGGAGGGTGGCCGGCGGGCCAAGGACCGGCTCGCCACCACGCTGGCCTATGCCGCGTTCCTGTGCGCGGTGGTGCCGCTGGTCGCCGTGCTCAGCTACACCATCGCGCGCGGGCTGGCCCGCTTCGACGGCGTGTTCTTCACGCACTCGATGCGCAACGTGGCCGCGCAGGACGCCGGTGGCGGCGCCTACGCGGCCATCGTCGGCACCATCGAGCAGGTCGCGCTGGCCGCCCTGGTGTCGATCCCGCTCGGCATCCTCGTCGCGGTCTACCTCGTGGAGTACGGGCGCGGGCCGCTGCGCAAGGTGACGGCGTTCTTCGTCGACCTCATGACCGGCCTGCCCTCGATCGTGGCGGGCCTGTTCGTGCTGGCGTTCTGGGTCCTCGGCCTCGGCTTCGGCTACAGCGGGTTCGCCGGCAGCCTCGCGCTGATGGTGCTCATGCTGCCCACGGTGATCCGGTCCAGCGAGGAGATGCTGCGGCTGGTGCCCGGCGCGCTGCGCGAGGGCGCCTTCGCCCTCGGCGTGCCGAAGTGGCGCACCGTGGTTCGGATCGTGCTGCCCACCGCGCTGCCCGGCATCGTCACCGGCTGCATGCTCGCGGTGGCCCGGGTCATGGGCGAGACCGCGCCGCTGCTGCTCACGGTGTTCGGCGCCGACTCGATCAACAACAACCCGTTCAAGGACCCGCAGGCCTCGCTGCCGCTCTACGTCTACCAGCAGGCCGGGCTGCCCAACGACACCGCCATCGACCGCGCGTGGGCCGGGGCGCTCGCGCTCATCCTCATCGTGCTCGTGCTCAACCTGGTGGCCCGCCTCCTCGCCTGGTGGAAGGCGCCGCGCCACTAGCGTCGCCTCAGCACCACCCAGCCCCTCCCGCTCAGCACCTCCCGCTCAGCCCCTCCCGCTCGGCACCATCCCGCTCGGCACCCATCCCGCTCAGGAACGGACACCATGGGCAAGCGCATCGACGTCTCCGGTCTCAACGTCTTCTACGGCGACTTCAAGGCCGTCGAGGACGTCAACATGACCATCGAGCCGCGCAGCGTCACGGCCTTCATCGGCCCGTCCGGCTGCGGCAAGTCCACGTTCCTGCGCACCCTCAACCGGATGCACGAGGTCATCCCCGGGGCCCGGGTCGAGGGCAAGGTGATGCTCGACGACGAGGACATCTACGGCCCCGGGATCGACCCGGTGAACGTGCGCCGCACCATCGGCATGGTCTTCCAGCGGCCCAACCCGTTCCCGACCATGTCCATCTACGACAACGTGGTCGCCGGGCTGCGCCTGCTCGGCCGGCAGCGCAGGTCCGCGCGCGACGAGATCGGCGAGCGCTCGCTGCTGGGCGCCAACCGGTGGGAGGACGTCAAGGCCCGCCTCGACCGGCCCGGGATCAGCCTCTCCGGCGGCCAGCAGCAGCGGTTGTGCATCGCCCGGGCCATCGCCGTGGAGCCGGTCGTGT
>JBQCIO010000149.1:0-11820 GCA_051953655.1 Motilibacteraceae bacterium
GGGGGGGGCTGGGGCGCGGGCGCTCCCGTCTTGGTCAGGGATGCTTGTCTTGCGGTCGGGGCTGCTCCTGCGGGCGACCCCTGCCATGGGGGCTTCCCTGGTGTCGCCCGCAGGAGCCGTAGAGTCCCGTCCATGGCTCCCGGTGACGACGTCGTCGCGGCGGTCGAGGCCCACCTCGCCGCGGCCCTCGGGGAGCCGTCGGGCCGCGCCTCGGTCACCTTCCTCGGCACCGAGCCGCTCGACGTCCTCCGCTTCGGCCCGACCGCCGGCCCGGAGGGCGAGCCGCTGGTCCGCTATGCGACGCTGGGCATGAGCCGGCACCCGATGCACGACCCGGCCGACCTGGCGCCCGACCCGGTGCGCGGGCCGCGGGCCGAGCTGCTGCTTACCGTGCGCGAGCCCGTCGACGACGTCCTGCGCACGCTCGCGGTGCTGGCCGCCGCTCCCTCGGTCGAGGGACTCGTGATCCAGCCCGGTGCGTCGGTGGACCTGCAGCAGCCGCTGTGGCCAGGGGCCGCGGTGAGCGCCGTGCTGGTCGGCGAGCCGGGCGGGCTGGTGCCGGACCTGCCGCTCCCGCCGCCGGCCGACCCTGTCCGCTTCGTCCCGGTGCTGCCGATGACGGCGCACGAGGCGGCGTGGAAGCGGGTGCACGGTGCGGCCGCGCTGGAGGAGCGGTGGCTGGCCCACGGGACGGACCTGCGTGACCCGCGGCGCCGTGGCGTGCCGCTCGGTGTCGATGGATCGGACTGACGGAGGGGCTGTGACAGAAGGGTCCGGTACCGAGGAGCCGCCGCGCGAGCGGATGGCCCGGCGGATGCGGCAGCAGGGGGAGGCGTGCGCCCACCTGGGCAGCCCGCTCTACGCCCTGCTGCTGGACCGTGCCGCCGAGGACGTGCTCGCCGGCGGCCCGACCGCCGACGTCCTCGCCGGCCACGAGGACGACCCCGGGCCCTCGGCACTGGCCCTGCGGCTGCTGGGCAGCGTGCACCGGCTGGTGCTGGAGCGGAAGGCGCCGAGGCTCGCCCTGCACTACCCGTCCGTCGGCGGCACCGCCGGCTCCGACGGTGTGTGGGAGGCCTTCCGGGAGGTCCTCCTGCACCAGGGTGACGAGGTGCGTGCCGGGCTCAGCCACGCGCCGCAGACCAACGAGGTGGGGCGGTCGGCCGCGCTCGTCGGGGGACTGCGCATCCTGCTGGCGGAGCGGGACCTGCCGGTCCGGCTGTTCGAGATCGGCTCCAGCGCCGGCCTCAACCTGCGCGCCGACCGGTTCCGCTTCCTGGCCGACGACGGCTTCTCCTACGTGCCGTCGGACTCCCCGCTCGTGCTGGCGGGTGCCTGGACGGGAGAGCCCCTGCCCGCCGCGCCACCGCTGCGGATCGTGGAGCGGCGCGGCAGCGACGTCGCCCCGCTGGACGCCTCCACCACCGAAGGCCGGTTGCTGCTCACCTCCTATGTCTGGCCCGACCAGGTCGCGAGGTTCGAGCGCCTGCGCGCCGCCCTCGACGTCGCTGCCCAGGTGCCGGCGACGGTGCGCACAGCCACCGCCGCCGAGGCCGTCGCCGAGCTGGTCCCCGAGCCCGGCACCTGGACCGTGCTCTGGCACAGCGTGATGTGGCAGTACCTGGGCAAGCCCGAGCAGGCCGCCGTCGAGGACCTGCTCGAGCAGGCCGGTCGCCGCGCCACCGACGACGCCCCGCTGGCCCACCTCGAGCTCGAGCCCCGCCGGCCGGCGCCGGGGGAGGAGCACCGGTTCCTGGTCTCCCTGCGCACCTGGCCCGGCGGCGGGCGCCGCGTGCTGGGCGAGGCGGCACCGCACGGGCTGCCGGTGCGGTGGTATCCGCGGGGCTAGCTGCGCGGCAGTGAGGGCCCCTCAGGTCTGGGCCGCGGGTGCGGCTGCGCGGTGGCACGGTCGAAGGCGCTGGTGACGGGGGCGGGCGGGTGGCCGCTTCACGTGGGCCGTCCCCGGGCGTGCTGTGGTCCGGACCGCGCGAGTGGAAGGCTGTTGTCGCGACACGACGGCGTGTCGTGCAAGAGCGCTCCGCTCGAGCTCCCACCCCCCTGGTCGCGGCCTTGAGAGGCGCCAGTCCTGAAGTGCGTTGCGGCCGTGCTGCGGCACGGTCAAAGGCGCTGGTGACGGCGGCGGGGGCCGGTGGCCGCTTCACGTGGGCCGTCCCCGGGCCTGCTGTGGTCCGGATCGCCGCGAGTGGAAGGCTGTTGTCGCGACACGACGGCGTGTCGCGCAAGGAGGCTCCACTCGATCGTCGAGGTGTCGACGACCTGTCAGAGTGTGGCGCTGTTGCAGCGTTTCTCGGCGTGTCGCGCCAGTACTGTCACATTCTGAGCCGGGCAGATTGACGGCCGGCCGGGCGACGTCCGCCCCGCTCAGCCGCCGCCGTCAAGAGCGCCTTTTCGTCCCGTTCACTCCGCGGCGCGCGAGGAGAGCCGCGTCAGCAGCAGCGCGCTGAAGTGGCCACCTGCCCTGCACACGCTCGGCCGGTCAGCCCCCGGCTTGCACTGACAGCTCTGTCGACGGTGGAAGCCCGAGTTCCGGCCCGGTGACCTGCAACGTGGCGGGGCCGGGGCGGACGTCGTCCGGAAGCATGACCTGCAGGTCGAGCAGCCCGTCCCGCGTGGTGGTCTCGACCTTGCTGGCGAGCGTCCACGCCGAGCCGTCCTGCTGCAGCCGGACCGTGAGGTCGACGAGCGGACGTTCGGTGTCGCTGGTCTGGCCGTTCGCGACGCCGTCGTCGCAGCCGGTGTGGAACCAACGACCGGTCAGGTGCAGCTCCTGGCCGGGATGCACCGAGCTCGGCGAGGCACTCATCTGTGGCGCTGCGCAGCTCGCCGCCGACGAAGACTGGTTACCGCAGCCGGCGAGCATGAGCGGAGCCACCGCCAGCACGGCGGCGGCCGACATCAGATGGTGCGTCCTCACGAGCTGCCTCCCCCAGACGCAAGCCCTGATGCCAACCGCCCTGACCCGACGCGCCCGCCACCCGCAGTTCGACCGACGGCCCTTCGGCGTCGGGCTCGGGGCCGGCGACGCCCAGCGTGGCGGCGCCGGCTCGCAAAGCTGTCGGGAGTGTGACACGCAGGACGACCCTCCGACGCCGTCCGGGCACGTCCGGTTCCACCCGGATCGGCGCGCCGGACGCCCGGATGGCGGCTGTCGGAGCCTCGCCCTACCGTGAGGCGGCGGCCCGGAGACGGGCGCGCGCCAGCCCCACGCCGATGCCCCACCCGACATGCAGGAGCGCCCCGTCATGACCCAGGCCCCCGCCGCGGACCAGGCGGCGGCCAGCCCGCGCCGGGGGCACAGCAACCCCTACGTGGTGCTCGGCGTCGTGCTCACCGCCAGCTTCATGCAGCTGGTCGATGTCAGCATCGTCAACGTCGCGATCCCGAGCATCCAGCGCGACCTGAGCACCAGCTACTCCGACGTCCAGTTCGTGATCATCGGCTACACGCTCGCGTTCGCCACGCTGCTGATCACCTCGGCCCGGCTCGGCGACCTCTACGACCGGCGGCGGGTCTTCCTCGGCGGGATGGCGCTGTTCGCGATCGCCTCGGCGCTGTGCGGCGCGGCCGCCAGCCCGGGCATGCTGATCGCGGCTCGCGTGCTGCAGGGCCTGGGCGGGGCGCTGATGTTCCCGCAGGTGCTGGCGATCATCCAGGTCGTGTTCCCGCCGCAGGAGCGCGGCAAGGCGTTCAGCGTGCTGGGCGCCACCATCGGCATCGCCACCATCACCGGCCCGCTGATCGGTGGTCTGCTGCTGGCGTGGGACCCGGCGGGCCTGCAGTGGCGCTCGATCTTCTACGTCAACATCCCGGTCGCCGCGGTGGCGCTGGTGCTCGGCTTCCGCTACCTGCCGTCCTCGCGCAACGAGCACGCCGTCGGCCTCGACCTCGGCGGGGTCGTGCTGTCCACCGCCGGGCTGCTGGCCATCGTCTACCCGCTCACCGTGGGCCGGGAGAAGGGCTGGCCGGCCTGGACCTGGATCACCATCGCGGCAGGCGTGGTGCTCATGGTGCTGTTCCTGCTCTACGAGCGCCGGCTCACCGACGCCGGCGGCTCGCCGCTGGTGCCCTCCAGCGTGCTCGCCGACCACGCATTCCGCCCCGGTCTGGCTCTGGGACTGGTGTTCTTCGCCGGCCTGGCCCCGTTCTTCTTCGCCCTCTCGCTCTACCTGCAGATCGGCTTCGGGTTCACCCCGCTGCACTCGGGCCTGACCACCGTGCCATTCGCCGTCGGCAGCGGTTTCGCCTCCGCGGCCAGCAACCGGATCTCCAAGCGCCTGGGCCGCACGGTGCTCGTGCTCGGCGCAGCCATCCTCGTGGTGGCGATGCTGCTGCTCTCGCTGGTGGTCCGCGAGATCGACACCGCGCTGGCCTCCTGGAAGCTGTGGCCGGTGCTGATCCTCGGCGGGGTGGGCCTGGGGCTGTTCGTCGCCCCCTTCCTGAACCTCGTCCTGGCCGGGGTGCAGCCGCGCAACGCCGGTCCCGCCTCCGGGGTGCTGAGCACCGCGCAGCAGATCGGCGGCTCGATCGGCGTGGCGCTCATCGGCATCGTGCTGTTCGGGCTGCTCGGCGCCAACGCCGCCCTCGCGGCGGCCAAGACCGAGCCGGTGCTGCGCCAGTCGCTCACCGCTGCCGGGGTGCCGGCCTCGGCCCAGGACCAGGTCGTGGCCGCCTCCGCCCGCTGCTTCGAGGACCGCGCCAAGTCCAGCGACCCCAGCGCGGTGCCGCCCTCCTGCACGCCCGCGACCCCGCCGAGCCCGCAGGTCTCCGCCGCGCTGGCGTCCTCCGGGGCCACGGCGCTCGAGCACGACTTCGCCAAGTCCTTCAGCGAGACGCTCTGGTACCAGGCCGGGCTGTTCCTGGTCTCCCTGCTGCTGGTGCTGCGGCTGCCCAAGCGCCGTCCCGGCGAGGGCGCGCCGAGCGAGCAGCCGGTCGTCGACGCCGCGGTCTAGCGTCCGGGGGCCTCAGCCGGCGGCCCAGGCCCGGAGTCGGGCCAGCTCGGCGGCGTACCCGCGGCTGGAGCGCGCCGGCGCCGGCAGCGTGCCGACCCGGCCGTCGCGCAGCAGCAGCCGCACCCCGGCCATCCCGCGGCCGGGCTGCACCTCGACGACGTCGGCGCGGGCGTAGCGGCGCTGTCCCACCAGGCCGTGCACGACGACCTCGTCGGCCCGCACGTCCACCCGGTGCCACCACGAGCCGCCCAGCCCGATGCACGCCATGAGGAACACCGTGCTGGCCAGCCGGTCCGAGCCGAGCCCGGTGAGCACCGCGGCCAGCACCACCGCGGCGGCCACCAGGGGGACGGCGACGGTCGGCCGGGCGCGGGTGTAGGTGGCGACGAGGGACGGCTCGTCGAGTGAGCTCACGGGCCGCATCCTGCCAGCCGGTGCGCCCGCCTGCGGCGAGCGATCAGTCGGCGAGCACTCCGGCCTCGCGCCGCCCGCGCCAGGCGTCCCGCAGCGACACGGTGCCGCCCATGCGCAGCACCGCGCCCTCGTAGAGCCGCGCGCCGACGACGACCAGCCCCACCACCGCACCGAGCATGAGCAGCACCGCCAGCGGCAGCTCCCACCAGGAGGCGTCGCCGCCGGCGATCCGCACCGGGTTGACCAGCGCGGAGAACGGGGGCACCACCGCGAGGACCCGCGCGGCGGGCGAGTCGGGGCTGGAGGAGACGTAGAAGGTGGCCAGGAAGCTGACCAGCACCAGCATGGTCATCGGCGTGGTGACGCTGTTGAGGTCCTCCTGCCGGCTGACCCGGGCGGCTGCGGCGGCGAACGCGCAGGCGTAGAAGGCGTAGCCGAGGACGAACCAGGCCAGCACCAGGGCGACCGGGTAGACCGCGTCGGCGGTGAGGTCGATCGCGCCGGAGGCGGACCCGGCCACCAGCCCCACCACGGCCACCGCCAGCAGCTGCACCAGCCCGAGGGCGCCGACCCCGAGCACCTTGCCGGTGAGCAGGGCGCGCGGGCGGACCGTGGCCAGCAGCACCTCTACGACCCGGCTGGACTTCTCCTCCACCACCCCCAGGGCCACCCAGAAGCCGTAGCCGAGCAGCTGGCCGTAGAGCAGGAAGGCGCCCACGGTGGCGATGCCGCGGCGGGTGTCGGCCTTGGGGTCCTTGGGCTGGAGGGCGTCGACGGCGGGCGTGGGCAGCTGCGCGAGCGCGGCCATCTGAGCCGCGCTGAGCCCGTCGGCGGCCAGCTGCCGCTGGGTGGCGGCCTGCCGGGCCGCGGTCTGCAGGATCGTGCCCAGCTGCGGGTCGAGCTCCTTGTGCACCACGATCCGGTCGGCGGTCACGAAGGCGTCGAGGTCGCCGTCGCGCACCGCCTGCTCCGGGTTCGCGGGCGCGTCCTCCACCCGCAGGCTGACGTCGAGCTGGTGCGCGAGGGCCTCGCTCGGCGCCGCGAGCGGGGCGGCCGCCGGGGTGAACGCCACCGAGAACTTCGTCCGGCCCAGACCGAGCGCCGCCGGCACCACGGCCACGGCCACGACGATGAGCAGGGTGATCCCGGTGGAGACCAGGAAGCTGCGGTCGCGCAGCCGGGAGCGCAGCTCGCGGCGGGCCACCAGCCGCGCGGTCGCGGCGAAGGAGAGCGAGGCCGACGACGAGGTGCTCATGCCGCCACCGCCTCGCGGAACAGGTCGGTCAGGCTGAGCTGCACCGGGGCGAAGGCCCGCACCACGCCCGCCCTCTGCGCGGCGGCCAGCACCGCCTGGTCGTCGACGTCGGGGGCCAGCTCGAGCAGCAGGCCGCGGGCCCGGTCGGTGGCCTGGCCAGGCTCCTCGGCCACCACTTGCACGCCGGGCAGCGCCAGCGCCCAGGCGCCGTCGTCCGTACCCGCCCCATCGGCGCGACCCGGCGCCTCGACCACCACCCGCAGCCGCCGGTGCCGGGACCCGCGCAGCTCGTCCACCGTGCCGCTGGCCACCATCCGCCCCTCCCGCACGATCCCCACCGCGTCGCACAGCCGCTCGACCAGGTCGAGCTGGTGGCTGCTGAACACCACCGGCACGCCCTCGGCCACGCGCCGGCGCAGCGCGCCGCTGAGGGCGTCGACGCCCACCGGGTCCAGGCCGCTGAAGGGCTCGTCGAGCACCAGCACCTCGGGGTCGTGCACGAGCGCCGCGGCGAGCTGCACCCGCTGCTGGTTTCCCAGACTCAGCGCCTCCACCCGGTCGCCGGCCCGCTCGGCCACGCCCAGGACCTCGAGCCACTCGGTGACGGCCTCACGGGCCCGCCGCGCGCCCACCCCGTGCAGCCGCGCGAGGTACTCCAGCTGCTCGCGCACCTGCATCTTGGGGTAGAGGCCGCGCTCCTCCGGCATGTAGCCCATCCGGCGGCGCACCTGCGCGTCCACCGGCCGGCCCTGCCAGCGCACCTGGCCGGCGTCGGGCGCCAGGACGCCGAGCACGATGCGCATCGTCGTCGTCTTGCCCGCCCCGTTGCGTCCGACGAAGCCGTAGACCTGGCCCGGCTCGACGCTGAAGCCCAGCCCGGACAGGGCCCGGACCTCCCCGAAGCTCTTGTGCAGTCCGTCCACCTCGAGCACGTCCCCACCCTGGCATCCCACCTGTGCCGGTATCTCCTCCTTGGGGAGGAGAAGAAGGTCACGCTCTCCGCTGCCCCACACCGGCGGGCACGTCCGGCACGATCGGGGCAGCCGCCGGCTCGCGAGGTGCGAGCGTAACGGGAAGGGCGATCTCGAGAGAGGACCGCGCATGCAGTTCGGCCGCTACTACGAGGAGTTCGAGGTCGGTGCCGTCTACAAGCACTGGCCGGGCAAGACGGTGACCGAGTACGACGACCACCTGTTCTGCCTGCTCACGATGAACCACCACCCGCTGCACCTGGACGCCAACTACGCCGAGAAGACCACCGACTTCGGCAAGAACGTGGTGGTGGGCAACTACGTCTACTCGCTGCTGCTGGGCATGTCGGTGCCCGACGTGAGCGGCAAGGCGATCGCGAACCTCGAGATCGAGAGCCTGCGGCACGTCGCGCCGACCTTCCACGGCGACACGATCTACGGCGAGACGACGGTGCTGGACAAGACGCCGTCGAGGTCCAAGAGCGACCGCGGCATCGTGCACGTGGAGACCAAGGGCTACAAGCAGGACGGCACCCTGGTCTGCGTCTTCCGGCGCAAGGTGATGGTGCCCACCCGCGAGTACGTCGAGGCCCGCGGCGGGGAGCAGCCCGGCCGGCCGGAGCTGCGCGAGGGCTGAACGCCTGCCCGGCGGTGGGCGAGCCTGGCACACTCGGCGCACCCGGCCGCGCCACCGCCGGGAGTGGGGGCCACGGGGACAGGGGGCCGGGGGATGGCCGACGAGCCGTCGCACGTCATGACCGACCAGGGACCGCCGGGGCAGCCGACAGGGGAGTCGACGTCCGGAGTGGCGGCTGCGCTGCACCGGCTCGCCCTGGTGGCGTGGGGCTGCCTCGCCTACGCCGTGGTGGCGGTGCTCGGCGTGGCGCAGCTGGTCCAGTGGGGGTCCCCCGACGTCGGCTGGCTGGTGTGGTGGGCCTGCTCGCTGGCGGCGGCCCTGACCGGGCTGGTCGGCTGCGGCGTGGCCGCGGTCGTCCTGCGCGCCTTCGTGCCCGCCGGCCGTTCCCGGGTCGGCGATCCGACCGATGAGCTCGGGACCCCCGGAACGTCTACCTCCCTGTCCTGACCGCGCACCAGATCCACGCCCGAGGAGCTCCGATGTCCCGTAGGACCACCGCCCACCTGTTCAGCTCGGTGAACGGCGTGGTGGAGTCGCCGAACCTGTGGCAGTTCGACGCGTTCGGCCCGGAGGAGGGCCAGATGATGGGCCGCGCGATCAGCGGCGGCACCGACGTCGTCATCGGCCGCCGGCTCTGGGAGGAGTGGTCCCAGTTCTGGCCGCAGGCCGGCGACGGAGACCCGTTCGCGCAGTTCATCAACCCGGTGCGCAAGCACGTGGTGAGCCGCACGCTGAGCGGTGACCTCGGCTGGAACAGCACTGCGATCGGGTCCGATCCGGTCGACTACGTGCAGGCCCTGAAGGAGCAGGGCGAGGGCGACATCCTGGTGGTGGGCGGCATCGAGACCACCCGCAGCCTGTTCCTCGCCGGCGTGATCGACGCCCTCACCCTCACCGTCCACCCGGCCGTCACGCCCGAGGGCCGTCGGCTCTTCGACGAGTCGGTGCCCACCACCCGGCTGCGGCTGCGCGAGGGCACCGTGACCGGCGCCGGCAACGCGATCCTCACCTACGCGCTGCGGGACTGAGGGTCAGTCCTCCACCAGCGACTCGAGCACCGGCAGTGCGGCCTCGAGCCGGGTCAGGTCGTCGGGGGAGAGGCGGGAGAGCCGGTCGGCCAGCAGCGCCGTCCGGCTCTCGCGCACCTCGTCCAGCCGCTGCGCGCCGGCGCGGCTGAGCGTGAGCACCGTGGCCCGGGCGTCCTCGGGGTCCGAGGCCCTCTCCAGCAGCCCGGCCTCCTGCAGGCTGGCCACCAGCCGGCTCATCGTGGGGGCGGACACCCGCTCGGCCGAGGCCAGGTCGCCCAGCCGGGCCGAGCCGAGGCGCTCCACCGTGGCCAGCGCGGACAGCTGGGAGAGGCTCAGCCCGCCGACGGCGTGGTCCTTGAGGCGCCGGGCCAGCCGGCCCACGGCCAGCCGGAGCCGGGGGGCGACGGCCACCGCGCGGGCGGCCTGCCTCCCCGGCCCGGCGGAGGTGGCCGCCGGCCGGCCGCCGCTCACCGGCTCGCCTCGACCTTCGGCCCGTCCTGCGTGCGGACGTCGGCCTCGGCCGGCTCGCCGGCGGACGCCGTCTCGCCCTCGTCGTGGTGGTACTTCCCGCCGCGCAGCAGCGAGGCGAGCGCGGCGACCACGGACATCGCCGCGGCGGCGCTGAAGACGATCACCAGGCCATGGTGGAACGGGCCGCTGATCAGCTGTGGGAAGAACTCCTTGCCGGTGAGCACGGAGACATTCTGCTGCGGCAGCTGGGCGAGCACACCGGTCGGGCCGAGCAGGCTCTGGATCGGGTTGAAGCCCAGGAAGGCGGCGAACAGGCTGCCCACCGGCGGCAGGTTGCCGATCTCGCCGGCCACGTTCGCCGGCACGCCCTGCTGCTGCAGGCCGCTGGTGAGCGTGGTCGGCAGCGTGGCGGCCAGGCCGGCGATCATCAGCGAGAAGAAGATCCCGATGGAGAGCGACGAGCCGGAGTTGAAGAAGGTGCCGCGCATCCCGGAGGCCGCGCCCCGCTGGCGGGCCGGCACCGAGTTCATGATCGCGGTGGTGTTGGGTGCGGAGAACAGGCCCGAGCCGATGCCGTTGAGCGCGGTGAGCAGCGCGAAGGCCCAGTAGGGGAAGTCGACCGGAATCAGGATCAGGCCGACGAAGGTGACCGCGACCAGCAGCAGGCCGCCGGTGGCGAAGGCGCGGGCGCCGTAGCGGTCGGACAGGTAGCCCGAGAGCGGGCCGGCCACCAGGAAGCCGAGGGTGAGCGGGAGCAGGTAGATGCCGGCCCACAGCGGGGTGGACTCGTAGTCGTAGCCGTGCAGCGGCAGCCAGATGCCCTGCAGCCAGATGATGAGCATGAACTGCATGCCGCCGCGGGCGATGGAGGCCAGCAGGCCGGCGGCGTTGCCCGCGCTGAAGGCCCGGATCGTGAACAGGCTCATGTGGAACATCGGCTCGGCGACCTTGGTCTCCACGACCCCGAACACGACGAGCAGCGCGGCGCCGCCGATCAGGCCGGCCAGGACCCACGGGTTGGTCCAGCCCATGCTGTGGCCGCCGTAGGGCTGGATGCCGTAGGTGATCGCGGCCAGCACCGCGCCGAGGCCGACGGCGAACAGGACGTTGCCGGGCCAGTCGATCCGGCCCTGGTGCCGGACGCTGGTCTCCTTCAGGCTCTTGTAGGCCCAGACCGTGCCGAGGATGCCCAGCGGCACGCTGACCCAGAACACCGCCCGCCAGCTCCACTCGGACAGCAGGCCGCCGGCGATGAGGCCGAGGAACGAGCCGGCGATGGCGGCCACCTGGTTGATGCCCAGGGCCATGCCGCGCTGCTCGACCGGGAAGGCGTCGGTGAGGATCGCCGTGGAGTTGGCGAAGAGCATCGCGCCGCCGATGCCCTGCACGACGCGGCCGATGATCAGCCACATGGCGCCGCTGCCGCCCTGGAACGGTTCCAGCGCGAGGGCCACGGACGCCGCGCTGAACACGACGAAGCCGTAGTTGTAGATGCGCACCCGGCCGTACATGTCGCCGAGCCGGCCCAGGCTCACCACCAGCACGGCGCTGACCAGCAGGAAGCCCATGAGCATCCACAGCAGGTAGCCGACGTTGCCCGGGGCGAGCGGGTCGAGGTGGATCCCGCGGAAGATCGCCGGCAGCGAGATGAGGACGATGCTGGAGTTCACCGTCGCCATCAGCACGCCCAGCGTCGTGTTGGACAGCGCGATCCACTTGTAGTGCGGGCTGCGGCGTCGTCCGCCGGCGGCGGCGGCGGCTGGTGCTGGTCCGGTGGCGGTGGACACCTGTGCTCCTCGTGCTCGTGCGGGTCGTGCGTTGTTTAGCACAAGCAACTACTTCCCGGAGGGCTTCCCGGGAAGGACCGATCAGCGGGCAAAAGCTCGGTCAAGGAGGCCGACGACTGCCTCCAAACGATCATGAGGGCGGGCACCGGAACGATCTGTGAGAGTCGGTCCGCGCCCGGTTGAGGGGTGTGTGGCAGGTTCGGCGTCGGTGCCTGCTCGTGACTCAGGAACGATCCGGCCGCCCGCCTTTCGGGTGGGTGTGCCTTTCCCGTGACTCGTCCGAACTG
>JBQCIO010000150.1:0-17619 GCA_051953655.1 Motilibacteraceae bacterium
GATTATGGGGGGTCCGGGGGGGCGGGTGTTACATCCCGCGACGGCGGGTTGGGCCGATGGTTTAATCGCCGTTATAGAATTTTAATTCATGGTCCGCGGCGCCCGACACGCGGCCCGGCGCCTGGTGCTGGCCGGGCTGGCACCGGTTCGGTTGCTGGCCGCGCGGGCAGGCGCCGGGCTGAGTCTGGCGCTGGTCGCCTCCGCCGCGGCGCTCGTCGCACTGGCTGCTCGCACCGGGCTGGGCGCCCACCCCGCCCGGGTGGTCGCCGGAACGATCATGTTCGCGGTCATCTACCTCACCTTGGGGGCCCTGGTGGGGGTTTTGGTCGCCGACCCGGTCAACGGCACGGTGCTGGTGCTGTTCGTCTGGATCCTTGACATCTTCTTCGGCCCCGTTCTCGGTGCCGCAGACCTGCTGCCCACCCGCGTCCTGCCCACCCACTTCGTGACCCTGTGGATGGTCGACCTGCCCTCCCACCATGCCGGCCGGGTGGGTGACCTCGGCTGGGCCCTGGTCTGGATGGCTGGCGCGATCACCCTCGGCTGCGCGGTGTTGCTGGGCGTGTCCCGCATCTCCCACGGCCCTTGATCCTGGTTCTTGGACACGCTGAACCCAGCACTGCTGGAGAAGCGAGATGATCCGGAGCTATGGCCAGGAAGCACTACTCGGAGGAGTTCCGCCGGCAGGCCGTCGACTTGTACGAGTCCACGCCGGGGGCCACGGTCCGCGGCATCGCTGAGGACCTCGGCATCGAGCGCGGGACGCTACGGCAGTGGCTCCACGCGCACGGGACCGGCAAGAAGACCGCCGCGGACGGCAGCCCGACCACCAGCCCGCTACGGGCCACGCCGACCGGGCGAGGCGCCGCGGACGGCCCGGTGGATGAGACCCCGGAGCAGAAGATCGCCCGGCTGGAGGCGCGGGTCGCCGAGCTCGAGGTGAGCGAGCGCAAGCTGGCCACCGAGCGGGAGATCCTGCAGCGGGCGGCCAAGTATTTCGCCGGGGAGACGCGCTGGTGAGTCGCTTCCAGTTCGTCGCCGACCACTGCGCCACCTTCGAGGTGAAGCGACTGTGCCAGCTGCTCGAGGTCGAGCGGTCCTCCTACTACGCCTGGCGCAACGCGGCCCCGGCCCGCGCCGCCCGCGCGGCCGAGGACGCCGCCCTGGCCGAGCGGATCCGGACCGTGCACGCCGCGGACAACACCGTCGGCGCCCCGCGGGTCACCGCTGAGCTCAACGACGGCGCCCCGCCCGAGCAGAGGGTGAACCACAAGCGGGTGGCCCGGGTGATGCGCGCCCACGGCATCGCCGGCTACGTCAAGAAGCGGCGGGTGCGCACCACCATCCCGGCGCAGAGCCAGGCGAAGGTGCCGGACCTGCTGCACCGGGACTTCACCGCCGACGCGCCCAACCGGCGCTACGTCGGAGACATCACCTACCTGCCGCTGGCCGACGGGTCGAACCTCTACCTGGCCACCGTCATCGACTGCTACAGCCGCCGCCTGGTCGGCTGGGCCCTCGCGGACCACATGCGCACCGCCCTGGTCACCCAGGCGCTGCAGACGGCCGCCGCGACCCGCGGCAGCCTCGCCGGGGCCATCTTTCACTCCGACCACGGGTCGGTCGGCGGGCTCAACCGGTGGTCGCAACACCTCGTGATGGTGGAGGTGTGGTGGTGCGTCGTCAGCAGAGGGCGGATCGTGCGGTGCGGCCGGGGATGCGCTCGCCGGGGCGGCCGTGTCCGCCTCGGCAGGTGGAGCGGGCGTTCTGGCGCCTGATCGCGCAGGGGATGACCAGCGAGGCGGCCGGGGTGGCGGTCGGCGTGTCGGGCCCGGTGGGCTCACGCTGGTTCCGTCACGGTGGCGGGATGCCGCCGCTGAGTCTGGCCGAGCCTTCGGGCCGGTACCTGTCCTTCGCTGAGCGCGAGGAGATCGCGCTGCTGCACGCCCAGGAGGTCGGGGTGCGGGAGATCGCCCGGCGCATCGGGCGGGACGGTTCGACGATCTCGCGGGAGCTGCGTCGCAACGCGGCGACCCGCGGGGGCAAGCTGGAGTACCGGGCCTCGGTGGCCCAGTGGAAGGCCGAGACCGCGGCTAAGCGCCCCAAGACCGCGAAGCTGGTGGCCAACCCTGAGTTGCGCGACTACGTGCAGGAACGACTGGCCGGGAACCTGCAGCGCGCGGACGGCACGGTCGCCGAGGGGCCCGCGGCGGCCTGGAAGGGGCGGAACAAGCCCCGCCGGCAGGACCGGCGGTGGGCGACGGCGTGGAGCCCGGAGCAGATCGCGCACCGGCTGCCGATCGACTTCCCCGACGATGAGTCCATGCGCATCAGCCACGAGGCGATCTACCAGTCCCTGTTCATCCAGGGCCGCGGCGCGCTCAAGCGGGAGCTGGTGGCGTGCCTGCGCACCGGCCGGGCGCTTCGGGTGCCGCGGGAACGCTCGCGCCACAAGGCCCAAGGCCACGTCACCGCCGACGTGGTCATCAGTGAACGACCGGCCGAGGTCGAGGACCGGGCTGTTCCCGGGCACTGGGAAGGGGACCTGATCATCGGACTGGAGCACTCGGCGGTCGGCACGCTGGTCGAACGCAGCACCCGCTACACCATGCTGGTGCACCTGCCCCGAGCTGAAGGCTTCGGCGTCATCCCGCGCACCAGAAACGGACCGGCGCTGGCCGGCCACGGCGCGGTTGCGATGAAGGATGCCTTAGCAGCGACGATGAGCACCCTGCCCGAGCAGCTGCGCCGTTCCCTGACGTGGGACCGCGGCAAGGAGCTCGCCCAGCACGTCCAGTTCAAGGTCGACACCGGGATCGCGGTCTACTTCGCCGACCCGCATTCGCCCTGGCAGCGCGGCACGAACGAGAACACCAACGGGCTGCTACGCCAGTACTTTCCCAAGGGCACCGACCTGTCCCGCTGGAGCGAGCAGGAGCTGCAGGCTGTCAGCGCAGCCCTCAACGGCAGACCCCGCGAGGTCCTCGGATGGCGCACACCGGCCGAGGCACTCGAGGAGCATCTACGCTGCCTGCAACAGGCCGGTGTTGCATCCACCGGTTGAGCCCGGTGTCTACACATCTCAGGACTACGCCCGTCTGTGCGCTCAGCTGGGCGTGACCCAGTCGATGGGCGCCGTCGGCTCCTCGGCCGACAACGCCCTGGCCGAGTCGTTCAACGCCGCCCTCAAGCGCGAGGTGCTGCAGGACGCGGCCTGCTGGCCCGACGAGCTGACCTGCCGACGAGAAGTCTTCCGCTGGCTCACCCGCTACAACACCAAGCGACGCCACTCCTGGTGCCGCTACCTGCCACCCGTGACCTACGAAGCCCACTACACAGGTAGGCTGCAGGACGCCGCCTAACCACACCCCGTGTCCAAGAACCGGGGCCAGGGCCCCACGGCCGAGCCGCCTGTTCGGCTTTTAGTGTGGGTTCACGGGGTGCAAATGGCGCACGCTGAGCGCGCCCTGGTTCGTAGAGCCGGGGCGCGCTTCGTCATGAGCGGCGCCACCCTCGGGCACCGGTAGCGTCGCAGCCCGGGTCGGCTTCCCTGCTCAGGCGGGGCGTGTCGGCGTGTCGGCCCAGGGCCGCTCCGCTGGCTTCGTTCTCCTACAGGTAGCGGCAGACGTCCTCGGGCCGGCAGGTGTCGGGGTCGGCTTCGTTGGCGTTGTCACGCAGCTGTGCGACCGTCTCTCGGAGCGCTTGCAGCTCGGCGATTCGCCGGTCGAGGTCGGCGAGTCTGGAGCTGAGCAGCCGGTTCACGTGCCGGCACGGGGTGGTTCCCCCGTCGCGCAGCTCGATGACGTCGCGAATCTGGGCCAGTGTCAGGCCGGCGGCACGGCCGCGGCGGATGAAGTCGAGCCGGTCCACGGCCTCGGCAGTGAACTGGCGGTAGCCGTTCGCGGTGCGTTCGGCAGGGGTGAGCAGGCCGGCGTCCTCGTAGAACCGCAACGTCTTCGGGCTGGTGCCGGTGGCCTTGGCGAGTTCGCCGATGCGCATGGCGGTCTCCTGCTGTGTCGGCTTGACCTTCCAGCACGGTGGAAGGTTGATGCTGGTTCCAGTCAAGCACCCCAGGCAGAGTGGAAGGGAAGCACCCATGGCGCAGGACTACCAGGTCGACTTGGCCGTCATCGGTTCCGGCGGTGCGGCGAGGGCCGCGGGCATCGCCGCCAGGCAGGCAGGGGCGAGCGTGGTGCTGGTCGAGTCCGGAGTGCTGGGCGGCACGTGCGTGAACGTGGGCTGCGTTCCGTCGAAGATGCTGCTGGCTGCGGCCGGTGCCCGGCACGCGGCGCTTACGAACCCGTTCGGCGGGTCGCCGACCAGCGCCGACGGCGTGGACCTCGCTGCACTGGTGGCGCAGAAGTCCGAACTTGTCCGGTCGCTGCGGCAGCACAAGTACGCCGACGTTGCTGCTGCTTGGGGGTTCCCGGTCCGGGCGGGTCAGGCCAGGTTCGTGGACCAGGACACCTTGGACGTGGACGGCAAGCTGCTCAGAGCGCGTGCCTACGTCATCGCCACGGGCGCCGAGCCTCACACCGGAGGCATCGCGGGCATCGACGCGGTGGAGTACCTGACCTCGACCACCGCGATGGAGCTCACCGAGGTCCCCGAGTCGTTGGTGGTCATCGGCGGTGGATACGTCGGCCTGGAGCAGGCCCAGTTGTTCGCGCATCTCGGCTCCCGGGTCACGGTCGTCGGCCGGTTGGCGCCACAGGCCGAGCCGGAGCTGCGCGAGGTGATGCGCGGGGTCTTCGCCGGCGACG
Source organism: Motilibacteraceae bacterium (assembly GCA_051953655.1). Lineage (GTDB taxonomy): Bacteria > Actinomycetota > Actinomycetes > Motilibacterales > Motilibacteraceae > JBQCHF01. The sequence goes on from JBQCIO010000150.1 coordinate 4,764, forward strand.
GCGTCACGGTCATCGAAGAGCACGCCACCAGCGTGACGACCGGCAGCGGCGGGCTGGTCACCGTGACCACCAAATCGGGCGGGGAGGCGACCGGGCACCGGCTGCTGGTGGCGACCGGACGCCGCCCGGGCACCGCCGCGCTCGACCTTGCCACCGCCGGGGTGGAGACCGACGCCCGTGGCTTCATCACCATCGACGCGCACCAGCGCACGAGCAACCCGAAGGTGTACGCGGCCGGGGATGTTGCCGGCACGCCGCAGTACGTGTACGTCGCCGCGGCGGCCGGGCGGGTCGCGGCCACCAACGCCCTGGCCGGCGACGACACCCCCGCCGCCTCGGTGGACTACACCGGCATGCCGGCGGTCATGTTCACCCGCCCGCAGTTAGCGTCCGCGGGACTGACCGAATCGCAGGCGCTGGCCCGGGGGCACGCCTGCGCCTGCCGTGTCCTGAGCCTCTCGGACGTGCCGCGGGCGCTGGTCAACCACGACACCCGCGGTGCGGTGAAACTGGTCGCGGACGTTGGGACCGGCAAGGTCCTCGGGGTGCACGCGGTCGCCGACGGCGCCGGCGAGATGATGCTCGCCGTTATCTACGCCATCAAGGCCGGGATGACCGTCGGCGACCTCGCCGACACCTGGGCGCCGTACCTGACGATGGCCGAGAGCCTGCGCATCGCGGCGGGCTTGTTCCGCGACGAGATGCCCACGTCCTGCTGTGCCTGATGCGTCAGCGGGGCAGGTAGGGGTTGTGGTTGACCCTGCCGGCGGGACGTGCCAGGCGCGGGTGGGTGATGGTGCGTGGCGCCCGGTTGCGCGCTGCCTGCACTGCCGCCTGTTCGTGCCATGTCATCCACAGCGCCAGCTCGTCGTAGGCGGGGTCAGTGGAGCGGGCGGTTAGCACCTTCTGGGCCGTGGCCCTTGCTTCAGTCAGGCTGCGGTTCTCGGCGAGGGACTGGCAGGCGAGTCGAGCTAGACGCGGTTCGAGCAGGTGAAGGTTTTTGGCCATGGCGGTGGCCAGGTAGTCGTTGCCGGCCAGGACGCGGTCGTGCTCCTCAGCGAAGGTGTAGACCATCCAGGCCATGTAGGCGGCCTCGCGAGGGTGGGTGGACGACTGATGCGCCCCGGGTTCGGTGGAGGCTCTCGAACCTGGAAGGTTGAGAGTCATGGGAGCACCGAGGAAGTACAGCGAGGAGCTGCGGGAGCGGGCCACGCGGATGGCGGTCGAGGCCCGGCAGGACCCGGCGACGCGGGTGGGAGCGATCAAGCGGGTCGCGGACCGGCTGGGGGTGCATCCGGAGGCGCTGCGGACCTGGGTGAAGCAGGCCGAGGTCGACTCCGGTGTGCGCCCGGGGACGACGAGCGAGGATTCGGCGCGGATTGCCGAGCTTGAGCGTGAGGTGCGTGAGCTGCGGCGGGCGAACACGATCCTGAAGCAGGCCTCGGCTTTCTTTGCGGCGGAGCTCGACCGCCCGTCTCGTTGATCGTGGAGTTCGTCACCGAGCACCGGGACGAGCACGGGGTCGAGCCGATCTGCGCGGCGTTGAAGGACACCGCCGCCCAGATCGCCCCGTCCACCTACTGGGCCCGGACCAGCCCGGCCCGCCGCCCTTCGGCCAGGGCGGTGCGCGAGGCCGAGCTGCGCCCAGCGATCCGCGCCGTGCACAGCGAGAACCTCGGGGTCTACGGGGCCCGCAAGGTCCACGCCGCGTTGAACCGGAAGGGCGTCTCGGTGGCGCGCTGCACGGTGGAGCGGCTGATGCGGGCCGAGGGGCTGGCCGGGATCGCTCGGGAGAAGACTCGGCGCACCACGATCAGCGAGCCGACGGCGCCGCGGCCTGAGGACCTGGTGCGGCGCCGGTTCACCGCGGCCGCACCGAACCAGCTGTGGGTCGCGGACCTGACCTACGTGCGCACCCACGCCGGCTGGGTCTACGCCGCTTTCGTGATCGACGTGTTCTCCCGCTTCGTGGTCGGCTGGCAGGTCTCGACCTCGCTGCGCACCGACCTGGCCCTGGACGCTCTGGACATGGGCTTGTGGGCGCGCCGCCGCGCCGGGCAGGACGTGGCCGGGCTGACCCATCACAGCGACAGGGGCGTGCAATACCGAGCGGTGCGCTACACCGAACGCCTGGCCGAGGCCGAGGCGGTCGCCTCGGTCGGCAGCAAGGGCGATTCGTATGACTGCGAGCATCCTGTTGTCGTCCCCACCCGGGTCTGACCCCTGCTTACGACCGGCCCTGCGGGTGCCCTGGCGTTGACGTGTCGGCCCGGGTGGGGACGCACCACCGGCCCGCTGACCGGGTGGGCAGTGACCTGATAGGAGCCTGACTCGACCAGGGTCTCATCGCAGTCCTGTCCGCCCACGCCGGCCAGCTGGGCCACGGATCTGCCGCCTCATCGAAGGAGACCCACGGCCCGATGCCCAGCATGCAACTTCGGCGCGACGATGTCATCGTCGGCGTCGACACCCACAAGGACACACATGTCGCCGTCGCGATCGACGGGCTCGGCGGCCGCCTCGGCGAGCTGGTGTTCCCCGCGAACCTCGAAGGCTTCGAGCAGCTGCTGACGTTCTGCCTGGCTCTGCTCGGGCCGGCCGGCCGACTGATCGGCTTCGGCGTGGAAGGCACCGGCTCCTACGGGCTCGGTCTGGCACGCTTCCTGCGCCGGCGCGGGCACCGGGTCCACGAGATCGCCCGCCCGGCCCGTGCGGCCGAGCGGCGCCTGGCCGGCAAGAACGACACGATCGATGCCGAGCACGCCTCCCGGGCGCTGCTGGCCGGGCACGGCCTGTCCACCCCGAAGACCGCCGACGGCACGGTCGAGACGATCCGCCTGGTCAAGATCGCCTACGACGGCGTCGTCCAGGCGCGCACCACCACCCTGATCACCCTCAAGGCCACCCTGGCCACCGCCGCAGAGGACCTGCGCGGCGAGCTCGAGCGGCTCAGCGACCACAAGCTGATCACCGCCTGCGCTGAGCTGGACACACCCGCGCCGCTGCCTCCGACCCGGCGCGGCGCCCCCGGCGTCGTGGTGCCCGCCGACCCGGAGGCGGCGATGCGTCACGTGCTGGCCTGCATGGCCCGCCGTTGGCTGGCCCTGCACGAGGAAGCCAAGTCCCACGCGGCCACTCTCAAGGCCCTGACCAGCCAAGCCGCCCCAGCCCTGGTCGAAGCCGTCGGCGTCGGCTACGACACCGCAGCCCAGATGCTCATCACCGCTGGCGACAACGGCGAGCGGATCAAGTCCGAAGCAGCCTTCGCCAAGATGTGCGGCGTCTGCCCCATCCCGGCTGGCTCGGGCAAGACCAACACCCGCCATCGCCTCTACCGCGGCGGGAACCGCCAAGCCAACGCCGCCCTCTACCGAGTCGTGATCGTGCGCATGCGCTGGCACCAGCCCACCATCGACTACGTCGCCCGACGCACCGCCGAGGGACTGTCCAAACGAGAGATCATCCGCTGTCTCAAGCGCTACCTCGCCCGCGAGCTCTACCACCTGCTGCCTGACACCCAAGCGGCCCCGCCAGCAGCCGTCCACACCCAGCAGATGGTCGCCTGACGCGCTTGACATCTATAGGAGCATCAACGCCCTCGCAGAGGCGTTCAACGCGCTGTTCAAGGCCGAGTGCATCCGCAACCCCGCGATGCGCCCGAAGGGCGGCTGGACCGGCGTCGGCGACGTCGAGCTGGCCGTCGCTGAGTACGTCGACTGGTTCAACCACCGACGCCTGCACGGCGAGATCGGGCTCCTCCCGCCCGCCGAGCTCGAGGCCAGCCACTGGGCCTCGGCCACCGACAAGCACTACCGTCACACCCCGGCCCTCACCGAGGCCGGACCCAACTAACCGGGCCTCCACGAAACCCGGGGCGGATCACCTGACCGCCGGGCGCGGGGTGTGCCCGCTGCTGCTGGACGATGTGACGGTGCACGCGGACACGGCGCGGACGGTCGCGGTCCTGGAGCTGCTGCACGAGCTGTCCGCGGACCGGCAGGTGGTGCTGTTCACGCAGGAGGACTCGGTCGCCGACTGGGCACGGGCGAACCTGACCGGGCCGCGGGACGCGGTCGTATCGCTGCTGGACCCGGGCCTGCGTCACGCGGGCCTGGGCCTGGTCCCGGTCCAGGCCAGCGCGCAGGAGGATCCGCAGGTGGCTGCGGTGCTGGCGCCGGAGGAGGTCGACGGCCCGGCCGCCTGACCCCTGCCCGGCGCGGCCCCGGATCGTGCGGCCGGCGCCCGAGGTAACCGCACCGGCGGCTCGGGTAGGTGCCGTCGCTCTTGACCGCCGACTGGGCGCAGGTCTCCTGGGTCGGATCGTGCAGCGCATCGACGATCAAGAAGGTGCTCTCGCCGGCTTCGATCTGCTCGAACAGGGCCCACAGCTGACCCTCGGGCGCGCGTGCAGGATCACGTCCCGGACCTCCGCCTGGCCGAGCTCGTCGAGGCGGTCGGCCGCCAGCCGCAGCAGGGCGGCCACATCGCCTTGGACCGGGCCCTTTGGGTTGGCTACCTTGACGTGCTGGACGGAGCAGGATGTCCGTTGGTCGCTCAGGGCAGTGATGATGCCCGACGGTTGCGAGCTCGGCGCCCCGCCGGGCCGAGCCCCCGCACGAACAGCCCGGCCGACCGGCGCGCCAGGAGCAGGGGAGGGGCATGACCGACCAGCAGACCCCAGGGGTCCACACGTCGCCGGCCGGTCCGCCTGGCGCTGTAACGGTGCCGCGCGTGGACCCGCCCGCCGCGCCCGAGGCCGGCGGCTGGGTGTGGTTGGCCCCGAACGGCCACCAGGTGCCCCTGAGCATGGCCCACACGCGCGAGGAGGTCACCGCCGCGGCCCACTTCGCCGCCGAGCTCCGCCTCGCCCTGAACCCACCCGCAGGCCTGCCGAACGGCCACGTTGCCGACTTCGCGTTGGCGCTCAACGGCGGTGCGTCCCTGTCGCGGGGTCTGCGCAGCCTCGCGGCACGCCTGTTCGACCCGATGGCCAGCTCGCTAGCCGGCCTGGACACCGTGCTGGACGAAGAGTTCGTGCGGCGCATGCCGTTCAAGGCGGGCACCGGGCCCGAGGCGTTCGCCCCGGCGGTGGAGGCACTACGCGCGCTGGCTGAGGAGTACGTCGCGGTCGCTCCCGGCGTCCTGGCCGCCCAGGCACACCAGCAGGACGCACCCAAAGAGCGGGACATGCCCCGGCAGCAGCTCATGCGGCTCGTCCTGGGCATCTGGGGCAACATCACCGAGGTCGCCCAGCAGGTCGAGGACGCCTCGGTCGTCACACGCACCGCGGTCGAAGCGCTCGTCGCCTGGGACGAGCGCAGCAGCGCCTGGCGTGAGGTGACCCCACCCCTGGAGCAGGTCCTCGTACCGGCAGCCTGGCACCGCCACGCGCTCACGCAGCAGCGCAGCGACCTCATCGAGAAGTTCACCGCCGCCACCGGCGCGCTCACGCACCTGGTCAAGAGCGGCGCACAGGTGGAGCAGAGCGCCAGTCCGGTACCGGGTGACGCAGTGGCACACCACTCAAGGAACCCATAAACCCGCGCCCCGCCCGCTACCTGCCCAATGTCAGCGGCTCGCCGACGGGCGCCGCCTGACCAGGACCCGCCGGACAACGCCCTCCCAGCCCCCGGGGGCCGGGCCGACGCACATGCCTGACCTGCCATGGGTTGGTTGGGCGAAGCAGCCGGGGGATCGCGACAAGGAACCGGGTCTTCTGTTCCTTGAACAATCCGCTGCGACCAGCAGGTGCCGATGGAGCGCGCCTTCGCCGGGCCGGCCCGGCTCGCGCAGCGGCTCGGCACGCCCGAGCGCATCGACGTCGCCGCGGTGGCGGCCATGGACCCCGACCGGTTCGCCGCCCTGGTGGCCGAGCCCCCCGCCGTGCACCGCTTCCCGGGCTCGATGGCCGGCCGGCTGCAGGGGCTGGCCGGCTACCTCGTCGAGCACTACGACGGCGACACCGAGGCCCTCTGGCGCGACGTCAGCAGCGGGCAGGAGCTGCTCGCCCGGCTGCTGGCCCTGCCCGGCTTCGGTGAGCAGAAGGCCAAGATCTTCGTGGCGCTGCTGGGCAAGCAGCGCGGGGTGCAGCCCGACGGCTGGCGGGAGGCCGCCGGACCCTACGGCGAGGACGGCGCCCGCCGGTCGGTGGCCGACGTCGTCGACCCGGTCACGCTGGCCGAGGTGCGCGCCACCAAGCAGCAGCTCAAGGCGGCGGCCAAGGCGGCCCGCGGCTGACCAGCGGCCGACCCGCGGCTGACCCGCGGCCGGCTCTGGACCGGCCCAGCTCCGGTCCAGGTGCCGGGCGGCGCCCTCCGGTCGCGCAGCGTCCACCAGCAAGGGCAAGCGGGTGACGAGCCGGACGGAACGGTCACGGCCGGTCACCGACAGCAGCTAGCGTGTGCGGCTCGGATCGGTGCGCCGGGGCGGCGCGCCGACGGGCGAGCGCGCGAACGGGGGAGGCTGGCTGTGGTCGGTCCGCGGGACGCTGCGCCGCTGCAGGTGCCGCCCCAGATCGGCCTGGACGGTGCCGACGGCGCCCTGCTGGACACGCTGCTGCGCGAGGCTCCGGTCGCCTTCGCCTACTACGGCGCGGACCTGCGCTACCGCCGCGTGAACCGGCTGCTGGCCGGCATCAACGGCCGCACCATCGAGGACCACGTGGGCCGGCTGCCCTCCGAGGTGCTCGAGCCGGGCCTGGCCGCGCAGGTGGAGGAGGTGCTGCGGCACGTCCTGGCCACCGGCGAGGTCGTCGTCGAGGACGACTTCCGCACCGCCGGCCCCGACGGCACCCGGTACTGGCAGTCGCGCTGGTTCCCCTCCCGCAGCGGCGACGGCGCCGTGACCGGCGTCGCCGTCCTCGTCCTCGACGTCACCGGCCGGCGGCTGCAGGAGCTGGAGCTGCGCGCGAGCCGGGGCCGGGCCGAGCGGCTGCAGCAGGCCACCGCGGAGCTGGCGGCGGCGCTGTCGGTGGAGGAGGTGGCCCGGATCGTGACCGGGATCGGCCGCTCCGCGCTCGGTGCGGTCGGGTCCGCGCTCGCGCTGGTCGACGAGGACGACGGCCGGCTGCACGTGCACGGCGAGAGCGGTCGGGTCCCGCTGCCGGCCGACCCCGGGCCCACGGCCGAGGTTGTGCGCGCGGGGATGCCCGCCTACCTGTCCACCCCGGAGGACCTGGCCGCCTGGCTGCCGGCGCCGGGCCTCGCCGAGGCGCTGGTCCGGGCCGGCGAGCGCTCCTGGGCGATCGTGCCGCTGCCCGGCGGTTCGCAGCCGGGTGGTGCGCCGCCGGGCGGGGCGCAGCGCGGCGCCCTGCGCTTCGCCTTCGGCACCGAGCGGGTGCTCGACCACGGCGAGCGGGTGTTCTGCGAGGCCCTGGCCGGGCAGGCCGCGCTGGCGGTGGAGCGGGCCCGGCTCTACGGCCGCCAGCACCGCACGGCGATGGCCCTGCAGCGCGCGCTCGTGCCGGACCGGCCGCCGGAGGTGCCCGGCGTCGAGATGGCCGCGCGCTACCTGCCCGGCAGCGACGACGCCGCGGTCGGCGGCGACTGGTACGACGTGTTCCCGCTGCCGTCCGGGCGCACCGCCCTGGTCGTCGGCGACGTCATGGGCAAGGGCGTGTCGGCGGCCGCCGGGATGGGGCGGATGCGCTCGGCGCTGCGGGCGCTCGCGCTGGCCGACGAGTCGCCGGCCGCGGTGCTCACCGGGCTGGACCGCCTGGTGGCGGCCACCGAGGAGCCCGAGCAGATCGTCACCCTCGTCTACGCGGTGGTCGACCCGCGCACCGGCGCGGTGGTGGCCTCCGACGCCGGCCACCCGCCGGTCCTGCTCCACCGCGCCGGACGTGCCACGGAGCTGCTCGACGTCGGCGACGCCGCCACCCCGCTGGGGGTGCCGGAGGAGCGCGGCGAGCAGCGGTTCACCCTCGGCCCCGGCGACCTGCTCGTCGCCTTCACCGACGGGCTGGTGGAGTCGCGCGAGCACCCGCTCAGCGAGGGCCTGGACCGGGTCCAGCGCAGCCTCGACGCCCTGCTGGGCACCGCGGACCGGCCCGGCCTCGGGGTCCCCTCGGCGGTCCGGGACGGCGCGGCCGGCCAGCACGGCGCACGGCTGCATGGTCCCGGGCTGCAAGGCACCGTCGATGCGCTGGTCGAGGCGCTGGTGGCCGGGCGCGCCCGCCGCGACGACGTCACCGTGCTCGCGCTGCGCGTCGCCCCGCCTGCCTGAGACGTGTCTCTGCCGCCCGTTCTTCGGGCGGGGGAGCGCCCACCGGCTCGTCGTCGTCGGCGCCGCTGGTGCTGCCGTGCCACAATGGCGTGTTGAGACCGCGCAGCCCCGCGGCGACGCCCCCCTCGCACCCCTCGCCTCCCGCATCGGTGCGTGCTCGGCGCCATCGGGGAGCGCACCGATCGTCGAGAGGTTGTTCGTGTCGTCGGTGTCCCGCCCGCTGCCCGCCGAGTTCGCCATCCCCGAGGTCCAGGCGCTGTTCCAGCGCGGCAAGACCCACGGCCATGTGACCTCGGAGGACCTGCGCACCGTCCTCGAGCAGGCGCAGATCCCCATGGGTCGGATGAAGGCCGTGCTGCGCGCCCTGGCCGAGGAGGGCGTCGGCGTGAGCGTCGAGGCCGAGGCCGCCGCTCCCGTCCGCCGGGCCGTCGCGGCCACCGCGGCCAAGAAGGCGACCACCACCCGCCCGGTGGAGGAGGCTGCGCCCAAGAAGGCCGCCCCCAAGCCGGCGGCGGTCAAGGCCGCGCCGGTGGGCGAGGAGGCCGGTGACGCCGCGCCGGGCGACACCGCCGACGCAGCACCTGCCGAGCTCCAGGCCGCCAAGCCGGCGGCCAAGAAGGCGACCGCGAAGAAGGCCCCCGCCAAGAAGGCGGCCGCCAAGGCCGAGGGCGGACCGGCCGCCGCCAAGAAGACGGCCGCGAAGAAGGCCGCCAAGGGCGCGGGCGACGACGCGGAGGGCGGCGAGGTCGAGGGCACCGACGCCGAGCTCGAGGACGTCGAGCTCGAGGGTGAGCCGGCCGACGGCGAGCTCGAGGAGTCCGGCCCGGAGCTGGTCGCCGTCGAGGGCGACGAGGCGGCCGCCGGCAGCGCCGAGGCCAAGCCGCGCGCCGAGGGCGAGGAGGGCGAGGAGGAGTTCGTCCTCTCCGACGACGACGAGGACGACGCCCCGGTCCAGCAGGTCGCCACCGCCGGCGCCACCGCCGACCCGGTCAAGGACTACCTCAAGCAGATCGGCAAGGTCGCCCTGCTCAACGCCGAGCAGGAGGTCGAGCTCGCCAAGCGCATCGAGGCGGGCCTGTTCGCCGAGGAGAAGCTCAACTCCGGCGAGAAGCTGGCCCCGCGGCTCAAGCGCGAGCTCGAGTGGATCGCCGAGGACGGCCGGCGGGCCAAGAACCACCTGCTCGAGGCCAACCTGCGCCTCGTGGTCTCCCTGGCCAAGCGCTACACCGGCCGCGGCATGCTCTTCCTGGACCTGATCCAGGAGGGCAACCTCGGTCTGATCCGCGCGGTCGAGAAGTTCGACTACACCAAGGGCTACAAGTTCTCCACGTACGCCACCTGGTGGATCCGCCAGGCGATCACGCGCGCCATGGCCGACCAGGCCCGCACCATCCGCATCCCGGTGCACATGGTCGAGGTCATCAACAAGCTGGCCCGCGTGCAGCGCCAGATGCTCCAGGATCTGGGCCGCGAGCCCACCCCGGAGGAGCTGGCCAAGGAGCTGGACATGACGCCCGAGAAGGTCGTCGAGGTCCAGAAGTACGGCCGCGAGCCGATCTCGCTGCACACCCCGCTCGGCGAGGACGGCGACAGCGAGTTCGGCGACCTCATCGAGGACTCCGAGGCGGTCGTCCCGGCCGACGCCGTGTCCTTCACCCTGCTCCAGGAGCAGCTGCACTCCGTGCTGGACACCCTGTCCGAGCGCGAGGCGGGCGTGGTCTCGATGCGCTTCGGCCTCACCGACGGCCAGCCCAAGACCCTCGACGAGATCGGCAAGGTCTACGGCGTCACCCGCGAGCGGATCCGCCAGATCGAGTCCAAGACGATGTCCAAGCTCCGCCACCCCTCGCGCTCCCAGGTGCTGCGCGACTACCTGGACTAGTAGCCCGCGGCCGGCACCCGGCTGTCGGGGGTCGGAGCGATCATGGGCCCGTGATCTTCACTCGCCCACCCAGGAGAATTCGCCTGGGTGGGCGAGCACTTTCCTGGGCCCGGCCCGGCCCGGCCGCGATGCGCGACCCCCTCCCGTCGTCGACCGACGCCCCCACTCCCAAACCGGTCGAGCGGGACGCTTCGGATGAGTAGGGCGGAAACGGGCGAACGCTGCTACTTTGCGTCGTCATCGGTGGACCCTCCGACGTCCGCCGGTGACGGTGGGGGGGGCAGTGGTGGGGCACACGCGGACGACGACCCCGGTGGCGGCGCGCCGGCGGTCCTGGACCCGACGGCCGGGAGCGCGTGCGCGCCTCACCGGCGCGGTCGCGGCCCTGATCGCCGTGCCGCTGGTCGCCGTCGTGACCCCGGCGGCCGCCGACACCGGCGCCCCGCCGAGCGTCGTCGACGACAGCGTCGTCGTGCAGGCCGGCCGTCCCGCGGTGCTGCCGGTGACGGCGGACGACACCACCGCCGACGGCCGCCGCCCCCGGCTGGTGTCCGTGGCCGCGTCCGGCAGCACGGCCGGCGCCGCCGAGGTCCTCGCCCGGCGGGGCGTGGTCCGCTACGTCCCGCCGGCGACCTGGCCGGCCGGCTGGGCGGGCACCGACCGGTTCACCTACACCGTGGCCGACTCCTCGGGCCGGCAGGCGACCGGCACGCTCACCGTGCGGGTCGACCGTCCGCCGGTGCCGGGCCAGGTCCCCGCGCAGGTGCTCGCCGGGCACGCGGTCGACCTCGACCCGGCCGGGGCGGCCACCGACCCCGACGGCGGCCCGGTGAAGGTCCTCGACGTCGGCCCGGCCCTGCACGGCACCGTCGTCCTGGACCCGGGCACCGGCGCGGTCCGCTACACCGCGCGCGCCGGCTGGGCCGGCACCGACCAGTTCAGCTACCGGCTGGAGGACGGCGACGGGGGCCGCACCATCGGCCGGGTGCAGGTGCGGGTGAGCCCGGACCCCGACGCGCCCGTCCGCACCGCCGCGCTCCGGGCGCCCGCTCGCGCCGTCGCCCAGCGCTCCTACACCCTCGTGGCCACGCTCTCGGCGGCCAGCCCCGCCGGCACGGCGACCCTGCAGTACGGCGCCGCCGGCGCGTGGCGCACCTACGCGCGGGCGGTCGTCGACGCCCGCGGGCAGGCGACCTTCGCCTGGAAGCCGGGGGCGGGCTCGGCCACCTGGCGGGTGGTCGGCACCTGGCCCGACGGCAGCACGGCCACATCGTCCAGCGCGCGCAGCACGGTGCAGGTGGTCCCCGACGTCGCCGTCTCCGGTCCGCTGACGGCGGCCGAGGTCCCTTACTCCTACCGGGCCGGCTGCCCGGTGCCGCCCTCGTCGCTGCGCCGCATGAGCGTGAACTACTGGGACCTGTCCGGCCGCCTCGCGCGCGGCGACCTGGTGGTCGCCGCGTCGGCGGTGCCGGCGCTGACCGACGTGTTCGGCAAGGCGTTCGCCGCCCGCTTCCCGATCCAGACGATGGTCCCGGTCGACGCGTTCTACACCGCCGGCCGGGCCACCAGCCCCACCCAGTCCGACGTCAACCAGATGAACGCCGGCGACACGATGGCCTTCAACTGCCGCCCGGTCACCGGCAACCCCTACCGCACCTCGCAGCACTCCTACGGCAACGCCATCGACATCAACTGCTTCCAGAACCCCTACGTCGTGGGCAGCGCCTACTACCCGCGCGCCGCGGGCGCCTACCTGGACCGCAGCCGCTACCGCCCCGGCATGATCCTTCCCGGATCGGTCGTGGCCAAGGCCATGGCCGGGCGCGGCTGGCCGTGGGGGGCGCGCTGGTCCCAGCCGGACTACCAGCACTTCAGCGCCACCGGCGGGTGAGCGGCATGCGCGCTCGGACCGGCGGCCTGGCCGCGGGTGTCCTGCTGACGGCCACCGCCTGCAGCGGCTCGTCGCCGGCCCGGCCGGCCGAGCCCTCGAGCCCCGTCGCCGCCGGCGGAAGGCCTGCGGCGACGGCCTCCTCAGCGCCCTCCATGCCTTCCGCGTCCCCGGCGACCCCCGGCACGCCGACGCCCGGCGGCTCGGCCTCGCCGCACCCGACGGCCACCTCGGCCCGCACCCAGCCGCCGCTGAGCACCCCCGCCACCAGCTCCGGTCCGCTGCGACCGGCGTCCCTGCCCGCACCGGCCGCGCTGCTCGGTGCGGGCTGGCGCCCCTACGTCGACCCGGGCAGCCGGGAGGACGGCTACCTCGGCAACGGCACGCCCTGGCTCTCCCGCGAGCCGGGAGAGGTGGCGGCCACCGTGCTGCCGTTGGGCTGCCGCCGGCGCAGGACCCTGCCCACGCCCCGCTACGCGCTGGAGACCGACGGCATGGACGGCGCCGGCCACCGTGCGGTGGTGATCCGCGCCCGCTTCGCCAGCGCGGCGGCGGCCACCGCCTTCGTGGACCGCACGGCCGCCGACGCGCGCGCCTGCTCCCGCCAGCCGGCCGAGACGGGCCCGGCGGGGAGCTCCGCACCGGTCAGCACCGTGCAGACGGTCGGCGGGGTGGTGGTCAGCGACCGGGTCGACGTCTACGCCGACCCCGCCGCCGGCGCGCGATGGAGCGAGTTCAAGCTGGCGGGAGGGCTCGACGTGCTGCTGCTGGCGGTCGACCAGCGCCTCGACGGCCCGCACTCCTGGCGCCCGTCGGCGGTCGCCGCGGCACTGCGCAGCGCCATGACCTCGGCGTCCTGACCC
>JBQCIO010000151.1:0-5541 GCA_051953655.1 Motilibacteraceae bacterium
CGGCACGGCACCGAGGCCCGAGGAGGCCGCCGCCCTGGACGAGGCCGAGCGCGCCGAGCGGGCGCGCCGGCGGGCCGAGCGCGACGCCGGCCAGCAGCCGGCCTGACACGCTCCGTCCACCCTGCGCCGACCCAGGCGGGGCTGCCGGCCGGTCCGGGGATCGAGGAGACCTATCCCTGACGCGTCATCGACCCGGGCGACACCGCGACGGGGTCTCATAGGGGTCATGGGTGGGACGGACGACATGCCGGACACGGGCAGGGCGCGACGTTCCCCACGGCGCCCGCTCCCCCTCGTCGACGCCGCAGCTGCGCCCGCGGCGTGGGTCGCGCCGCCCGGTGTCGACCTGGCCCGCCGTGGGCTGGCGCTCGCCCGCGACCTGCTGACCGGCCTGGTGACCGGCGCGGTCCGCGCGCTCGACGGGCACGAGGGGGCGCGCCGCAACGCCGTGCGCGCCATCACCGCCGACGTCGCCAGGGCCCGCGAGCGCGCCGAGGCCTCCCGCGCGCTGGGCGCCGTCCCCTCCGGGCAGCACCCGGCCGCCTGAGGGCCTGCGCACGACCCACCGGGGGCGCCGTACCCTTGCGGCCATGGCGAAGAACGAGGGCGGGGCCACGAAGGTCCGCAAGCAGCGCGGGAGCGGACGGCTGGCGCAGGTCCGCCAGACCTACGCGATGACCCGGAAGAACGACCCGCAGCTGGACCTGTGGACGTTCGGCACGGCGCTGCTCGTGCTCGCCGTCTTCGTCGTCATCGGCCTGGTGTTCGGGCCGGCCTGGTTCTGGATCATCCTCGGCATCCCGTTCGCCGTGCTGACCGGCACGATCGTGTTCGGCCGCCGGGCGGAGAAGTCGGCCTACGCGCAGATCGCCGGGCAGCCCGGCGCCGCCGCGGCCGTGCTGCGCACCCTGCGTCGCGGGTGGACGGTCACCGACGCCGTCGCCGTCACCCCGGTGCGGGATCCCCGCCAGGCCGCGGTCGTCCACCGGGCCACCGGGCGCCCGGGCGTGGTCCTGGTGGCCGAGGGGCCGGCCAACCGGGCCGGGCAGCTGCTGGTGCAGGAGAAGAAGAAGCTGGCCCGCATCGCCCCGGAGATCCCGGTGCACGAGATCGTCATCGGCGAGGGCGAGGGCCAGGTCCGGCTGGACAAGCTCAACCGGACGCTGATGAAGCTGCCCCGGACGATCCGCCCGGCGCAGGCCTCCGAGGTGGAGAAGAAGCTCAGGGCGATGGGCGGGGTGAACGTCCCGATCCCCAAGGGCCCGATGCCCAAGAGCGCCCGGATGCCGCGCGGCCGGTAGGGCCGCACCCGGCACTCACGGCGTCACTCACCGCGGCGTCACTCAGCGCGCCAGTTCCATGGTTACCGCGCCAGATCTGTCGCGGTAACCATGGAAGGATCACGCCCGCGTGATCGTTCGGCCGAGCCCGGGGTGGGCGGGGTCAGTCGGGGCTGATCGTGGAGCCCTCGGGCCTGGCCTCGATGGTCCTGCCCTCGCTCGTCCTGTCGGCGGTCTTCCCGCCCTGCTCGGCACCGCGGATCGGCACCTTGCGCGGCTCGGGGACCGGCTTGGCCACGTGGTGCACGCGGACTTCGAGGATGCCCTGGTCGTAGGTGGCCTCGACGTCGTCGGCCCCGACGCCCTCGGGCAGGGCGAACTCGCGGCGGAACGAGCCGCTGCGCATCTCACGGACCAGCAGCCGGCCCTGCCCACCGACCCGCCCGGCGATCTGCTCCATGCGCTCGGACCGGTCCTCGCGGTGGCCGCTGATCACCAGCCGCCCGTCGCTGACCTCGAGGTCGACGTCCTTGGCGACGTCGACGCCGGGCAGCTCGACCGAGATGACGACGTCGCCGCCCTCGGTGGTCATGTCGATGGCCGGCACGAACCCCTCACCCCGCACCCCGGTGGCGCCCCACGCCCGCCGCACGAGGTCGTCGAACTCGGTGTCCAGCCGGGCCAGCGCCGTGAACGGGTCCCACCTGCTGATCGCCATCGTGCCCTCCTCGCTCCAGTGCCCTCCGCCGGGCGCCGCGCCGACCTGCCCTCGACGTGCCGGGCGCACCAGGACCCGCCCGCGCTCGGCCACGGCGCCGTCTCGACCGTGCCAAACCGACATGGAGCGACAAGGGACGAACGGCGGCCTTGATCGGTGGGAGCGCCGGGACGGGTTGCCCGGGAGGGGCGCCGGGCCCCGGACCTAGCCGCGCAAGACGACGGTGCGGGCGGCCTTGTCGTGCAGGCCGCGCCCGTCGCGGTCGTAGACGACGGCGGGCACGAGCAGGCCCAGCAGCACACCGCGCAGCAGTGAGCGGCCCGGTCCGAGCGGCCGGCCGTCCATGGTGGCCACCCGCAGGCGCAGCAGGCGCTGGCCGAAGCTGGCGCCGGTGAGCCAGGTGAGCACGACCACCTCGAGCAGGAAGACCAGCCAGGGCACCAGCGCGGCCTCGAGGCTGCCGCGCTCGGGGCGGAACAGGGCCGAGGCGACCAGCGAGGAGGGGATCCAGTCCAGCAGCAGGGCGAGGATGCGCCGGCCGAAGCCGGCCACCGACCCCGGCCCGCTCTCGGGCAGCCCCAGCCGCTCGCCGCGGTAGCCCAGGTCCTGACCGGTGACGGCCCGAGGGCCCTCCAGCCACCCACCCAGCGCGCTGCGCACATCGGACGGGGCGCCTGCGGGGGCCTCGGCGGGGGTGCTGCCCTGCTGCTCGCTCACGTCATCCAGGCTAGGCGCTGGCGGCGAGGACGCCCGTCGGGGCGGCGCCACCGGGTGACCAGGAGCGTCCGGAGGCGCACCATGACCCTCGCACCCACCGGCGCGACCGACGGGCCGCGTAACACGGCGGAAACAATGGGGACACCCTCGGGAAACTGCCCTCACCTACGGTCCAGGGCAGCGGTGGGAGCCACCGCGGCAACCCTTCGGAGGATGGATGTTCAGCAACGCTGACGAGGTCCTGCGGTACATCCGCGACGAGGACGTGAAGTTCGTCGACGTCCGCTTCTGCGACCTGCCTGGCGTCATGCAGCACTTCAACGTGCCGGCGCAGAGCCTGACCGAGTCCTTCTTCACCGAGGGGCAGATGTTCGACGGCTCGTCGATCCGCGGCTTCCAGGCGATCCACGAGTCGGACATGAAGCTGATCCCGGACGTCACCACGGCGTTCATCGACCCGTTCCGCGCGGAGAAGACCCTCGCGCTCAACTTCAGCATCGTCGACCCGTTCACCGACGAGCCCTACAGCCGCGACCCGCGCAACATCGCCGCCAAGGCCGAGGCCCACCTCAGGGCCACCGGCATCGCCGACACGGTGTTCTTCGGCCCTGAGGCCGAGTTCTACATCTTCGACGACGTCCGGTTCGAGACCAAGCAGAACGCGGGCTACTACTTCATCGACTCCGTCGAGGGCGCTTGGAACACCGGGCGCGTCGAGGAGGGCGGCAACCGCGGCTACAAGACCCGCTACAAGGGCGGCTACTTCCCCGTCCCGCCGGTGGACCACTTCGCCGACCTGCGCGACCAGATGTGCGTGGCCCTGGGCAACGCCGGCCTCGAGGTCGAGCGCAGCCACCACGAGGTCGGCACCGCCGGCCAGGCCGAGATCAACTACAAGTTCTCGACCCTGCAGCACGCGGCCGACCAGGTCATGCTCTTCAAGTACGTCATCAAGAACGTGGCCTGGGCGGCCGGCAAGACCGTGACCTTCATGCCCAAGCCGCTCTTCGGCGACAACGGTTCGGGCATGCACTGCCACCAGTCGCTGTGGAAGGACGGCTCGCCGCTCTTCTACGACGAGCTCGGCTACGCCGGCCTGTCCGACACCGCGCGCTACTACATCGGCGGCCTGCTCAAGCACGCCCCGTCGCTGCTGGCCTTCACCAACCCGACGGTGAACTCCTACCACCGCCTGGTGCCGGGCTACGAGGCCCCGGTCAACCTGGTCTACAGCCAGCGCAACCGCTCGGCCTGCATCCGCATCCCGATCACCGGCAACAACCCCAAGGCCAAGCGCATCGAGTTCCGGGTGCCCGACCCCTCGAGCAACCCCTACCTCGCCTTCTCGGCCATGCTCATGGCCGGCCTGGACGGCATCAAGAACAAGATCGAGCCGATCGCGCCGGTCGACAAGGACCTCTACGAGCTCCCGCCGGACGAGCACGCCTCGATCCCGCAGGTGCCCGGCTCGCTGCCGGAGGTCCTCGAGGCCCTCGAGGCCGACCACGAGTACCTGCTCGACGGAGGCGTCTTCACCCAGGACCTGGTCGAGACCTGGGTCGACTGGAAGCGCGCCAACGAGGTCGACCCGATCCGCCTGCGCCCGCACCCGCACGAGTTCGAGCTCTACTTCGACCTGTAGGTCGTTCCCGTCCGGCAGGACAGGAACGCCACGACGACGGCGGGCCCCGCACCGGGGTCCGCCGTCGTCGTCTTCACCGTCAGCCGGAGCCGCCCGCCCAGGGCAGGAGAGGGACGGTGGTGCCCGTGCCGTGCACCCGGTCGCGCACGTCGTGCAGCATCGCCTCGAACTGGCGGTGCACCGAGGCCCAGCCGACCCCGAGGCGGAGGTCGGCGGGGTCCCAGTCCCGGTAGCTCGCGGCGGCCGCCAGGACGTCGGAGCGGACCGCCGGGTCGACCGGGGCGAGCCACCGGGCCGACGGCGAGGGCATGGACCACCAGACCCGGGACACCGCGAACAGGGCCCGGTGCACGACCCCCGCCGCGGCCAGCCGATCGAGCGCGATCCCGTCGTCGAGGTGGTCGGGCTGCCGCTCGGCCGCGTAGGACATCGTGACGAAGGTGGCCGTCGGGAATCGCCGGGCCAGGGTGCGGATGACCGACTCGGCCTCGGCCACCGTGGTGCGTGGCCCGCCGTCGGAGTCGGGGGCGTCGAGGTGGGCCAGCACGACGTCGCCCGGGGCCACCCCCAGGCGGCGCGCCGCCGCCCGGGTCTCCTGGGTCCGGGCGAGGGCCAGCACCTGACGGGTCAGGGCCGGAGCCTGCTGCCCCGCCGACGCCGCCGACGCCATCGCGGGGTCGAGATGGCGCAGGACGCCGGCTGCGCGGACGGGGTCCTGCGCCGCCCATGCGTCCCACCGCACGGCCTCCCGCGGGAAGGCGCTCGTCGTCCACCCGTCGGTCATCACCACGAGGACGCAGCGGACGCCGCGCTGCTCGGCCTCCGCCATGAGCACCCCCATGCTGAGCGTCTCGTCGTCGGGGTGCGGGCTCAGCACGACGAGCGTGGGCCTTCGGTCCGTCCCGGCCGCCGGCAGGACGCCGAGCGGGCGCCACTGCCAGCCCTGGCTTCCTTCGTCCGGTCGGCTGGTCAGCCCCCGCCCGGGCGCCACGAGGGGGCTCACGGCGACGACCGGCCGAGCCGCCGTGAGCCGGCTCGACCGCATGACGGAGGAGCTCGCCGCTCCCGCGCCGAGCACGGTCGCCACGATCGAGCCGATCGACAGCCGGCCCGCGAGCAGCCACACGCAGCCGCAGTTCGAGGAGATGGTCGAGGAGGCCAAGGAGGCCATCCGGGCGGGCGAG
>JBQCIO010000152.1:0-7917 GCA_051953655.1 Motilibacteraceae bacterium
CACTCCCAGCTGCGGATGCCCGCCGGGCCGATGACGGCGCGGATGGTGGCCGCGGTGAGCAACCCGCACGTGGACGTGCTGGGCCACTGCACCGGCCGGATGCTGGGCGGCCGGACCAAGCGCCCGGAGTCGGCGTTCCACGCCGACGCGGTGTTCGGGGCGTGCCGGGAGCACGGCGTGGCCGTCGAGATCAATTGCCGCCCGGAGCGGATGGACCCGCCGGACCCGCTGCTGGCCCGGGCCAGCGACGTCGCCGCCGCCGTCCACCGCGCCGCGGCGCCGTTCCGCGTCGGCACCGCGCAGCGCCTCGAGGTCGACGTCACCCTCCGGCACGGGCGGCGGCTGGTCGGCAGCGTCGGCGGCCTGCACGGCTCGACCCTGGTCAGCGTCACGGCCAGCCGGCTCGGCCCGCGGCACCTGCTCACCGCGTGGACGAACCTGCTCGCGCTCGGCGAGGCCGACCCCGACGCCGGCTGGCGCGCCGTCGTCGTCGGGCGCGACCCCGACGCGCGGGGGCCCGCCGGCCTCGCCGTCTCGCTCGGCCCGGTCGAGCCGGCCGCCGCGCACGCCGCGCTGCTCGACCTGGTCGCCCTGCGCGACGCCGGGCTGCGCACCCCGCTGCCGCTGCCCCTGCGCACCAGCGCGTCCTTCGCCCGGCGGGCCGACCGCTCCTCCGTCGGCAACGCCCTCACCTGGGCCGGCCGGGACTGGCGCAGCGACCAGGCGGTGGTGCCCGGCGAGAACAAGGACCGCGAGCACGAGCAGGTCTGGGGCGTCGACGCCCCGCTGGCCACGCTGCAGGCCTGGACCCCGCCCGCGGACCTCTTCGCCGGCCCGCTCGCGGGACGGCTCCGTGCGGTGGACGAGTCCGGCATGTTCGGGGCGCTGGCCCGGCTGGTGTGGCGCCCCGTCCTCGCCGCGGAGGGCAGGCCGTGAGCGCGCAGCGGAACGACGTCGAGGGGCCCGGCCGCCGCACGGCGGCCGACGTGCCCGAGTTCGGCGTGCTGGGCGAGCTGCCCCTGGGCACCACGCTGCTCGAGGCCAGCGCCGGCACCGGCAAGACCTGGACCATCGCCGCGCTGGTCACCCGCTACGTCGCCGAGGGCGTGGCCGAGCTCGACCGGCTGCTCGTGGTCACCTTCGGCCGGGCCGCCACCAGCGAGCTGCGCAGCCGCGTCCGCGAGCGGCTGCGCGAGGTCGCCGACGCCCTCGAGGCGCACGGCAGCGGGCACCTCGACGCCACCGCGCACCCCGACCCCGTGGTGGCCCACCTCGCCCGGGCCGAGAAAGGTGAGGTGGCGCAACGGGTTCGTCGGCTGCGCCGCGCCCTGGCCGGCTTCGACGCCGCCACCGTCACCACCACCCACGGCTTCTGCGAGCAGGTGCTGCGTTCCCTGGGCACCGCCGCCGACCTCGACCCCGGCACGCTGCTGGAGGAGGACCTGCGCGACCTGGTGCGCGAGGTGGCCGACGACCTGCTGCTGCGCTGGCACATGTCCGGGCAGCCGTCCTTCGCCGACCCCGCCCAGGCGCGCGCCCTCGCCGCCGCCGTGGCCGACACGCCCGACTCGCTGCTCCTGCCCCTGCCCGACCCGCCACGCGAGCCCCGGCGCGATGCGCAGGACGGGCCGCAGGCCCACGACGTCGAGCCGGGCCTGCGCGCCCGCTACGCCGCCGCCGTCCGCGCCGAGCTCGACAAGCGCAAGCGGGCGCTGCGGCTGATGGGCTACGACGACCTGCTGCTGCGGGTGCGCGACGCCCTGGTCGACCCGGTCGCCGGGCCGACCGCGCAGCAGCGGCTGCGCGACCGCTACGCCGTCGTCCTCGTGGACGAGTTCCAGGACACCGACCCGGTGCAGTGGGACGTGCTGCGCGAGGCGTTCCACGGCCACCGGCCGCTCGTGCTCATCGGCGACCCCAAGCAGTCCATCTACGCCTTCCGCGGCGCCGACGTCCACGCCTACCTCGACGCCGCCCACGCGGCCACGCTGCACCGCACCCTGGGCACGAGCTTCCGCGGCGACCCGCACCTGGTCACCGGGCTGGCCGCGCTGCTGCGCGGCGCGGCCCTGGGCGACCGCGACATCGTGGTGCGCCCGGTGGCGGCCGGCCGCGCCGAGGCCGCCCTGGTCGGGCCCGACGGCTCCCCCGACCCCACTCCGGTCCGGGTGCGCCACCTGCCCCGCGGGCTCGTCCCGGACCGGCACCTGACCCAGAAGAAGGACGTGGTCGCGGCCTGGGGCGACGCGCGGGTGGCCGCCGACGTCGCCGACCAGGTGGCCGGCGCGCTGCAGGAGGGGCTGCGCGTCCGGGACGGCGAGCACCCGGCCGGCCGCCCGTTCCGGCCCGGCGACGTCGCGGTGCTGGTGCGAAACCGCCGCCAGGCCGCACTGGTGGGCGACGCGCTGCGGGCCCGCGGCATCGCGTGCGTGTCCACCCGCAGCAGCGACGTGTTCGACACCGAGGCGGCGCACGCCTGGCTGGTGCTGCTGCAGGCGCTCGAGCTGCCGCACCAGGTGCGTCGCGTCCGCCGGCTCGCACTGTCGCCGTGGGTGGGCTGGGACGCGCAGCGGCTGGTGGGCGAGGGCGACACCGGCGTCGACCGGCTCGCCGAGCGCCTGCGCGGCTGGGTCGAGGCGTTCGAGGAGCGCGGCGTCGGCGCGCTGCTGCCGGCGGTCGCCGCGAGCGAGGACCTGTGGGGGCGGGTGCTCGCCCGCACCGACGGCGAGCGGCTGGCCACCGACCTGCGGCACGTCGCCGAGGCCCTGCACGCACAGGCCCGGGAGGCCCGGCTCGGCATCAGCGGCCTGGTGGGCTGGCTGCAGGAGCGGGTGGCCGAGGCCGGCGGCGAGGACCAGGAACGCGCGCGCCGGCTGGAGACCGACGCCTCGGCGGTGCAGGTGCTCACCGTGCACGCGAGCAAGGGCCTCGAGTTCGCCATGGTGTGCGTGCCGTTCGCCTGGAAGGCGCCGCAGGGCAAGGCGCCGGCGCACCCCCGGCTGCACGTGCCGGACCCGGACGGCCGGACCCGCCGGGCGCTGTTCGTCGGCGGGCCGAAGGCCGGCAAGGCGTCCCGCGACGCCGGCGCCGAGCACCTGCGCGAGGAGGCGGCCGAGGAGCTGCGGCTCCTCTACGTCGCGGCCACCCGCGCCATCGGTCGGCTCGTCGTGTGGTGGCTGCCCGGTCACGACGGCGGACGGGCCCCGCTCACCCGGCTGCTCTACGCCGCCGACCCCGGCGACCTTCCGGCGTCGGTGCCGAGCCCGACCGACGCCGCTGCCGCCGAGGCCCTGGGCGCGCTCGCCCGCGCCGGCGGGCTGGCGGTGCAGCAGGTGCCGGTGGCGGCGCTTCCTCAGCTCGCCGCGCCGAGCGGACCGGCGGGTGGGGCCGGCGGCACCGACGAGGTGCGCGAGCGCGCCTTCGACCGCGGCCTCGACCTGTCCTGGCGGCGGACCTCCTACTCGGGCCTCACCCGGGCCCTGCACGAGCAGACCGGCGGCGGGGTCGGGTCCGAGCCGGAGTCGCCCGGGCGCGGTGACGAGACCGACGCCGACGACGCGGCCGTGCTGCTCCCCGGGCCGGAGGCTGCCGGCCTGCTCGAGGTGGCGAGCCCGATGGCGGACCTGCCGTCGGGGGCCGCGTTCGGCGTCGTCGTGCACTCCGTCCTCGAGACCGCGGACCTGGCCGCCCACCCGGACGGCCCGCGCGCCGCGCTGGCCGAGGCGGCGGCCGTCGTGGGGGTCCGCGGGCTGGCGGACGGCCTGACCCCCGACGTGCTCGCCGCGGCGCTCGAGCCGGCGGTGCTCACCCCGCTCGGCCCGCTCGCCGACCACCGCCCGTTCGCGTCGTTCGCTTCCTCCGACGTGCTGTCGGAGCTGGAGTTCGAGCTGCCGCTCGCCGGCGGTGACGAGCCGACGGGACGGCGGGTGCTGCTCGGGGAGGTCGCCGCGCTGCTGCGCGACCACCTGCCGGCCGACGACCCGGTGCTCCCCTACGCCCCGGCGCTCGAGGGGCCCGAGCTCGCCCGCCAGCCGCTGCGCGGCTACCTCACCGGCTCCATCGACGCGCTGCTGCGGGTGGCCGCCCCCGGAAGCGGCCGGCGGTTCGTGGTGGTGGACCACAAGACCAACCGCCTCGCTCCGCCCGGGCAGCCGCTCACCGCGTGGCACTACCGGCCCGAGGCGCTCGACGCCGAGGTGCGGGCCGCCCACTACCCGCTGCAGGCGATGCTCTACTGCGTCGCCACGCACCGGTTCCTGCGCTGGCGGATTTCCTCCTACGACCCGTCGGAGCACCTGGGCGGCGTGCTCTACCTGTTCCTGCGGGGCATGTGCGGGCCGGCCACCGGTGCGGCCGCCGGGGTCTGGCAGTGGCGGCCGCCGGCCGCGCTGATCGTCGCCCTGTCCGACCTGCTCGCCGGGGAGGCGCGGTGACCGCCGTCGACGCCCGGTTGGCCGTCGGCGCCGGCGGGCTGCTGCGCACCTTCAACGAGGCCGGGGTCCTCACCGCGGCCGACGTCCACCTGGCCGCCCGCCTCGGCCGGCTCGGCGAGGAGACCGACGAGCCGGTGCTGCTGGCGGCCGCCCTCGTGGCGCGCAGCACCCGCAACGGTTCCGTGGTGCTCGACGTGCGCGCCGCCGCCACCAGCACGGTGGCCGACGAGCCGTCGGAGGGCGAACCGGTCGACATCACCACTCTGCCCTGGCCCGAGCCGGAGGCGTGGCTGGCCGCGCTGGCGGCGAGCCCGCTGGTCGGCGACGGCGGACCGCAGGTCCCGCTGGGGGCACAGCCGGGACAGCCCCTGACTCCGCTGCGCCTGCACGACGGGCTGCTGTGGCTGGACCGGTACTGGCAGCAGGAGGGCCGGGTGGCCGCGGCGCTGCTCGCCCGTGCCGGCGGACCGCCGCCCGCGCTCGACCCGGAGAAGGTCCGGGCCGCGCTCGTCCGGCTGTGGCCGGACGAGGACGCCGTGGACCAGCGCGCTGCCACCGCGGCCGCGCTGCTGCACCCGGTCGCCGTCGTCGGCGGCGGGCCGGGCACCGGCAAGACGACGACCGTCGCCCGCCTGCTCGCCGCGCTCGTCGCCACCGCACCGGAGGGCCGCGTGCCCCGGTGGGCGCTGGCCGCCCCCACCGGCAAGGCCGCGGCGCGGCTGCAGGAGTCGATCCACGAGGCCGCCGCCACCCAGCTGCGCGGCGGCGACGGCGGTGTCCTCACCGCCCCCGAGGCCGAGGCGCTGCGGGCCAGCACCGCGACCACGCTGCACCGGCTGCTCCAGATCCCGCGCAACGGCCCGCCGCGGCGCCATGCCGGCGACCCGCTGCCGCACGACGTCGTCGTGGTGGACGAGGCGTCGATGGTGTCCCTGACGCTCATGACCCGGCTGCTCGACGCCCTGCGGCCCGACGCGCGGCTGGTGCTGGTCGGCGACCCCGACCAGCTGGCGTCGGTGGAGGCCGGTGCGGTCCTCGCCGACCTGGTCGACCCGGTGCGCGAGCAGGTCAGCGGATCCGGGCGCGGCGCCGGCCCGGCGAGGACGGCTGCCGCCCTCGAGCAGCTCGCCGCGGTGCTGCCCGATCCCCTGCCGGCAGCCTTGCCTGGGGCACCGGCGGGCGGGACGCCGGACAGCCCGGGGGCCCGGCTGCGCGACGGCGTCGTGCTGCTGCGCCGGGTCCACCGGTTCGCCGAGAGCGGCGGGGTCGGCCGGCTCGCCGAGGCCCTGCGGGTCGGTGACCCCGACGCCGCGCTGGCGCTGCTCGAGGACCGCCGGACCCCGGGCCTGACCTGGTTCCCGCTTCCCGATGACGGCTCGATCACGGCCGCGGCCGTCGAGCACCTGCACGCGCGGACCGCGCAGCTGGCCGAGCAGCTCGTGCACCTGGCCGGCTGGCGCGGCGGCGAGCTGCTGCCCGCGCCGGCCGACGACGTCCGCGCCGCCCTCGACGCGCTCGGCACGCACCGGCTGCTGTGCGCGCACCGCGCCGGTCCCTACGGAGTGGGGCCGTGGTCGACCACCATGGCCCGCTGGAGCGTGGAGGCGACAGGCGTCCTCCCCCGCCGCGACGGCCGCTACCCCGGCCAGCCGCTGCTGGTCACCGCCAACGATCCCGACACCGGGCTCTCCAACGGTGACAGCGGCCTGGTGGTGGTCGGCCCCGAGGGCACCCTGGTGGCGGCCTTCTCCACCGGAGGGCCAGCACCGCTCATCCTCCCCCTCGGCCGGCTCGGCGAGGTCCGCCCCCTCTACGCCTCCACGGTGCACCGGGCGCAGGGCAGCCAGCTCGACGAGGTGACGGTGCTGCTGCCCCCGGCCGACTCACCCCTGGCCACCACGCAGACCCTCTACACCGCCGTCACCCGGGCCCGGTCCCGGGTCACCGTCGTCGGCTCGGCCGAGGCCGTGCGCCGGTCGGTCCTGCGCCGCGCCGCCCGCGCCACCGGTCTGCGGCTTCGGCTGGCCTGAGGCGGGGAGTCCCCTCAGTTGATGATCTCGCCGCCGTCCTTCGAGAGGAGCACGGACAGCCGCTCCCGCCACAGCTGCAGCTCCTCCGGGGTCAGCCGCCGCCAGTCCGTGATCTCGCCGAGGATCCGCAACGGGGCGCTGCTGCGGTAGGACCGCGTGGGATTGCCGGGGAACTTCTTGTCCGTCACGTTCGGGTCGTTCTCGAAGGCGCCGGTCGGCTCCACGGCGTAGACCCTCGGGCGCGGGGAGCCCTCCGCCAGTTCCGCGGCGATCTCGGCGGCGAGCCCTGCGCCGTCGATGCGAGCGGTGAAGTACACGTGGTTCATCACGATCTCGGGCCGGTAGTTCGACCGGCGGCCGGCCGTGAGGAGCTCACCTACGCCTAGGTCCGCGATCGTGCCGTGGAAGAACGGACCGTCATCGAGCGGTTCGGCCACCTGGAGTCCTCCTGCCTATGGGTGGACGCGCGAGTGTGCCGCACCGCCTAGCCCTTGCCGCAAGCCCCCACCCGCGACCTATCCTGACCATGGAAGGACAAGACGGGCCTTCAGAATCTTCAGCGAGTCCGGACCCATGTTCTGGTGGGGTCGACCCAGGCCGGGGCACGCCACTCGGTGCCGCCGCCTGTGACATCGCCCGGGGTGGCGCGGATGTCCCAGTGCTGGTCGTGGACGAGGTGGTGGTGCCAGAGGCAGAGCAGTCGCAGCTCGTCCAGGTTGGTCTCTCCGCCGAGGGTCCACCAGGTGATGTGGTGCGCTTGGGACCAGTCCGGCGGGCGATCACAGCCAGGGCCGACGCAGCCCTTGTCCCGCAACGCGAGCAGGCGCCGCTGGTCGCGGGTGGCCAGGCGTCTGGCTCGTCCGACGTCGATGGATCTGCCCTCGCCGTCCAGGACGACGGGGATGATCCCGGCTTCGCAGGCAAGGAGCCGGGCCTGCTCGACCGAGATCCCGGTGCCGGCGGAGGTGGTGGAGAGGATCGTCGCGGCCCGGTGCGCGCCGGGGGTGGGCTGGCCGAACTCGGCGGCTCGGAGCTCGGCCAGGGTGACCGCGACGAGCAGCCCGTCCCGGGACGGGGCGGCGACCTTGCCGCGGAAGGAGTCGGGGACCGACGGGACCGACGGGACACCGTCGAGCGCCAGCCCGAGGTCCAGGTCGAGGGCCTGTTGCCCGGCCGGCTGACCGGTGCGCGGGTCGGCGCCGTCGTCGCTGACCTCGACCGGCTCGTCCTCGTCGAGGTTCTCGTCGTCGTTCTCGTTGCCGACGGTGTTCTTCTGCGCGGGGAGGATGCGTCCGGCGACGGTGACGGTCTCCAGCAGCGCGTCGAGCATTCGCTGCTTGGCGGTGCGTGGGTCGGGCAGTTCCGCGGTGCCGATCGGCGCGGCCAGGGGCTCGAGGACCGACTTGAGGCGGGCGGCGATGTCGGGGGTGAGCAGGCCGTGCAGCTCGGTGAGT
>JBQCIO010000153.1:0-17121 GCA_051953655.1 Motilibacteraceae bacterium
TTGGTTTGTCATCTCGATACTGTTACGGCGGCCATAGCGAAGGGGAAACGCCCGGTCCCATACCGAACCCGGAAGCTAAGCCCTTCAGCGCCGATGGTACTGCCCTGGTGACGGGGTGGGAGAGTAGGACGCCGCCGAACAACCTCTACGATGAAGGCCACCCTCCGGGGTGGCCTTCATTGTTTCCGGGACCGACATGAGCCGGTCCGTGCACCTCCACATCTCCACAGCGCCCTGTCGCGCCCCTTGGGGCACGGCTCGCCGGCTCGCCCTCGAGCCGGCCCCGAACAGACACTGACAGACGAGGACACCCCATGGCGGACCAGCAGCGACCGGACGACGAGCGGCGCACCAGCGGGCGGCGGGAGAACCGGCCCGCCGGTCCCTCCCGGTCCGGAGCGGGGCGCCCGAGCGCGTCCGGTGGTGGGCAAGCCGGGGAGAGGCGGTCCACTGACAGCCGGTCGGGACGGCCGACGTCCGGCGGCGCAGGTCGTCCGGCCCGCGCCGGCGAACGTGGCGGCGGAAGCCCGCGGGCTCCTCGGTCCGGCGGCCCCGCCGGCTCGCGGGGAGCGGCCGGGGGAGCCAGCAGGGGCGGCGGCAGCCGTCCCGCGCCGGGCGGCAGCGGCGGTCGAGGCGCCGGCGGGTCCGGTGGCGGCGCTGGAGGGTCCTGGACCCGTGGCGCGGTGCGCAGCGAGCAGAGCGGACGGCCGCCGCATGAGCGGCGTTCCGGAGGCGCCGGCGGGTCGGAGCGAACGTCCAGCGGTCAGGGGGCCCGCAACGACGATCGCCGACCGAGCCGCGACGCCCGATCTCGGCCGTCGACCGGGCAGGGCCGTACCTGGACAGCCCGGCCCGAGCGGACGGAGCGCACCGAGCGGAGCTGGACCTCCAACCGTCCCGCGGGCACTGGTCGTCCGGATCGTGCCGAGCGCGGTGGGGGTGCTGGTCGTCCTGAGCGCACCGAGCGGAGCTGGGGCTCCAACCGTCCTGCGGGCACTGGTCGTCCGGACCGTCCTGCGGGCAGTGGTCGTCCGGATCGTCCTGAGCGGGCGCAGCGTCCCGAGCGCGGTGGGGGTGCTGGTCGTCCTGAGCGCACCGAGCGGAGCTGGAGCTCCAACCGTCCCGCAGGCGCCGGTCGTCCGGACCGTCCCGAGCGCGGCGCAGGCGCCGGACGCCCCGAGCGGGCCGGCCGGCCGGACCGTCCGGGACACCGTCCAGGTGGGCGAGGGACCGAGCGCGACGAGCGTCGCCCGGGGGTGCGCGGGGCGGCGGGAGAGCGGCGCCCGACCGTAGGCGGTCATGCAGCAGAGCGCAGCGACCGGCCGGTGGCCCCCCCGCTGCCGGACGACGTGAGCGCGGACGAGCTGCCGCGCGAGGTGCGCCGCGAGCTGCAGACCTTGCCGGAGGGTGCGGCCGCGGCCG
Organism: Motilibacteraceae bacterium; assembly: GCA_051953655.1. Taxonomy (GTDB): domain Bacteria; phylum Actinomycetota; class Actinomycetes; order Motilibacterales; family Motilibacteraceae; genus JBQCHF01. Next base: position 1,423 of record JBQCIO010000153.1, read on the forward strand.
TGGCGCGCCGGCTCGCGATGGCGGCTCGCGTGGTGGAGGACGACCCCGAGCTCGCGTACCAGCACACGCTCGCCGCCCAGCGGATGGCGGGTCGGGTGGGGGCGGTGCGCGAGGCGACCGGACTGGCCGCCTACGCGGCCGGGCACTGGGGCGTCGCGCTCACCGAGCTGCGCGCGGCCAAGCGGATCACCGGCAGCGAGGCGTACCTGCCCGTCATGGCCGACTGCGAGCGCGGGCTCGGCCGGCCCGAGCGGGCGCTGGAGCTCGCGGCCTCACCGGAGGCCGGGCGCCTGGACGAGGCCGGCAAGGTCGAGCTGCGGATCGTGGCCAGCGGCGCCCGGCGCGACCTGGGCCAGCTCGACGCGGCCGTGGTCACCCTGCAGGGGGCCGACCTCACTCCGCGTCGCTCTCAGCCCTGGACGGCGCGCCTGCGCTACGCCTACGCCGACGCGCTGGCCGCCGCGGGCAGGACGAGCGAGGCCGAGCGCTGGTTCGAGCGCACGCTCGAGGTCGACCGGGACGGGGAGACCGACGCGGCCGAGCGGCTCGCCGAGCTGCAGGGGCTGACCTTCGTCGACCTCGACGACGCCGAGGACGAGGACGCCGCCGAGGACGAGACCCAGGACGACCCCGAGGACGACCCCGAGGAGGACCTCGAGGACGAGAGCCAGGACGTCGCCGGGGTGGACGTCGAGGTCGAGCCCGACCGCGACGGCGGCGACATCGACGACGAAGAGGACGTCCCGGACGACCTCGAGCGGACCGACGAGGAGCTGCCCGACGCGCAGCCGGAGGCCGGTGACGGACACTCGGAGATCGAGGACGACGAGCCGGTCGCCGCTGTCCCCGCAGACGCAGAGCCTGCCGGCGTTCGCGGGGAGAGCGTGGCGACGGTCGAGCCGAGCCGGCCGGGCACCTTCTCCCACCTCGAGCCGGACGCGCCGGTCGCGCCCCCGGCGGCGACGGCGCCTGCGGTGGTCTTCCAGCCCGCCGCGGACGCGCCGGCCGGGGACCAGTCAGCCAGCGGGGACACCCGGGACGAGCGCGGCCAGGAGCAGGACCGGCAGGAGGGCACGCTCTTCTGACCGCCCCCGCCGTCCCCGCGCTCGTGACCCGGCGGGGACGGCGATGCGGTCCTCCGGCTCAGCGGGCGGCGGCGGCGTCGCCGAAGTCGTGCGCCTCGCCGGTGACCTGGTCCAGCCAGCGGTTGATGCCCACGATGTTCGCGGCGGTCTGGTTGAGCTCCTCGAACTTCTCCACCACCTCGGGCATGGCCAGGAACTGTGCGTACCGCTCCCGGGTGCGGTCGAGGACCATCGCCACGGCGTGGTCGAGGTCGAGCTTCGCGCTGCGCGCGTCGCGCACCAGCTCGACCCACAGCCGCAGCTCCTCCTCGGAGCGGTCGAGCGTGAGCTGCACGTCGCTCACCGGACCGAAGTGGCTGAACAGCAGCCGGGTGGGCTGCACGTCGCGGAAGCGCTGCAGCGACGCGCAGGCCACGTCGAGGTCGAAGTCCGGCGGCGGGGTGGCCGGGCGCACGTCGGCCGTCTCCGGCACGTAGATGCCGGCCGCGTCGCCGACGTAGAGGTCTCCGGTCTGGCTGTCCAGCAGGCCGACGTGGTGCTTGGCGTGGCCCGGCGCGTGGAAGCTGTCCAGCCGGCGGCCGCCGCCGAGGTCGATGCTGCCGACGTCGCCGAGGGCGACCACCCGCTCCTGCGGGGTCGGCCGGAGCAGACCGAGCACGTTGTCCAGGACGTCGCCGAACACGCGCCGTGCGCTGGTCATCAGCTTGGTCGGGTCGACCAGGTGCCGCGCGCCCAGCTCGTGCACCACCACCTGGGCGCGGGGGAACGCCTCGGCGATGTCGCCGGCGCCGCCGGCGTGGTCGAGGTGGATGTGGGTCACGACCACGGTCGCGAGGTCCTCCGGCCCGACGCCGAGGGCCGCCAGGGCGTCGCGGACCACCGGTGCGCTGGTTGCGGTGCCGGTCTCGACCAGGCAGGGGCGCTCCCCGAGGACCAGGTAACCGGCGGTGATGCCGCCGAAGCCGGACATGCGGGTGTCGATGGTGAAGACGTCCTCGCCGAGCCGGGTGACGTTCTCCGGCAGCCCGTCCTGCCTCCCCGCGGTGGTCCCCTCGGTTCCGTCCACAGCCGCCGCCCGACCCTTCGTCGTCGTCCACAGGCAGCGGCCGAGACCGGCCACGCCGCCGTCGTCGCGAGCATCGTAGGGGCACGGCCGACGGCGTCACCCGACGCGCGGACCAGCCACCGCGCGGGGCTGGGCCGGCCGGCCGGGGCAGGTCGGACGAGCGAGGGGAGCAGCCGGATGGGACGGCAGGGACAGGCGGTCGCCGCCACGGTGGAGGAGGGAGCGCTGGAGGACGCGGCGCTGCCGGGGGTGGAGGAGGCCGACGACGGTCCGGCGCACCGCAACGAGGTGCTGCTCGTCGGGCGCGTCTCCGGGGAACCGGTGGAACGGGCGATGCCCAGCGGCGACGTCGTGCTGGGCTTCCGGCTGGCGGTGCGCCGCGACCCGGCCTCGCGCAGCTCCGCGGGTCGGGTGGTGGCCGACGGGCTGGAGTGCGCCGCCTGGCGGGCGGGCCTGCGCCGCAACATCGCGACCTGGAAGGTCGGGGACGTGGTGCAGGTCAGCGGGGCGCTGCACCGGCGGGTGCGACGTGAGGACGGGCAGACGACCAGCCGCTACGAGATCGAGGTGTCCGCCGCCCGGCGGCTGCGGCGCGTCACCCGGTGAGGTCGGTGGCCCCTGCGGACCAGGACCTGGGACGCCCCGGAGCGCCCGCCGACCGTGGTGCGCGGGCGGACCGAGCGGCGGTCGAGACAGCTGGGATGGCCCTGATCGGGCCGGGTCGGGCCGGGCCGTGGTCCTACCTCACCTGGCGCAGGACGAGGCCGGTCCGCGGCTTGGGGCCGAACGAGGTCGACTTGCGCGGCATGGTCGCTCCGGCCGACGCGACGGCGAGCACCTGCGGCACGGTGACCGGGTTGAGCAGCACCGCGAGACCGTCGCCTCCCTGGGCGGCGGCCACGGCGGCCCGCGCGTCGTGGCAGTAGGTGACGGGGTGCAGGCCACGGCCGTCCCCGGCCCGCCACCGCGGCAGCAACCCCCCGTGCAGGAGGGCGGCGTCCAGGCCCTCCCAGGCGGCGGGCTGGTCGGGCCCGGTGAGGGCGGTCGGGTCGACCAGCTCGAGCCGGGCGGCGCCGTCGGCGGCCACGAGGTCGAGGGCAGGGTGCTCCTGCCCGGCCGCGGCCAGGCCGTCCAGGGCGGGCACCGAGCCCGCGGGCAGCCGGCTCACCCGGACCGCCCCCTCCAGACCGGCGAGGGCGCCGAGGGCCTCGGACAGCGTCAGCCCGTGCACCAGGCGGTGGATGGCGCCCAGCGCCAGCGGATAGCGGCTGGCGTCGACCAGCAGCGCGAGCCCGGCGTCCCACCCCGCGTCGTCCCACCCGGCGTCGCGGTTCCCGTCACGCAGGTCGACGGGGGAGCCGCCGACCGGTGCCCGCCCCAGCTCTCGGGCGAGCGCCTGGTAGGCCGCCCAGCGGTGGTGGCCGTCGGCGATCAGCGCCCGGCGACGGGCGAAGGAGGCCAGCAGGGTCTCGGCCGTGGCGCCGTCCGCGGGGTCGTCCTGACTGCTGGTCTGTGTGCTGGTCTCTGTGTTGGTCACGGTGCTGGTGCGGCCGCTGTCCTGGGCGCCGGCCGGCACGTGCCAGAGCCGGAGCCGACGCCCCTCGGACGTCCGCACGTCGAGCAGCGCGGGCCCGGCCACGACCGAGTCCAGGACCTCGTCGATGCGCGCGCCGGCCGCCTGGTCGCCGTCGTGCACGAGCAGGATCGGCTCGAGCTGGGCACCGGTGGCGCGCATCAGGGCCTGCCGGTCGGCCACCGGGCCAGGCATGACCTCCTCGTGCGGCAGGACCGCACCCGTGCTGGCGCCCGACAGCCCGACGGCCGCGACGAGACCACGGATCACCTGTCCGTCGGGCACCGGACCGTCGGCCGGCTGCCCCTCCGCCGACTCCTCGTAGACGTAGAAGCCGGGGTCGTCCTGCACGAGCACACCGTCGCGCAGCCACTGCCCCAGGGTGGCGGCGGCATGGGCGTAGCGGCCCTCGGGCCCGCACGACTCCTCCCGGGGCAGGATCAGCCGGACCACGTTGTGCGGCTCGAGATCCTCCAGGCGCCGCACCCCGTCGACGTCGACCACGTCGTACGGCGGGCTGGTGGCGGCGGCGACGTCGGGCACGACCGCCGGGTCGTAGCGCAGGCCGCGGAAGGGCCGCACGTCCAGACCCGGGGTCTGCGGGGTGACGTCCAGCAGGGGCGGGAAGGTCGACGGGGACGTCACCGTCTCATCGTACGAGCGCTCGACCAGCCGGCCTCTCGGGCAGCCTGTCCGGCGCGCCCTCACGGGATCCGTCGTGGCGGTGACCGTGCGGTGACCGTGCGGTGGGGGTGCTGGCCGGGGTGTGGCAGCGTGGAGGCATGGTGCAGCCTCACGAGCCGTTCGGGCCCGGTCACGTCGGAGCAGGTCGATCAGGGCCGGCTCAGACGGAGGGCAGCCCGTCCGGAGAGCTCTACGACTGGTACCGGCGGGGGATGGCGCTGCTGGAGTCCGGCGACGCCGCCGCGGCCGCGCAGCTGCTCGCCCGCGCGCGGGCGGGGGCGCCGGACTCGGCCAGCATCGGCGAGGCGCACGCGCGAGCCCTGTTCGACGCGGGCCACTACGACGACGCGGCCTCGGCCTTCGGCGAGCTCGTCGAGCTGGTGCCCGGCGACGACTACGCCCGGTTCGGGCTGGGCCTGTCGCTCAGCCGCATGGACCGTCTCACCGCCGCCGCCGAGCACCTGGCCCTGGCCGTGGCGATGCGTCCGGACCGCACGGAGTACACCCAGGCGCTGCGGCACGTGCGGGCCACCCTGCGGGCCCGCGAGGAGGCCGTCCGGCAGCCCGCTGCCCCGCCCGCCGGGGACGTTCCGGCCGGTCGCCCGGACGCCACCCCTGACGCCGGCGGCTCCGCCCCCTCTGACGCCGGCGGCTCCGCCGCCATTGACGCCGGCGGCTCCGCCGCCATTGACACCGGCGGCTCCGCCGCGGGGCCGGCGGACGGGGCCGGGGCATGAGCGGGGGCCTCCGGCCGCTGCGGGCCGGCACGTCGGCGCCCCTGCTCGAGCGGCACGACCTGCTGCTGCTCGACCTGGACGGCACCGTCTACGTCGCTCCCGAGGTCATCCCGACGGCCCCGGCCGCGCTCGAGCAGGCGCGCCGGGCCGGTGCCCGGCTGCTCTTCCTCACCAACAACGCCCTGCGCACCCCGGAGCAGACCGCCGACCTGCTGACCGGTCTCGGCGTGCCCGCGGCCCCGGACGAGGTCGTGACCTCCGCGCAGGCCGCGGCCGGCCTGCTGGCGGCCGACCTGCCGGCCGGCAGCCGGATCCTCGTGGTGGGCGGGGAGGGGCTGCGCCGGGCGGTGGCCGACGTCGGGCTGGCGCCGGTGGCCGAGGCCGCCGAGCGGCCGGCGGCGGTGGTGCAGGGCTACGCACCGACAGTGGACTGGGCGCTGCTGAGCGAGGGCGCCCTCGCGGTGCGGGCCGGGGCGCGCTGGATGGCCACCAACCTCGACCTCACCCTGCCCAGCCCGCGCGGGCTGCTGGTCGGCAACGGGGCTCTGGTCGCCGCCGTCCGCGCGGCCACCGGCGCGGAGCCCGAGGTGGCCGGCAAGCCCGAGCGGCATCTCGTCGACGCCGCGCTGGCCCGGGTCGCTGCCCCGCCCGCCGACGGCAGGGACAGCGACCGGGAGGGCGAGGGGCTGGTGGTCGGGGACCGGCTCGACACCGACATCGCCTGCGCCAACCGCGCCCGCCTGCCCAGCCTGCTGGTGCTCACCGGGGTGTCCGGCGTGCCCGAGCTGCTCACCGCGGTGCCGCAGGAGCGGCCGAGCTGGGTCGGCCGGGATCTCACGGCACTGCAGCAGACCCACCCGCCGGTCCAGGTGGACGAGGGCGGCGAGGCCCGCTGCGGCGGCTGGCGCGCCCGCGTCGTCGCCGGGCGGCTCGAGGTCGGGCCCTCGGGCGGGGCCGCACCCGGTGACGGGGGCGACGGCCTGGACGGGCTGCGAGCCGCCGCCGTGGCCGCCTGGGCCGCCGTCGACGCAGGCACGGCGGTGGACGTGGCCGAGGCCGTGTCCAGGCTCGACCGGCTCGACCGGCTCGACCGGCTCACCGGACCCTGACCGACCGGGGCTGCGGGCCTGACGTACGGGACGGCGTGGCCAGGCCCCTGGACGAGTCGGTCCACGGTGGTCCGGCAGCGCTCGCGTGCCACCGCCCCCGCGCTGCCTTGACGGGTGCGGCGCGCCCCGGTGCGCCGGCGGCCGAGGAGGTAGCGTTCCCACGGCGTCGACGGTGAGAGGGGCGAGATGGTGCTCGAAGGGCTGCGCGGCTATCTGCAGATCGCCAGCGGGCTGACCGATGTGACCCGGCAGCGGGCCACCAGCGTGGCGCAGTCGCTGCTCTCCCCGGGGGCCGGGCTGCGCGCCGGCCTCGGTGCTGGGCTGGGTGCTGGACTGGGCGCGGGCCTGCCGTCGGTCGGGGACCTGCGCGAGCAGGTGGCCGGCGTGGCCGAGGACCTGCTGGCCACCAGCAAGGCCAACCGGGAGATGCTGCTGGGTCTGGTGCGCGGCGAGGTCGAGCGCCAGGTGACCAAGCTGGGCCTGGTCAGCGCGAGCGAGCTCGAGGCGGCCACCAAGCGCGCCCAGCGGCTCGAGGTCCGGGTGCACGACCTGGAGCGGAGGGTGGCGGCGCAGTCGCCGGCCGCGCCCGTCGCCCAGGCTGCGGGCACCAGCGCTGGGGGGACGCAGGCGCCGGCGACGAAGGGTGCGACCAAGGCGCCGGCCAAGAAGGTGCCCGCCAAGAAGGTGCCCGCCAAGAAGGCGGCGGAGGCCGCGGCGAGCACGGCGGCGTCGACGGCGCCCGCCAAGGCTCCCGCGCGCACGCGGGCGACCGCCCCCGACGTCGTCGCCGCCCCCACCGAGGGCGAGCGCGCGGCGGCCAAGCGCGCTGTGGCCGGCGCCCGCGCCAGGGGTGCTCGGAAGGGCCCCTCGGCGTGAGCGAGGAGCCGTTCGAGGACCAGGCGATCGACGCGCCGATCGACCAGCAGGGCGAGGCCGACCTGCTCGATGCCGCCGACCCGCACGACGGCTCGGACGCCGGGCGCACCGAGGTGATCCCCACCGGCGAGGACCGGGTCGACGCCGCGCTGGAGCGGCTGCCCGAGCTCGACCGGCTGCCGACCGCGGAGCACGTGGCCGTCTACGAGGAGGTGCACCGCAGCCTGCAGGACGCCCTCGGGGCGGCCGCGGGGGGCAGCGGCGGCGCCGGCTCGGCATCGGCATCGGCATCGGCATCGGCATCGCCCCGTCCCGCGGTCCCCGGGCCCCAGCGCCGGTGAGCCCCGCGCCGGTGCCGTCCTTCCGCCGATGAGCCCCCGATGAGCCGCCGCCAGCGGCTCGACGCCGAGCTGGTCCGTCGCGGCCTGGCCCGCTCCCGCGAGCAGGCCGTGCAGCTGGTCGCCGCCGGGCGCGTGACGGTGGCGGGTCAGGTGGCGACCAAGCCGGCCACGCAGGTCGACCTCGGCGCCGCCGTCGTGGTGCGCGAGGACGAGACCGACCCCGGCTACGCCTCGCGCGGCGGGCACAAGCTGGCCGGGGCGCTGGCCGCGTTCACCCCGCGGGGCCTGGCGGTCGCCGGCCGGCGGTGCCTGGACGCGGGGGCCTCCACCGGCGGCTTCACCGACGTCCTGCTGCGGGCCGGGGCGGCCCGGGTGGTCGCCGTCGACGTCGGCTACGGGCTGCTCGCCTGGTCGCTGCGGACCGACGACCGGGTGGACGTCCACGAGCGGGTCAACGTGCGCGACCTGGAGCCGGACACGATCGGCGGGCCGGTCGACCTCGTCGTCGGCGACCTGTCGTTCATCTCGCTCGCGCTGGTGCTGCCGGCCCTGACCGCCTGCACGGTGCCCGACGGCGACCTCGTGCTCATGGTCAAGCCGCAGTTCGAGGTCGGCCGCGAGCGGCTCGGCTCCGGCGGGGTGGTGCGCGACCCGGAGCTGCGGGCCGAGGCGGTCCGCGAGGTGGCGGCGTCCGCGGGTGGGCTGGGGCTGGGCGTCCGCGGCGTCGTCGCCAGCCCGCTGCCCGGGCCCTCGGGCAACGTCGAGTACTTCCTCTGGCTGCACCACGGCGCACCGCCGCTGGACCCGGCCGATCTGTCCCGCGCGATCCAGGAAGGGCCGCAGTGACCGTCATCCGTCCCGTGGAGGCTCCGGGCGCGCCCGGGCCCGCCGCCGGGGGACCGCGCAGCGTCCTCTTCGTGGCCCACACCGGGCGGCCGGGTGCGCTGGTCGACGCCCGGACCGCCGCCGAGCAGCTGCTCGCCGCCGGCATCGAGGTGCGCGTGCTCGCCCCGGAGGCCGTCGAGCTCGGGGTGCGGGGCCTGCAGGTGGTCGAGTGCGACGACGACGCCGCCCTCGGTTGCGAGCTGGTGGTCGTCCTCGGTGGCGATGGCACGCTGCTGCGCGGCGCCGAGCTGGCCCGCCCCACCGGCACCCCGCTGCTCGGGGTCAACCTCGGCCACGTCGGCTTCCTCGCCGAGGCCGAGCGCGAGGACCTCTCGGCCACGGTGGAGCGGGTGGTGGCGCGCCGCTACGACATCGAGGAGCGGATGACCCTCGACGTCGTCGTCCGCCACGACGGCCGCGAGGTGGCCCGCACCTGGGCGGTCAACGAGGCCTCGGTGGAGAAGGCCAGCCGGCAGCGGATGCTCGAGGTGGTCGTGGAGGTCGACGGCCGCCCGCTCTCGCGCTGGGGCTGCGACGGCGTCGTCTGCGCCAGCCCCACCGGGTCCACCGCCTACGCCTTCTCCGCCGGCGGCCCGGTGGTGTGGCCCGAGGTCGAGGCTCTGCTGCTGGTGCCCATCAGCGCGCACGCGCTGTTCGCCCGGCCGCTGGTGGCCGCGCCCACCTCGGTGCTCGCCGTGGAGGTGCTGGCCGGCACCGACGGCTCGGGCGTGCTGTGGTGCGACGGCCGGCGCTCGGTCGACCTGCCCCCCGGCGCCCGGATCGAGGTGCGCCGGGGGTCTCAGCCGGTGCGGCTGGCCCGGCTGCACCGAGCACCGTTCACCGACCGGCTGGTGGCCAAGTTCGCCCTGCCGGTGGAGGGCTGGCGCGGCCGGCGCAGCGACCCGGCGCCCGGCGGCACGCTCGCCGGGTCCGGCGACTCCGGGCTCGAGGAGGAGTAGCGCCGCGGCGCCGGTCTGTCGCCCGGCTGGTGTCGGGCCGCCCCAGTAGGCTCCGCCGCGTGCTGGAGCACCTGCGCATCCGCGGCCTCGGCGTCATCGAGGACGCCGAGCTCGAGCTGTCGCCCGGCCTCACCGTGATCACCGGAGAGACCGGTGCCGGCAAGACCATGGTCGTCACCGGCCTCGGCCTGCTGCTGGGCGGCAAGGCCGACCCTGGGCGCGTCCGCAGCGGCGAGCGGACCGCGGTGGTCGAGGGACGCATCGTGCTGCCCGAGGGACATCCCGCGCTCGTGCGCGCGCAGGAGGCGGGGGCCGAGCTCGAACCGGTTCCCGCGTCGCCGGAGCCGGTCGTGAGCCCCGTGCAGGATGCGCAGGGCGAGAAGCCGGCCGGGCGCCCCCGCCGCGGCAAGAAGGCGGCGCAGGTCGAGGTGGCCCCGGTGCTGCGTCAGGAGCTGCTGGTCGTGCGCTCGGTCTCGGCGGAGGGGCGCAGCCGGGCCCATCTGGGCGGGTCCGGGGTCCCGCTGGCCGTGCTGGGCGAGCTCGCCGACGACCTCGTCGCCGTGCACGGGCAGGACGACCAGCGCCGGCTGCGCCAGCCGGCCCGGCAGCGGGGTGCGCTCGACCGGTTCGCCGGCCCGGCCGTGGCCGAGCCGCTGGCCGCCTACGCCGAGGCCTACGCGCGCCTGCGGGAGGTGCGCCGGATGCTGGACGAGCTCACCACCCGGGCCCGCGAGCGCGCGCAGGAGGCCGACCTGCTGCGCTTCGGTCTGGACGAGGTGGAGGCGGTCGCGCCGGTGGAGGGCGAGGACGTCGACCTCGCCGCGGAGGAGAGCCGGCTGGCCCACGCCGACGGGCTGCGGGCGGCCGCCGCGTCGGCGCACGAGGCGCTGCTCGGCGACCCCGGTGCCGACGGCGCGATGAATGCGGCGGACGCCGTGAGCCTGGTGGGCGCCGCCCGGCGAGCGCTCGACGCCGCCCGCGACCACGACCCCGCGCTGGCCGCGCTGGCCGACCGGCTCGCCGAGGTCTCCTACCTGCTCTCCGACGTCGGCGCCGACCTCGCCTCCTACACCGCGGGGGTGGACACCGACCCGGCCCGGCTGGCCGCGGTGCAGGACCGCCGCGCGGCGCTGTCCGCGCTGCAGCGCAAGTACGGCGACACCGCCGCGGCGGTGCTGGACTGGGCCCGCGGCGCCGCGAAGCGGCTGGCCGAGCTCGAGGGCGACGACGAGCGGATCGACGCGCTGCGCGCCGAGGAGGAGACGCTGCTCGCACGCCTGACCGAGCTGGCCGGGCAGCTCTCGCGGGCCCGTCAGGAGGCGGCCGGACGGCTCGGCGAGCAGGTCACCGCCGAGCTGGCCGACCTCGCCATGCCGCACGCCCGGGTGAGCGTCGAGGTGCGCCAGAGCGAGGACCCGGACGGGCTGCCGGTGGACGGCCGGCGGCTCGCCTTCGGGGCCACCGGCGTGGACGAGGTCGAGCTGCTGCTGGCCCCGCACCCGGGGGCACCGGCCCGCGCGCTGCACAGGGGTGCCTCCGGCGGTGAGCTGTCCCGCGTCATGCTCGCGGTGGAGGTGGTGTTCGCCGGGGCCGACCCGGTGCCCACCTTCGTCTTCGACGAGGTCGACGCCGGTGTGGGCGGCAAGGCGGCGGTGGAGGTGGGCCGTCGCCTGGCCCGGCTGGCCCGCTCGGCCCAGGTGCTGGTGGTCACCCACCTGCCGCAGGTGGCCGCCTTCGCCGACCGCCACCTGCAGGTGGTCAAGAGCAACGACGGCTCGGTCACCCGCACCGGGGTGGTCGGGCTCGACGACGAGGCCCGGGTGCAGGAGCTGTCCCGCATGCTCGCGGGGCTGGAGGGCTCCGAGACCGCGCTGGCCCACGCCGAGGAGCTGCTGGAGGCGGCCCGGGCGAGCCGCGGGGCCTGACGCCGGCCTGACGCGCCCGACAGCCCACCGCCCCGGTCCGCGCGTCCCGCTCTGGCAGGATGGCGGCACGATGAGGATCGTCCTGCCCCGGCGCCGGTCCCGGCAGCCGGAGCTGCCCGGGGTCAGCGGTGTGCTCCGGCTGGACCGGCGGACCAAGAACCTCACCAAGCGCCTGCGCCCCGGCGACATCGCCGTCATCGACCACATGGACCTGGACCGGGTGAGCGCCGAGGCGCTGGTGGCCTGCGGGGTGGCCGCGGTCGTCAACGCCGCGCCCAGCATCAGCGGCCGCTACCCCAACCTCGGCCCCGAGATCGTCGTGGCCGCCGGCGTGCCGCTGGTCGACGACGTGGGCGACGACGTCCTGCAGCGGGTCGCCGAGGGGACGGTGGCCCGGCTGGACGGCGGGTGCCTCTACGTCGAGGACGAGGTGGTGGCCGAGGGGACGGTCCAGACGCCCGAGACCGTGGCCGACGCCATGGAGCGGGCGCGGGCGGGGCTCGCGGTGCAGCTGGAGGCGTTCGCCGCCAACACCATGGAGTTCCTCAAGCGAGAGCGCGACCTGCTGCTGGACAGCGTGGGCGTGCCCGACGTGCGCACCCGGTTCGGCGGGCGGCACGCGCTCATCGTGGTGCGCGGCTACCACTACAAGGAGGACCTGGCCACGCTGCGGCCCTACATCCGCGAGTTCCGGCCGGTGCTGGTCGGCGTCGACGGAGGGGCCGACGCCCTGCTGGAGGCCGGCTGGCGGCCCGACGTCATCGTCGGGGACATGGACTCGGTCTCCGACGCCGCGCTCACCGGCGGTGCCGAGCTCGTCGTGCACGCCTACCGGGACGGGCGTGCCCCGGGCCTCGAGCGCCTCGAGCAGCTCGGCGTCGACTCGGTCGTCTTCCCGGCCGTCGGCACCAGCGAGGACGTCGCGATGCTGCTCGCCGACGACAAGGGCGCCGACCTCATCGTGGCGGTGGGCACGCACGCCACCCTCGAGGAGTTCCTGGACAAGGGCCGCGACGGGCAGGCCAGCACCTTCCTCACCCGGCTGCGGGTGGGCGGCAAGCTGGTCGACGCCAAGGGCGTGAGCCGGCTCTACCGCAGCCGGATCGGCACCGGCCAGCTGGTCGTGCTGGTGCTGGCGGGGCTGCTGGCCCTCGTCGTGGCGCTGGCGGCCACCCCCACCGGCCAGGCGGCCCTCGGCGTGCTGCGGGGCCGCTGGGACGACGTCGTCTTCTGGGTGCAGGAGCTGTTCACGTGAGCACCGGGTGCCGGCCGCGCGAGGCTGACCGAGCCGGCGGAGCCGGCCGAGACGGCGGGGAGCCGGCCGAGTGATCGACTTCCGCTACCACGTGGTCTCCATCATCGCGATCTTCATGGCGCTGGCCGTGGGCATCGTGCTCGGCTCCGGACCGCTCAAGGAGCCCATCGACAACACCCTGCAGCAGCAGCTGGACCAGCTGCGCACCGACCGCAACGACCTGCGCGCGCAGCTGACCCAGTCCAAGGGCCGCCTCGACTACGACGACGCCGCGGTCGCCGAGGTCGCCCCCCAGGTGCTCGCCGGGCGGCTGGCCGACCGCCGGGTCGTGCTGGTCGTCCTGCCGGCCGCCGACGGCGACCTCGCCGACGCCACCGCCACCGCGGTGCGCCAGGCCGGAGCCACCGTCACCAGCACCGTCACCGTGGCCGACGCCTGGCTGGACCCGGCCCAGCAGGGCGCCCTCGGGCAGCTGGTGGACCAGAGCGCTCCCACCGGCACCACCTACCGGGACGGCGCCGGGGTGCAGGAGCGGGCGGGCGCGGCCCTGGCCCGGGCCCTGGTCGTGCCCGACCTCGCGCTCGCGCCGGGCGAGGACTCCTCCGGGCAGGCCTTCCTGCAAGCCCTGGCTTCGGCGGGCTTCGTCAAGCTCTCCGGCACCCCGGTGGGCCGGGCCACCCTGGCCGTGGTCGAGGCCGGCCCCGCGCCGCAGGTGCCCACCGACGAGACCAAGGCCCAGGTGGCCGACCTCGTCGGGCTGGCCACCGCGCTCGACGCCGCCGACCAGGGCACCGTGGTCGCGGGGCCGGTCGAGTCCGCGGCGGCCGGTGGTCTGGTGGCGGCGGTCCGCTCGGGCGATGCCGCCAAGAGACTGTCCACCGTCGACGCGCTGGGCACCGCGGCGGGCCGGATGAGCGTGCCGCTGGCGCTGGCGGCCGAGGTCCAGGGGACCAGCGCCGCCTACGGCTTCGGCGAAGGCGCCTCCCGGCCGCTGCCCACCCCGCTGCCCTCGCTGACCCCCGCCGCGCCGTGAGCAGCGCTTGCCGCGGCTCCGCCGAACCGATGTCGCTGCCGGAGCCGGGGTCGCTCTCCGTGCGCCGGCGGCTGGCGGCCTTCGGCGCCGGCGCCGTGCTCGCCCCGCTGGCGCAGACCGCGCTCGACGCCGCCGCCCGGCGGGGCGCCCTCGGCGGGGCGGACCGCTGGAACCGGACCAACCACCGGGGCGAGACGGTCTCGCTGCTGGAGGGCCCGGCGGCCGTGCTGGCCGCCGTCGCGGCCCTCGCACCGGCGCGGCGGCCCGGGCTTCGCGCCGGCGCACCCGCGGCGGTCGTGGCCACCGTCGCCGCCGGCGTTCTCGGAGCGATCGACGACCTGCACGGCGACGGCGGCGAGCGCGGCCTGCGCGGCCACCTGGGCGCGGCCCGGCAGGGCCGGGTGACCACCGGCGCGGTGAAGGTGGTCGGCATCGGGGCCGCGGGGCTCGTGGCGGGGCGGCTGCTCGCGGCAGGGGCCCCCTCGGACGGCGCACATCCAGGTCCCGGGACCCGGCGCAGCGTCACCGCCCGCGGGCTCACCGACGTCGTGCTGGCCGGAGGCGTGGTGGCCGGCAGCGCCAACCTGCTCAACCTGCTGGACCTGCGTCCCGGCCGGGCGCTCAAGGCCGCGCTGCTGCTCGCCGCACCGGTGGCGCTGCGCGGGGGGCGCGGCACGGGCAGCGCGGCCGCCGCCGCGGGGGTGGCCGCCGGACTGCTGCCCGCGGACCTGGGTGAGCGCTCGATGCTCGGCGACGCCGGCGCCAACGCGCTGGGCGCGCTGCTCGGCGTCGCCGCCGCCGCAGGCGCCTCCCGGCGCTCGCTGACGGTGCGCCTCGCGGTGCTCGCCGGGCTCACGGTGGCCAGCGAGCGGGTCAGCTTCACCCGGGTCATCGAGGCGGTGCCGCCGCTGCGGGCGCTGGACCGGCTGGGGCGGCGACCGGTCGTGCCGTCCGCGCCCGTGCCGATGGATCCGCCGGGCGGCGCCGAGGGGGAGGGGCCGCACCCGGGCGCGGGCGCGTGAGGGCGGCGAACCGCCGGGTCGCCGGCACGCTGGCCGGGGGCGCCGCGCTCATCGCCGCGGTCACCCTGCTCTCACGGGTCGTGGGCTTCGGCCGCTGGCTGGTCTTCTCCGGCACGGTGGAGGACAGCTGCCTGGGCACGGCCTACACCACGGCCAACATGCTGCCCAACATCCTCTTCGAGGTGGTCGCCGGCGGGGCGCTGGCCAGCGCGGTGGTGCCGCTGGTCGCCGCGCCGCTGGCCCGCGGGGAGGCGGAGGAGGCCCGGCGCACCGCTTCGGCGCTGCTCACCTGGGCCGTCGCCGCCCTGCTGCCGGTGGCCGTGGCCGGGATCCTGCTGGCCCGGCCGCTCATGACCGCCCTGGTCCGCGACCCGGCCGGCTGCGACGCCGCCGACGTCGCCGGGGTGGCGACCGCGATGTTCGTGCTGCTGGTGCCGCAGGTCGTCCTCTACGGGATCGCGGTGGTGGCGGCCGGGGTCCTCAACGCCCGGCGCCGCTTCCTCGCCCCGGCCGTCGCGCCGCTGCTGTCCAGCCTCGTGGTCGCCGCCGCCTACCTCGCCTTCGACGCCGGCTACTCCGGCAGCCTCACCGACCTGGCGTCCTTCCCCGAACGGTCGGTGCTCGTGCTCGCGCTGGGCACCACGGCGGGCGTGGTGGTGCTCGCGGCGACCAGCCTGGTGCCGGTGCTGCGGACCGAGCGGCTGCGGCCCACGTTCGCCTTCCCGTCCGGGGTGGCGCCGCGCGCGAGGTCGCTCGCCGTCGCGGGCCTGGCCGGGCTGGTGGCCCAGCAGCTGGCCACCCTGGTCGTCATCGTGGTCACCAACCGCTCCGGCGGCGCGCTCACCGTCTACAACTACGCCTGGGCGGTCTACCTGCTGCCCTACGCGGTGCTCGCCGTGCCGATCGCGACGGCGAGCTTCACCGCCCTGTCCGAGCACCTCGGGCGCGGTGACGACGAGGCCTACGCCCGCACGGCCGCCGGCACCACCCGAGCCGTCGTCGTGGCCGGCACGCTGGGCGCGGCGGTGCTGGCCGGTGCCGCCCTGCCGGTGGCCCGGACCTTCGGGGTGCAGCCCCCGGCCCGGATGGCGTGGGCCCTGGTCGCCCTGGCGCCCGGGCTGGTCGGCTACGGGCTGGTCGCGCACCTGG
>JBQCIO010000154.1:0-15023 GCA_051953655.1 Motilibacteraceae bacterium
GACGCGGTCCTCGGGGGTCTCCAGGCCGTGGTCGACCGCGTTGCGCACGAGGTGCGTGAGCGGGTCCTTGACGGCCTCGAGCAGCGAGCGGTCGAGCTCGGTCTCCTTGCCGACCATGGTCAGGGTGACCTGCTTGCCGCAGGCGGCGCCCAGGTCGCGGACGACGCGGGGCAGCTTGGACCAGAGGTGGTCGATCGGCTGCATGCGGGTCTTCATGACCCCCTCCTGCAGCTCGCTCGCGATGAGGTTGAGCCGCTGCGAGGCGCGCACCAGATCCACCTGCGTGGCCAGCATGCTGGTGTGCTGGAGGATCTGGTTCCGGGTGAGCACCAGCTCCCCGACCAGCCGCATGAGCGCGTCGAGCAGGTCGACGTCCACCCGGATGGTGGAGTCGGCCACGCTGCGCCGGGTCTGCTGCTCGGCCTGCTGGTTGAGCGCCGCCTCGACCTCGGCCGGTTCGGCGGTCCCCGCCTCCACCAGCAGCTCGCCGATCGGCCGCTCGTCGCCGCGCAGCTGCTCGGCCACCGCGTCGGCCACGGCGTCGGGGGTGGCCGCGCCGGTCTGCACGAGGATCTCGCCGAGCCGAGCGGGCGCCTCCGGCTCCGGGCCGGGCTCCACGTCCTCCTCGGCCGCCGGCGCCTCGACCGTCGGGGGCACGACCGCCAGCGGCACCACCGGCGCCACCGACGTCGCCGACTCGTCCGCCTCGTCCGCCTCGTCCGCACCGTCGTCGGCGGCGTCCGCGGGATCGTCGGCGGCGGCGGCCGCCGGCTGGTCCTCCAGCACCGCGCTGATCGCGGCGACGACGTCGTCGATCGGCGCGTCGCCCTCGCCGCCGGTCTGCTCGATGACCGCCAGCAGCCCGCGGACGGTGTCGACCATCCGCAGCAGCACGTCCGTGCGGGTGGGGGTCAGGTCCAGCGCGCCGTCGCGGAGCCGGGACAGCAGGTTCTCCCCGACGTGGGTGACCGCCTCGAGCTTGCCGAACGCGAGGAACCCGCTGGTGCCCTTGATCGTGTGGATCGTGCGGAAGATGCTCGACAGCCGCTCCCGCGAGGCGGGGTCCTGCTCGAGCGCGACGAGGTCGCGGTCGAGCTGGTCCAGGTTCTCGTGGCTCTCCACGAGGAACTCCTGGACGATCTCGTCCATCTCGTCCACGTCGCACCCTCCCTGGCGCTCGGCGCGGGCGATACCTCACGTCCGCTGCGGCTGCAACATCGACGCGCCCCGGGGCCACTTGAGCGGCCGAAGGTCCCTGGTCAGAGCCATGATTCGGTGGAAGGGACCGGGAGGGGCGGACGCCGCGGGACGAGGGCAGACGAGGGCAGCGCAAACGCACGAAGGCACCGCACCCGGGACGGATGCGGCGCCTTCGTGCGCTGCTCAGGTGAGCGGCAGCACCGATCGCTCGACGATCAGGGGCGGCCGGCGAAGGGGCGACCTCGCGAGGGTCAGCCGGCGTCGCGCTGCTGCGGGATCCCCGCGAGCAGGGCACGGACCTCGGTCTCGCGGTAGCGGCGGTGGCCGCCCAGCGTCCGGATCGAGGTCAGCTTGCCGGCCTTGGCCCAGCGGGTGACGGTCTTGGGGTCCACCCGGAACATCGAGGCGACCTCAGCCGGCGTGAGCAGCGGCTCGGTGTCAGGGGTACGCGAGCTCATGGTTGGGCCTCCTTGGCATGAACCGACCGACTCAGGTCGGCTCCCTGCCCCCATGGTGGCCGTTGACGCGATTGTCCGGAATGGCACGACGGGACCATTCCGCGGGTGGTCGGACCGGGCTAGTGGGCACGGACCAGGTCCCGGGGGTCCTAGTGCACGCACACCAGACGCCTGGGGACCGACGTCGCATGCCGGAGAAGGCGCGTCCCAACGGGCACGGGACCGCTCCACAGAAGGTACACAACCTCGTCACCCGGATGGGCCAATCCGGACCGGACGCGCAACGAACCCGCAACGGAACCGCAAGGAGACGCCCGGGGCGCCGGCTCAGCTGGCCGAGGCCAGCGCCTCGAGCGGCCGCCACCGCTCGAGCAGCTCCTCGTAGGCGCCCAGGGCGCCGGCCTCGTCACCGGCGGCGAGGGCGGACAGCCCGCGGGCGACGTCGGAGGCGGAGCGGTCCGCCACCAGCGCCTCGTCCGGCACGAGGTCGCCCAGGCCGGCGTAGTCCAGATCGACCACCGCGCGGGGGTGGAACTCCTCGAGCCAGCGGGCGAGGTCCTCCACCTCCAGGGTCAGGTCGCTGTCCGGCAGCGCGGCCCGCACGGTGCGCAGGGCGTGGGCCGCCCGGCGGCGGGCGGCGGACATGGCGGTGCGATAGGAGAGCCGGCGCGGGGCGTCCAGCAGCAGCTCGCGCTCGGCGTCGTCCACGAGCACGAACCAGGTGACCGGCACGTGCCAGAGGGCGTCGCGCACGTGCACCGGGGCCAGCCGCGGAGGCCCCACCTGCGCCCGCAGCGCGGGCGGCACGGCAGCGGCCAGCAGCGGCGCGGGCAGCTCCTCCTGCGCGCGGGCCAGCGCGTGGGTGAC
Organism: Motilibacteraceae bacterium; assembly: GCA_051953655.1. Taxonomy (GTDB): domain Bacteria; phylum Actinomycetota; class Actinomycetes; order Motilibacterales; family Motilibacteraceae; genus JBQCHF01. The sequence goes on from JBQCIO010000154.1 coordinate 2,526, forward strand.
CCGCAGCTCCAGGTCCCACGGGCAGACGCAGGTGATGCCGTCGACGTCGAGGACGTAGGCGCCCTGTTCGCCGTCGTCCTGCGGCAGCCGGGGCGGGGTGGCCAGCACCGCCGTGAAGGCGACCTGCCGCTCGTCGAGCTCCTGCCCCAGCTCCTGCGCGGCTCGCGTGCGCTGCGCCCAGCGGCTGCGCTCGGGCTCGTCCCACGCGGCCAGCGGCTCGTAGACACGGAGCTGGGCCACGGCCGGGAGACCGCGGACCGGTGCGCGTCGCTGCTCGCCCTCGCCGCGTCCCTGGGTGCCTGCCACCCACCCATCGTGGCACGCGGCCGCAGGCCGTCATGTCGCCAGCCGCAGGCCGTCAGGTCGCCAGCCGCAGGCCGACAGGTCGCCAGCCGCACCCCGCCGACGCCGTGCGGGGGCCGCGGGGCCACCCGACCGCTGCAGCCTGCGCCACGCCGTGTCTAGGCTTCGCTCGTCAACGACGACACCGCCGCCACAACCCGGCGGCCCCTCTCGAGCGGAGTCACCACCGTGACCAGCAGCGACTCGGGTGTCTTCGGCCGGCACACCGCCGGCCACACCCACGAGCAGGTCGTCTTCTGCCACGACCCCGGCAGCGGTCTGCGCGCGATCATCGCCATCTACTCGACCGCCCTCGGCCCGGCCCTCGGCGGCACCCGGTTCCACCCCTATCCCTCCGAGGACGCCGCGCTCGCCGACGTCCTGGACCTGTCCAAGGGGATGGCCTACAAGAACGCCCTCGCCGGGCTGGACCACGGCGGCGGCAAGGCGGTGATCATCGGCGACCCGGCCACGGACAAGACCGAGGCCCTGCTGCGCGCCTACGGCCGCTTCGTCGAGTCCCTGGGCGGGCGCTACGTGACCGCGTGCGACGTCGGCACCTACGTGCAGGACATGGACGTGGTCGGCCGCGAGACCCGCTGGGCCACCGGCCGCTCGGAGGCCAACGGCGGCGCGGGCGACTCCTCCGTCCTCACCGCCTGGGGCGTCTTCCAGGGCATGCGCGCCTCCGCGGCCCACGCCTGGGGCAGCCCGACCCTGTCCGGCCGGACCGTGGGCATCGAGGGGGTGGGCAAGGTCGGGCACCACCTCGTCGAGCACCTGCTCGAGGACGGGGCCACGGTCGTCGTCACCGACGTCAACGAGGCCGCGCTGGACCGCGTGCGCACCGCCCACCCGGAGGTCGAGGTCCTCGACTCCACCGCCGACCTGGTCCGCGCCGACCTCGACGTCTACTCCCCCTGCGCGCTGGGTCACGCCCTCACCGACGACGTCGTGCAGGTGCTGCGCGCCCGCGTCGTCTGCGGCGCGGCCAACAACCAGCTCGCGCACCCGGGGGTGGAGAAGGCGCTGGCCGACCGCGGCGTGCTCTACGCGCCGGACTACGTCGTGAACGCCGGCGGGGTGATCCAGGTGGCCGACGAGCTGCACGGCCCCTCGTTCGCCCGCGCCAAAGCGCAGGCCACGAAGATCTACGACACGACCGCGGCCATCCTGGCCCGCGCCGACGCCGACGGGGTGCCGCCGGCGGTGGCCGCGGACCGGCTCGCCGAGCAGCGGATGGCCGAGGTCGGCCGACTGCGCGGCATCCTGCTGCCGCAGCGCTGACCCCTCCTGGCAGCGCCTGTCACCCGACCGGCCCACGCTGCGTGAGGGGACCCCTGACCTGCTTCTTCGCCCGTCAGGGGTCCCCTCACGCGGGCCGGGCGGACCGGCGTCGGCAGGACCTTGCGCGAACGTGCCGGAACAGGCTCGGGCCCTGTACCGTTGGCCGCACGAGACGAACGTGGACTACCCGGGGCCGCCTTGCGCCGGCCGTCCCGATGACCGCATGAGGGGGTCGAGCCATGGGGCGCGGCCGCGCGAAGGCCAAGCAGACGAAGGTGGCCCGGGAGCTGAAGTACCACACTCCCAGCACCGACCTCACTGCTCTGCAGCGTGAGTTGGCAGGCACTCCGACGACCTCTCCCAAGGTCGTGGAGGACGAGCCCGACGACGAGTACGACCCGTACTCCGACGAGTACGAGGACGAGGACGACGGCCCCTGGGCCTCGTCCCGCTGAGCCTCGTCCGCACGTCGCTCACACCACGGGCACAGATCAGTTTCACGGCAGGAGCCGGGACCGCTCTTCACCCCCTCGGTGAGGCAGTCCCGGCTCCGTCGTCTGCTTGCGGCGGCCCCGGCCCCGAACGATCACGCCCGCGTGATCGTTCCATGCTTACCGCGACAGATATGTGGCGGTGAGCATGGAACTGCGGGGGGAAGCGGGAGCCGGGGGGCCGCCGTAAGCGGAGGGCTCAGGCCGGGTGGTCGCCCTCGAGCCGCACCGTGCCGCCGGGCAGCCCGCCGTCGGCGTCGGGCTCGACGACCTCGCCGAGCACCCAGGCGGGCAGGTCGCGATCGGCGAGCACCCGCAAGGACTCGTCCGCGGCCGCGGCCGGCACCACCGCCACCATGCCGACGCCCATGTTCAGCGTCCGCTCGAGCTCCTCGCGGGCCACGCCGCCCAGCTGCCCCACCGCGGTGAACACCGGCGCGGGGGTCCAGGTGGAGCGCGCCAGCCGGACGGCCAGGGAGCCGGGGACGACCCGGGCCAGGTTGGCGGCCAGCCCGCCGCCGGTCACGTGGCTGAAGGCGTGCACCTCGACGGCGTCGATGAGCGCCAGGCAGTCCAGCGAGTAGATCCGGGTCGGCTCGAGCAGCTCCTCGCCCAGGGTGCGCCCGAACTCGGGCACCTGCCGGTCCAGCGACCAGCCGGCGACGTCGAAGAAGACGTGCCGGGCCAGCGAGTAGCCGTTGGAGTGCAGACCCGAGGCGGCCATGGCCACCACGACGTCACCGGCCCGCAGCCGGTCCGCGCCCAGCAGCCGGTCGGCCTCCACGACGCCGGTGCCCGCGCCCGCGACGTCGTACTCGTCCGGAGCGAGCAGGCCCGGGTGCTCGGCGGTCTCGCCGCCGATGAGGGCGCAGCCGGCGCGCACGCAGCCCTCGGCGATGCCCTTGACGACAGCCGCGACCTTCTCCGGCACCACCTTGCCGGTGGCGATGTAGTCGGTCATGAACAGCGGCTCGGCCCCGCACACCACGAGGTCGTCGACGACCATGCCGACCAGGTCGATGCCGATGGTGTCGTGCGCGTCCATCCGGCGGGCGACGTCGACCTTGGTGCCGACGCCGTCGGTGGAGGTGGCCAGCAGCGGGCGGCGGTAGCGGGTGAGCGCGGAGGCGTCGAAGAGGCCGGCGAAGCCGCCCAGGCCGCCGAGCACCTCGGGGCGCTGGGCCTTGGCGACCCACTGCTTCATCAGCTCGACGGCGCGGTCGCCGGCCTCGATGTCGACGCCGGCGGCGGCGTAGGTGGCAGCTGGCTTGGCGGCGCCCGGCGCCTGGGGCGCGGTCACGGGCGGCGCAGCGCGTCGCTCGCGCCGCCGGCCGCCGGGGAGGTGGAGACGCCGTCGGGGCCGGTGACCACCGCCTTCTCCAGCCCCTCGAGCAGGTGCTTGCCGAGCAGCTCGGGCTCGGGCAGCGGCACCGGGTAGACGCCGTCGAAGCACGCCTTGCACAGGTTGTCCGAGGGCTGCTCGGAGGCGGCCACCAGGTCCTCGAGCTCGACGTAGGCGAGGGAGTCGGCGCCGATGGAGGCGCAGATCTCGTCCACGCTCAGCCCGTTGGCGACCAGCTCGGCCGGGCTGGCGAAGTCGATGCCGTAGAAGCACGGCCACTTGACCGGCGGGCTGGAGATGCGCACGTGCACCTCGGCGGCCCCCGCCTCGCGCAGCATCCGCACCAGCGCCCGCTGGGTGTTGCCGCGCACGATCGAGTCGTCGACGACGACCAGGCGCTTGCCGGCGATGACGTCGCGCAGCGGGTTGAGCTTGAGCCGGATGCCGAGCTGGCGGATGGTCTGGCTGGGCTGGATGAAGGTGCGGCCGACGTAGGAGTTCTTGACCAGGCCCACGCCGTAGGGGATGCCGCTGCCCTGGGCGTAGCCGATCGCGGCCGGGGTGCCGGACTCGGGCACCGGGATGACCAGGTCGGCCTCCACCGGCGCGGTGGAGGCCAGCCGGCGGCCGATCTCGACCCGGGCGGCGTGCACGCTGCGCCCGGCGATCTTGGTGTCCGGGCGGGCGAGGTAGACGTACTCGAACAGGCAGCCCTTGGGCTTCTTCTCCGCGAACGTGCGGGTCCGCAGGCCGTGCTCGTCGACGGCGACGATCTCGCCGGGCTCGATCTCACGGACGAACGAGGCGCCGACGATGTCCAGCGCCGCCGTCTCGCTGGCCACCACCCAGCCGCGCTCGAGCTTGCCCAGCACCAGCGGCCGGATGCCCTGCGGGTCGCGGGCGGCGTAGAGGGTGGTCTCGTCCATGAAGACCAGCGAGAACGCGCCCTTGACCTTGGGCAGCACCTCGGCGGCCGCCGCCTCCAGGGAGAGGTCGGGGTAGCTGGCCAGCAGCGCGGTGAGCAGGTCGGTGTCGTTGGTCGCACCCATGGCGTTGCCGCCGGCGAGCGGCATCTCGCCGCTGACCTCGCGGCGGGCCGCCGCCAGCGACGCGAGCTCCGCGGTGTTGGTCAGGTTGCCGTTGTGCCCGAGCGCGATGGAGCCGGTGGCGGTGGCCCGGAAGGTGGGCTGGGCGTTCTCCCACACGCTCGACCCGGTGGTCGAGTAGCGGGCGTGGCCGATCGCCACGTGCCCCTTGAGGGCGGCCAGATGGGGCTCGTCGAACACCTGGGAGACCAGGCCCATGTCCTTGGAGACGAGGATCTGGGAGCCGTTGCTCGTCGCGATGCCCGCCGACTCCTGCCCGCGGTGCTGCAGGGCGTAGAGGCCGAAGTAGGTGAGCTTGGCGACTTCCTCGCCGGGGGCCCAGACGCCGAAGACCCCGCAGGCGTCCTGCGGGCCCTTCTCGCCGGGGAGGAGGTCGTGGGTCAGCCGACCGTCGCCGCGGGTCACGGCGGTCAGTCTACGGGGCGGGCGGGCGCCCACCGGCCGAGCGCTCCTCGGCCCGCTGCTCGGCCTGCTCGGCTCGTCCGATCTGCTCGGTCTGCTCGACCCGCGCGGCCGCCTCCGGCGCCGGTGCGGCGTCCGCGACCGGGGCTTCCGGCCATGGCGGGTCGCGCCGGTCGGCCCGGGCGTCGAGGAACACGGCGGCCACGCCGAGCACGAGCGCGCCGGCGCTGCCGAGCACCAGCGCGAGGTAGAGCGCGACCTGGTTGCGCGAGTAGCCGCCGGCGGGGGTGGCGGCGACGGCCAGGAGCAGCGCGACGACGACGCCGCCCACCGCGCCGGTGCCGATCCACGCGCCGAAGCGGGGACGGCGCGCCCGCCGGCCCGCCGGTCGGCCCGGTGCCGGCCGGTTCACCGGATGCTGCGCTGGCTGCTCGCCCACCCCTCGACGGTACCTGCCCTCGCCCGCGCGGGCGCGTCGGCGGACGCCGGGAGCGCTGGTCAGAGCCGCCCGCCGCCCTCGCTGCCGGAGAGCTTCTGCGCCGCCCAGATCGGGATGACGGACAGCACCACCAGCAGGGCGGCCACCACGTTGATGACCGGCGCCTGGTTCGGCCGGAACAGGTTGTTGAAGATCCAGATCGGCAGGGTCTGGATCCCCGGGGCGATCGTGAACGTCGTCACCACGATCTCGTCGAAGCTGAGCGCGAAGGCGAGCAGGCCACCGGCCAGCAGGGCAGAGCGCAGCTGGGGGAAGGTGACCAGCCGGAAGGTCTGGAAGGTGTCGGCACCGAGGTCGGCCGAGGCCTCCTCCAAGCTCGTCCCCGTTCGCCGCAGCCGGGCCAGCACGTTGTTGTAGACGACCACGATGCAGAAGGTCGCGTGCCCGATGACGACGGTGAGGTAGCCGAACGGGACGCCGCCGTAGGTGAAGGCAGAGTTCAGCGCGATGCCGGTGACGATGCCCGGCAGGGCGATCGGCAGGATCACCAGGAACGAGACCGTCTCCCGGCCGAAGAACCGGTAGCGCTGCACGGCGAACGCGGCCATCGTCCCCAGCACCAGTGCGATCGCCGTGGCACCCAGGCCCACCTCGACGCTGGTGAGCAGCGCGTCCCGCGCGCCGGCGTTGCCGATGGTGCGGCGCCACCACTCCAGGGTGAAGCCGCTCGGCGGCCAGCCGAAGGTCTTGGAGGTGTTGAACGAGTTGACCAGCACGACCAGCAGCGGCACGTAGACGACCGCGAGGCCCAGGGCCATCGCCGCGGTCAGTGCGGCGCGCGCACGTCGTGAGAGCGTCATCGGATGTCCTCGCTAGGACGTGTCTGGTGGATCTTCCGTCGATCAGGGAGCGGGCCGTGGCGCCCGATCCGGCACGGCGGAGGAGTTCCGCGTGGCGGGGTTCTACGCGGGACGACGCCGGGGTGGGGTCCAATGCAGCAGCCGGTCGGGATGCCACGGCTCGCGAGCCGGCCGTGATCCAGCAGACGCGGCTCAGGGATGTTCGCCGTCACAGGTTCTCCAGCGCGCCGGTCCGCTTCACCAGCACCAGGTAGAGGATCACCACGATCACCGGGAAGAACGCAGCCGCCGCGGCGAAGGGGAGGTTGTTCGCGACGCCGATGTTGTCGTAGATGACGTTGGCGAACAGCTGGGTCTTGCCGCCCACGATCTTGACCGCGAGGTAGTCGCCGAGGGACAGCGAGAAGGTGAAGATCGAGCCGGCCACCAGGGAGGGGAACACCAGCGGCAGGACCACCGACCGGAAGGTGCGCCCGGCCGGGGCGCCGAGGTCGCTGGAGGCCTCCAGCAGCGAGTTGGGCAGCCGCTCCAGCCCGGCGTAGACCGGCAGCACCATGTAGGGCAGCCAGAGGTAGGCCAGGGTGAGAGTCGTCCCGGTGAGGCCGTAGCCGGGGCCGCTCAGCCCGAGCGGGGCGAGCGCCCAGTTCAGGACGCCGTCGCCGGCGAGCATGGTGCGCCAGGCGTAGGCCTTCACCAGGTAGCTCGCCCACAGCGGGGTGAGGATCGCGGCCACCAGCAGCTTCTGCGCGCGCGGACTGGCCACCTTCGCCATGTAGAAGGCCATCGGCAGGGCGATGAGGCCGTCGACGAGCGTGACCAGCGCGGCCACGCCGAGGCTGCGCAGGGCGACGGTCCGGTAGACGTCCTGGGTCAGCAGCGTCTTGACGTTGTCCAGCGTGGGCACGCGGATGAGCGAGCCGGTGAACGAGTCGACGCTCCAGAAGGCCGTCGCGAGCATGATGGCCAGCGAGCCGAGGTAGGCCACGACCAGCCAGAGCATCGGCGCGCTCAGCAGCGCCGTGAGGCGCGCCCACGGCGCCCGGTGAAGGAAGGCCGAGAGGCGGGCGACGGCCTTGGGTCGCCGGCCGTTCCCGGCGTAGGCCGTCGACGTCGCGCTCGTCACCGTGACTCCTCTCCTACTGTCTGTCGGTGCACGTCGGGCCCGGCTCCGCATAGGTCCCAGGGGCCTCGGGGCCGCCGCGGCCCGGCGGGGGGACCGGGCCGCGGCGGCGTCAGCGGACCGAGGAGAACTCGGCCCTCGATTGCGGTCAGCCCTTGATCTCTGTCCAGGCCTGGGTCCAGGCCGCGTAGTCCTTGCACACCGCGCCGCGGTCGTCGCCGCAGTCCTTGGTGGGCGTGGTCCAGTAGGAGATGCGGTCCGCGTAGGCCTTGTCCAGCGCGTGGTAGACGTCGCAGTGCGTGGCGTCCGCGGTCTCCTTGCAGGCGAGCGTCTGCGCCGGCGCCTCACCGAACCACTCGGCCACCTGCGCGTTCACCTTGGGGCTGACGATCCAGTCCATCCACTTGTACATGCAGTTCGGGTGCTGAGCCTTGGCCGCGATCATCCAGGTGTCCGACCAGCCGGTCGCACCCTCCTTCGGCACGGTGCTGTCCACCTTGGCCTTGCCGCCGGCGTTGACCAGGTTGTCGTTCACCTGCCACTCGCTGCCCACGACGGTGTCGCCGCTCTCCAGCGCCTGCACGGCCTTCGTGTAGTCCGACCAGTACTCCCCGACGAGGCCCTTCTGCTGCTTGAGAAGGTCCACAGCGGCCAGGAACTGCTTGTCGTCCAGCTCGTACGGGTTGGTGATCTTCAGGTCCGGCTTGGTGGCCTTGAGGTAGAGCGCCGCGTCCGCGATGTAGATCGGGGAGTCGTAGGCGGTCACCTTGCCCTTGTAAGGGCTGTTGGGGTCGAAGACCACGCTCCAGGAGTCCGGGGCCGGGGAGACCTTGTCCGGCCGCCAGGTCAGCACGTTGGCGCCCCAGCCGTGCGGGATGCCGTACATCTTCCCGTCGACCGAGTTCCACGGTCGGTTCTTCAGGAAGTCGGACACGGTCTGGTAGTTCGGCACCAGGTCGGTGTTCACCGGCGCGACGTCGCCGCCGTAGATCAGACGCAGGGTCGCGTCACCGGAGGCCGACACGCCGTCGTACTGACCCGTCTTCATGAGAGTCACCATCTCGTCGGACGTGTTTCCGATCTTGACGTTGACCTTGCAGCCGGTGCTCTTCTCGAACGGGGTGACCCAGTCGACCTTGGGGTCGTTGCTGCCGTTCTCGGCGTAGCCCGCCCACGCGATGATGTTGAGCTGCCCCTCCCCGGCACCGACGGAGGTGGCGGCCGCGATCGACGGCGGCTTGGCGCGACCGCTGGTCGACGCGGTGCTGCCCCCGCCGGACGACCCGCAGCCGGCGAGGGCGAGGGCCGCGGCGGCGAGGGCCGCGGTCACCCCGAGTGGCGTGGCACGCATGAGGACTCCTTTGTCGGTCAGGGGAAGTGCGCAGGATGCGTCTGGTGCGTCAGTGCTTCGGGTGTGTCAGGAAGCGGCTGGCTGGTCGGCCGAAGGGACCTCGTACACGTGGTCGTGCTGGAAGAGCAGCCGGACCGGCCGGCCGCGCAGGGCAGCCACCTCGCCGGAGGAGGTCGCGAGGTTCTGCTGCAGCGCCACCAGCTCGCCACCGGCCGCCAGCGCGACGACGAACCGGGTGGCCGAGCCGACGTAGACGACCTCGCGCACGACGCCGTCGGCGGCCACCTCACCCACCGCAGGCTGGGTCTCAGGCTCGGCGAGCCGGATCTTCTCCGGGCGGACGCTGAAGATCCCGGGCCGGCCGAGCACGGAGCGCGCAGCGTCGCCGCGGACCAGGTTGGAGGTTCCGACGAACCCGGCGACGAACTCGCTGGCCGGGTGCTCGTAGACCTCGGCCGGGGTGCCCACCTGCTCGATCCGGCCGCGGGCGAACACCGCGATCCGGTCGCTCATGGTGAGCGCCTCCTCCTGGTCGTGCGTCACGAAGACGAAGGTGATGCCGACCTCGCGCTGGATGCCCTTGAGCTCCACCTGCATCTGCTCGCGCAGCTTGAGGTCGAGCGCACCGAGCGGCTCGTCGAGCAGCAGCACGCGCGGGCGGTTGACCAGGGCACGGGCGAGCGCCACGCGCTGGCGCTGGCCGCCCGAGAGCTGGCTGGGCCGGCGGTCGCCGTAGCCCTCCAGCCGCACCGAGGCCAGCGCCTCGGCCGCGCGTCGACGGCGCTCGTCGCCCTTGACCCCCTTGACCCGCAAGCCGTACTCGACGTTCGCCTGCACGCTCATGTGCGGGAAGAGGGCGTAGTCCTGGAAGACGGTGTTCACGTCGCGCTCGAACGGCGCCGCGCGGGTGACGTCCTGGCCGTCGAGCAGGACCGAGCCCGACGTCGGCAGCTCGAAGCCGGCGATCATCCGCAGGACGGTGGTCTTGCCCGACCCCGAAGGGCCGAGCAGCGTGAGGAACTCGCCCTCGTGGACGTCGAGGTCGACGCCGTCGACCGCGTGGACCGCGTTCTCACCCGAGCCGAAGGTCTTGCGCAGCGACCGCAGCGACACCGCGACCGAGCCGGTCGCCCCGACCCCGCCGGCCGCCGGTGCGCCCTCGGTCGCGACCTCGAGCCCCTGCTCCACCGCACCTCCCGCTGCTGCCCTCGAAGGGTGGACGCCGCTCTCGACGTCGACGCCACCCGGTCCCGACGTCCCCAGGACGTCTCCCGACCGCCACGGCTGGACGGTGGCGGAAACATATGGATTCATATGTCAGAGCGCAAGGCGGGACCAGGGGTCGATACGGTCCCGTGACCGAGCCGGACCGGCCGGTGGTCACCCGGTCACCGCAGGGCGGCGCCGGACGAACGCGGAACAGGTCCGGGAGAGGGGGCGGGCGTGGAGATGGGGCACCGCAGCCCGTCGCGGGCGCGGGCCACCGTGTTCGCGCCCCTGGAGGCCGCCGGCCGGGTGGAGCTGGTCAGCCGCCGTCTCTCCGACGCCATCGCCCTGGGGCTGCTGCGCGACGGCGAGCAGCTGCCCAGCGAGGCCGAGCTCGCCGCCTCGCTGGGCGTGGCCACGGTGACCGTGCGCGAGGCCCTCTCCGCGCTGCGCCAGCAGGGGCTGGTCGAGACCCGGCGCGGCCGGGGCGGCGGCAGCTTCGTCCGCTCCCCCGACGACCCCGCCGCCGCCCTGCTTCGCACCCGGCTGGAGGAGCTGAGCCTGGGCGAGGTGCGCGACCTGTGCGACCACTACGCGGCGGTCGCCGGCGCCGCCGCCCGGCTGGCCGCCGAGCGGGCGTCGGAGGACGAGATCGCCCGCCTGCGCACCGCGGCCGACGTGATGGAGGGGGCCGTCGACGCCGGGCAGCGGCGCCGGGCCGAGGGCACCTTCCACGTCGAGGTGGTCGCCGCCGCGCAGTCGGCCCGGCTGACCCGGGAGGAGATCCGGCTGCAGAACGAGGTCGGCCCGCTGCTGTGGCTCGCCAGCGGCGACGCCACCGCCGGCCGCGCCGCGTACACCCAGCACCTGGAGGTGACGCGCCTCATCGCCGACGGCGACGGCGACGGCGCCCGGGCGGCGACCGAGCAGCACGTGGCCACCGCCCTGGCGCGGCTGACCGCTTTGCACCGTTCGCTCGCCAGGGCAGGGCGTTCCGGGGGGACGCGCCGATGACGCGGGAGTACCGTCGCTCCGCTGGGCCCGTGCTGACCGGGCGAGGAGGTGAGGGCGGAGTGCTGGTCGACGCCGACGCTGCAGCCGTCCTCGTGCAGCAGGTGCTCGCCCTGGCCGCCCAGGTGTTCGCCGGCGTCGACGCGCTGCGCCTCGCCACCGTCGACGCCTTCACCGGCGCGCTGCCCGCACGGCCGGATCGGGCCGGGCTTGCGGGGCTCGAGCCGCTGGCCCGTCTCGCACTGACCACGCCGGACGAGCTGGTGGTCGGGGCCGGCTTCGTCGCCGCCCCGGGTGCGCTCGCCGACGCCGAGCACTGGCTGGAGTGGTGGACGCGCGGCGACGTCGTCGACGGCGCGGTGCGCGTGGAACGGCTCGCCGTGGTCACCGACCCGGCCGCCCCGGACTTCCGGGACTGGACCACGCTGCCGTGGTACTCCGTGCCGGAGCAGACCGGGCAGCAGCACGTCACCGGCCCCTACGTCGACTACCTCTGCACCGACGACTACACGCTCACCTTCACCATGCCGGTCCTGGCCGCCGGCCGGTTCGTCGGCGTCACCGGCGCCGACGTCTACGCGCGGACGGTGGAGCGCCGGCTGAGCGAGGCGCTGCGGGAGGTGCCCGAGCCGGCGGCGATCGTCAACGCGCAGGGTCGCGTGGTGGCCGGCAACGAGGACGCCCCGGTCACCGGCGACCTGCTGCGCGCGGTGGCCGCCGCCTGGTCCGGCACCGCCCCGGAAGGCGGGCTGCGGCTGCACCGCTGCGGGGACCTGCCACTGGCCGTCGCGGTCGGCGTCTGACGTCCTCGCCGGCAGAGCCCTACCGTGGCGGCCATGTGCCGCAGCATCCAGACCCTCCGGCCGCCGTTCGTCGACGACGCCTCCGACGAGCAGGTCCGCGCGGCCGCCCTGCAGTACGTTCGGAAGATCAGCGGCTTCCGGGCGCCCAGCCGGGCCAACGCGCCGGCCTTCGACGCGGCCGTCGACGCGGTCGCGGAGGCGACCGCGCGGCTGCTGGCGTCGCTGGAGGTCCGGCCTGCGCCGGTGCAGGGTGGGTCGAGCTAGCCGGGGTGCGGGCACGCGGGTGGTTGAACGGCGCTGGCGACGGGGGCAGCCCGACGCGGGGCAGCTCGCGCGGCCGACCGCGGCTCGACTGGAAGGCTGCTGCGCGACTCGCCAGCGTGTCGCACAACTCCGCTCCACTCGATGGCCCCTGACTGGCGGCCGGCCGCCGAACGCCACCCGCCGCGGCGCTTCCGCCGTCGACAGCCGCTCTGACCCCGCGCGTCTGCAGCCGCGGAAGGACTCCACCGCAGCAGGTGCGGGCGCTGCTCCCCTCCCCGGTTCCATGCTTACCGCGACAGATCTGTCGCGGTAAGCATGGAAGGATCACGTCCCCGTGACGCTTCTATGGCTTGTCAAGCCGCTTGGGCGGTCTTGGTGGGTGCCGGGGCGGGGATGGACTGTCTGGCTGTGCTGGTGGCTCGGGTGAGTTCGCGGTAGATATCGCGGGCGAGGTAGCGCTTGAGGCGGCGCAGC
>JBQCIO010000155.1:0-13498 GCA_051953655.1 Motilibacteraceae bacterium
CGCCACCGGATAGGGATACACCCGCCCGGACGGGGTCGTGGTCGTCCCCTTTGGGGCGCTGGGGCAGTGAGCGTGATTGTTAAGGGTCTATGGCGGTTTCTGCGCAAAAAACCCTACACGATCACGGAAGGGGACGGCTGGGGCGGGTGGGGTGGGCCGAGCGGCGGACCACCGCCGCGGCGGCCAGTGCGACGACGGCGGCCGCGGCCGCGGGGATCAGCCCGCGCAGGCCGACCACCTCGACGGTCCGGCTCAGCTCCATGAGGACCAGCAGCAGCCCGACGGCCGAGAGGAGCACGGTGCCGGCCAGCAGGGTGAGCAGCTCGGTCAGCGGGATCCGGCACACGACGGCGGCGGCGACGGCCAGGGCCAGCGCGAGCAGCAGCGCGGCCAGCTCGTAGCCCGTCACCTGCCGCTGGTCGAACCCCTCGCTGAGCTGGATCACGCTCACGGCGACGGCCCCCGCGGCCGCGCCAGCCAGCACCAGGACCGGACCGCCGCGGCGCGCGGGCACCAGCGGACCGGCCCCGCTGCGCAGCAGCGCCACGGCGGCCAGGGCGAAGAGCACCGCCGGCAGGACGAAGTGCACCAGCAGGGGTTGCACCAGGGAGTCCTTCTCCGCCCACAGCCCCTGCGAGGTCGCGCGCAGCCAGAGCAGCGTCACGATCCCGAGGACGAGGTACCCCGCCGTGCTGGCGGCCGCGAGACCGCAGCAGGCGCGCAGAGCCGCCCGGACCCCGAGCGCGGCGGCCGAGACCACCGCCAGGGCGAGGAGCAGCACGACCACCGCCGCGGCGGTCAGCTGGAAGGAGTGGCCGCGGCCGGTGACCAGATAGCCGAGCAGCAGCCCAGCCGCGCCTGCGGCGCACGCCGCGATCCTCGAGCGGGTGCTGCCCGCGAGCCTGCCGGCGTCGAACGTCATCGAGATCCCCCGTCCCCTGAGCCGTGCACCCACCGTAGCGCCCCGACCTCCGGCGCCCCTCCCCATGATCATGAAGGGTTGATGACGCCTCTGCGCCGTCAACCCTTCACGATCACGGGAGGGGGGTGGGGAGCCGGTGCGCGCCCTCGGCGGGGACGGCGACGAAGCTGCGCGGCGGGGCGAAGCCGGCTTCGTCGAAGGCGTTGGCGACGGCCTCGGACACGGCCGCGACGTCGGCGGCCTCCACCAGCGCGATCACGCTGCCGCCGAACCCGCCGCCGGTCATCCGGGCGCCGTGCGCGCCGGCGGCCAGGGCGGCGTCGACGGCGGTGTCGAGCTCGGGCACGGTCACCTCGTAGTCGTCGCGCAGCGAGGCGTGCGAGGCGGTGAGCAGCGGGCCGACCACGCGCGGGTCCTCGCCGCGGCGCAGGTGGTCGACCACCTCGAGCACCCGGGCGTCCTCGGTGACGACGTGGCGGACCCGGCGGCGGGCGACGTCGGAGTCGAGCCGCGCCAGCTCCGACGGCAGGTCGGAGAGGGCGACGTCGCGCAGCGCGGGCACGCCGAGCGCCGCGGCGGCGGCGTGGCAGGTGGACCGGCGCTCGGCGTACTCGCCGTCCACGAGCCGGTGCGGGGCGCGGGTGTCGACGACCAGCAGCGCCAGGCCCCAGCGCTCGAGGTCGAAGGGCACCGGCTCGACCTCGAGCGAGCGGGTGTCCAGGAACAGCACGTGCCCGCGCTGCCCGTGCACCGAGGCCATCTGGTCCATGACGCCGCACGGCGTGCCGACGTAGTCGTTCTCCGCGTGCTGGGCGGCCAGCGCGAGGTCGGTGGGGGACAGCGTCGCCCCGGCCAGGTCCAGCAGCGCCAGCCCGACCGCGCACTCGAGCGCGGCGGAGGAGGAGAGCCCGGCGCCCAGCGGCACCTCGCCGTCGACGACGAGGTCGGCGCCGGGCACGTCGACGCCCTTCTCGCGCAGCGCCCAGGCCACGCCGGCCACGTAGGCGGCCCAGCCGGCGACGTCGCCGGGGCCGTTGCCGGGGAAGACCTCGACCTCGCCGTCCTCCTGCTGGGACCGCAGCCGCAGCACGCCGTCGTCACGGTGGCGCGCGGCCACGGTGACCCGCTGCGGCAGGGCGAGGGGCAGCACGAAGCCGTCGTTGTAGTCGGTGTGCTCGCCGATGAGGTTGACCCGACCCGGGGCGCACCAGGTGCCCTCGGGGTCGGTGCCGAAGGCGGCGCGGAAGGCGCCGGCGACGTCGGTGGTGCCGGTGGTGGTCCCGGAGGTGGTGGTCGCTGGGGTGGTGCTCACGCCTGTCCGTCCCCGCTCTGCGCCTGCATGAAGTTCCACGCGTCCGCCACGATCCGGTCCAGGTCGAGCTCCGGGCGCCAGCCGACGGCGGCGGCGATGCGCGCGCTGGAGGCCACCAGGCTTGCCGGATCGCCGGCGCGGCGCGGGTGCTCCTCGGCCGGGATCGGGTGACCGGTCACCCGGCGGCAGGCCTCGAGCACCTCGCGCACGCTGAATCCCGTGCCGCTGCCGAGGTTCCACACCGTGTGCTGCCCGGGCACCGCGGCCTCCAGGGCCAGCAGGTGCGCGCGGCCGAGGTCGACGACGTGCAGGTAGTCGCGGATCGGGGTGCCGTCCGGCGTCGGGTAGTCCGTGCCGAACAGCGCCGCCGAGGGGCGGGAACCCGCGGCCACCGCGAGGAGATTCGGGATGAGGTGGGTCTCGGTGGCGTGCCGCTCGCCGAACCGGCCCAGCGCGCCGCCCACGTTGAAGTAGCGCAGGCTCACCGCGGCCAGCCCGTGCGCGGCCGCCTCGCCGGCCAGGATGTGGTCCACGGCGAGCTTGCTCTGGCCGTAGGGGTTGATCGGCACGGCCGGGTCGTCCTCGGTGATGGGCACCGAGCGCGGCTCGCCGTAGGTGGCCGCGGTGGAGGAGAACACCATCCGCTGCACCCCGGCCGCGCGCACCGCCTCCACCAGTGCCAGCGAGCCGACCACGTTGTTCTCCCAGTAGAGCTCGGGAGAAGCCACCGACTCGGCCACCAGCGACTTGGCCGCGAAGTGCAGCACGCCGTGGAAGGAACGGTCGAGCACCTTGCCGGCATCGTGGATGCGGGCCTCGACCAGCTCGGCGCCGTCGGGCACGGCGTCGCGGTGGCCGGTGCTCAGGTCGTCGAGCACCACGACGTCGTGGCCGGCGTCGAGCAGCTGGGCGGTGACGACGGAGCCGATGTAGCCGGCCCCGCCGGTGACGAGGAGCTTCATGAAGGGTTTCCCTACCCCGTCGGCCCGGCTTCGCGCAGCCGCCTGGCTGCCTCCTCGGGCATGACGTCGTTGATGAACGCGCCCATGGCCGACTCCGAGCCGGCCAGGAACTTGAGCTTGGTCTCGGTGCGCTTGGTGGAGAACAGCTCGAGGTGGCAGTAGGCCAGGTCGCGGTCCGAGCGCACCGGCGCCTGGTGCCAGGCCGCGATGTAGGGCAGCGGGCTGCCGTAGAGGCCGTCGAGCCGGCCGAGCAGGTCGAGGTAGACGTGGGCGAGGTCGTCGCGCTCGGCCTCGGTGAGCGCGGGCAGGTCGGGCACCTGCCGCCGCGGGTAGAGGTGCACCTCGACCGGCCACCGGGCCGCGGCCGGCACGAACGCGACCCAGTGCTCGGACTCGGTGACGATCCGAACCCCCGCCCGCAGCTCGGCCGCCAGGACGTCGGCGAACAGGTTGCGCCAGGTGCGCTCGCGGTGCCGGCGGGCCGAGTCGAGCTGCTGCCGGGTGCGCGGGGTGACGAACGGGTAGGCGTAGATCTGCCCGTGCGGGTGCCCGAGCGTGACGCCGATCTCCTTGCCGCGGTTCTCGAAGCAGAACACCTGCTCCACGTGGGGGATCTGCGCCAGCTCCAGGGTGCGGTCCACCCACGCCTCGACCACCAGGCGGACCTGCGTGGGGGTGAGCTCGCCGAACGAGGAGTCGTGGTCGCTGGTGAAGCAGACCACCTCGCAGCGTCCCAGACCGGCCTGCCGGGTGGCCGGTCCCAGGCCGTCGTCCAGGGCGCCGACCGGACCGGCCGCCGTGGTCAGTGACGGGAAGCGGTTCTCGAACACGACGACGTCGTAGTCGGGCGAGGGGATCTCGGTCTGCCGCCCGTCGGTGGACGGGCACAGCGGGCACTCGTCGGCCGGCGGGTGGAAGGTGCGGCTCTGCCGGTGCGAGGCGATGGCGACCCACTCGTCCAGCAGCGGGTCGTAGCGGATCTCCGAGCTGGTGGCGGTGGCCGGCAGGTCGCGCGGGTCGTGCAGGCAGCGCACCGCGTCGTCCGACTGGTCGTAGTAGATGATCTCGCGACCGTCGGCGAGACGGGCGGAGGTCCGCTTCACGATGCCTCCCGGGACGGGCGGGTTGCCTTGGCGCGCAGCGGCGCGATGACGAGCTCGCCGACGCTCTCCTGCAGGACGGCGCGCGCCTCGCGGTCGAGACGCTCGTCGCTCACCAGCACGTCGGCGTCGGAGAGCTGGGCGAAGGTGCTGATGCCGACCACGCCCCACTTGGAGGAGTCGGCCACGATGACCAGCCGGCGGCCGGCCGCCGCCAGCGCGCGGTCGGTGTCGGCCTCGAGCAGGTTGGGCGTGGTGAAGCCGCTGTGCTGATCCATGCCGTGCACGCCCATGAAGACCAGGTCGAGGTTGAGCGCCTGCAGCGTGGTGACGGCGACCGGGCCCACCAGCGCGTCGGACGGGGTGCGCACGCCGCCGGTCAGCACCACGGTCTGGTCGGACCGGCCGCCGCGGTGCAGCACGTCCGCCACCTGGATCGAGTTCGTGACCACGGTGATGCCGGGCACCTCGCGCAGCTCGTGGGCGAGGGTCCACGTGGTGGTGCCGGCGGACAGCCCGATCGCCTGGCCGGGGCGCACCAGCTTGGCGGCCACCCGGGCGATGGCCTCCTTCTCGGTGCGCTCGCGGACCTGCTTGGCCTCGAAGCCGGGCTCCTCGACCGAGCCGGTGCGCGGGAGGGTGGCGCCGCCGTGCACCTTGTCCACCAGGCCCTGGCGGGCCAGGGTGTCCAGGTCGCGCCGGATGGTCATGTCCGAGACGTGCAGGTTGCGCACCAGGTCGCTCACGCGCACGGCGCCACGGCGCTCCACCTCTTCGAGGATGAGCGCCTGACGCTGGGCGGCGAGCACCGTCACTGGGTTATCCCTCCTCGCGGACCACTGCGACGTCGCCGGCCGGCACGACGAGCTCGCCCGCGCACGTGGCGCCGGTGAGCAGCTCGGTGCCGGTGACGGCCACGCGGGCGTCGGCATCGGTGTGGTTGATGACGAACAGGTAGTCAACCGTGCCCCCGGACCCGGTCCTCACCGCGCCCCGGCGTCGCACCATCTCGACGCCGGGGGCGGCGGTGAGCACGGGGCCGACCCCCGCGTCGGCGAGCAGGCGGTCCACCAACCGCCGCGTCGCCGACGGGTCGAGCCTCGTGGCGGCGTACCAGGCGGTGCCCCGACTCGCGGCGCGTCGGGTCACTGCCGGCACGCCCGGCAGCGGGCCGTCGACGTAGCTGGCCACGGCCTCCGCACCCTCCAGGTGCAGCCACTCGGTCCAGACGTCGGCGGTGGAGCCGTCGTCGAGAGAGACCCTCTCGCCGGCTCGCAGGGGGAAGAACTCCTCGGTGCGCACCCCGAGCAGCTCCCGGAAGGCGCCGGGGTAGCCGCCCATGCGGATGTGGTCGTCCTCGTCCACGATGCCGCTGAAGTAGGTGACCAGGACCGTGCCGCCGTTCGCGGCGAACTCACGCACCGCGGCGGCGTGCTCGTCACGGACGAGGTAGAGGGTGGGCGCGACCACGATTCTGTATCGTGACAGATCGCTGGACGGGTGGACGACGTCCACCGTCACCCCGGCGTCCCAGAAGGCTCGGTAGAGCGAGCGGATCTGGTCCACGTAGGTGACGTCGGTGCTGGGGTGGGAGTCGAGCTCCACGCCCCACCAGGCCTCGAAGTCGAACAGCATCGCGACGTCGGCCTGCACCCGGCTGCCGGCCACCTCGGCCAGCCGGCCGAGGTCGGCGCCGAGCCGGCACACCTCGCGGAAGACCTTGGTGTCCGCGCCGGCGTGCGGGACCAGGGCGGAGTGGTACTTCTCCGCGCCGGCGGCACTGGCCCGCCACTGGAAGAACAGGACGGCGTCGGCGCCGCGGGCCACGTGCGCCAGGCTGTTGCGGCGCATCTCCCCGGGGAGCTTGGCCACGTTGCGCGGCTGCCAGTTGACCGCGCTGGTCGAGTGCTCCATGAGGAACCACGGGGCACCGCCGGCCACGCCGCGGGTGAGGTCGGCGGCGAAGGCGAGCCCGACCTGGTTGTCGGGGTCGGCGGCGTCGAGGTAGTGGTCGTTGGAGACCAGGTCGACGTCGTCGGTCCAGGAGAAGTAGTCCATCCACTTGATGCCGGTGCCCAGCATGAAGTTGGTGGTGACCGGCTGGGTGGTGAGCGAGTGCAGCAGCTCGCGCTCGGCGCGCAGCTGCGCGCGCTGCTCGTCGGAGGAGAAGCGGGCGAAGTCCAGCTGCTGGGTGGGGTTGGCGAAGGTGGGCGCCTTGCGCGGCGGGAGGACCTCCTCCCAGGCGTGGTAGCGCTGGCTCCAGAACGCGGTGCCCCAGGCCCGGTTGAGCTCCTCGAGCGTGCCGTAGCGCTCCTGCAGCCAGCGGCGGAAGGCCTGCGCGGAGACGTCGCAGTAGCAGTGCACGTTGTGGCAGCCGAGCTCGTTGGAGACGTGCCACATGGTGACCGCGGGGTGCTGGCTGTAGCGCTTGGCCACCTGCTCGACCAGCCGCAGCGACCGCTCGCGGAACACCGGCGAGCTGGGGCAGTAGGCCTGCCGGCCGCCGGGGTGCAGGACGCGCGCGTCGTGGTCGACCGGCAGCGTCTCGGGGTGCAGCCGGGCCAGCCACGGGGGCGGGCTGGCGGTCGCGGTGGCAAGGTCGACGCTGATGCCGCCTTCGTGCAGCAGGTCGAGCACGCGGTCGAGCCAGTCGAACTCGTAGCGGTCGGGCTCGGGCTCGAGCAGGGCCCAGCTGAAGATGCCGACCGAGACCAGCGTGACGCCGGCCCGCTGCATGAGCCGGACGTCCTCGGCCCAGACCTCCTCGGGCCACTGCTCAGGGTTGTAGTCGCCGCCGAAGGCGATGCCGGAGGGGGTCCAGGGGCGCACGACGACGAGAGTGGACCCAGGGCGGGGCGCAAGTCAACGTGATCCAACATGTTGCGACGTTGGAGTCTGTCGCGGCCGCTCTGGGCCGCCCTGCGGCGCCCCGCCGCCCGGACCGAACGACCCCGCCTCTCGGTCGATGCCCCGGTGGTCGTCGCGGCCCTCAGGCGGAGGCCTGAAGGCTCCTCGGCTCCTGAGCGGGCCCTCCCGCGTTCATCCGAGGGGGAAATGCGGGCAAGGACGCATGTTCCACACCTTGCTGGGCGAGCCGCGGCGTTCTGTGAGCCGCACCCGAGCCCGCCACGCTCCGTCCGGGCCGGCCGCAGGGCGGTGGCGGAGCGGGCGAGTCACGATCTGGTGACCGATCTCGCCAAGATGCTTGACAGTCACGCCCGGGACATCCCATCGTAACTTCGGTTCCTGCGCGGACGTGTTCGATCCTGTTGGATCCCTGGTGGACCACTGGCGACGCCGAGGCGTGGGCAGCTCCTGTCATCCGTCGTGGAGGCTCGATGTCCCGTCCCGCATCCGAGGCCGAGTACCTGGCCCGCATGGTTCCCCCGTCCGTCGCCGGCACCTCGGTCAGCCGGCGATCCGTCCTCAAGGGCGCCGCCGGTGCGGGCGCCCTCGTCGGCCTGCCGGCCCTGCTGGCCGCCTGTGGTGGCTCGTCGTCCGGTGGGTCCGGCGGCACGTCCAGCAGCAGCGCCAGCGCGAGCGCCGGTGGTGGCGCCGTCACCGGCAAGACCGTCTCGTTCGGCTCCAACCAGTCCGACGAGAAGCCCAAGGCCGTCGTCCAGAAGATCATGGACGCCTACCAGACCGCCTCGGGCAACACCGTGAAGATCAACACGGTGGACCACAACACCTTCCAGGAGAACATCAACAACTACCTGCAGGGTGGCCCTGACGACGTCTTCACCTGGTTCTCCGGCTACCGGATGCGGTTCTTCGCCTCCCAGGGCCTGGCCGGCGACATCAGCGACGTCTGGCAGAACCTGCAGGGCTACTCCGACGGCTTCAAGGCCGCCTCCACGGGCGACGACGGCAAGCAGTACCTCGTGCCGTCCTCGTACTACCCGTGGGCGATGTTCTACCGGAAGTCGGTCTTCGCGAAGTACGGCTACCAGGTCCCCAAGACGCTGGACGAGCTCAACGCCCTCGGCGCGCAGATGAAGAAGGACGGCCTGGTCCCGATCGCCTTCGGCGACAAGGACGGCTGGCCGGCCATGGGCACCTTCGACGTCATCAACCTCCGTGTCAACGGGTACCAGTACCACGTCGACCTGATGGCCGGTAAGGAGTCGTGGGACTCGGACAAGACCAAGAAGGTCTTCGACACCTGGAAGGGCCTGCTGCCGATCCACCAGGACAACGCCCTCGGCCGCACCTGGCAGGAGGCTGCGCAGTCGCTGCAGCAGAAGAAGGCGGGCATGTACCTGCTCGGACTCTTCGTCGCCCAGCAGTTCAGCAACGACGAGCAGGACGACCTCGACTTCTTCACCTTCCCCGAGATCGACAGCACCATCGGGGCGGATGCGCTGGACGCGCCGATCGACGGCTACATGATGGCCGCCAAGCCCAAGGAGGAGGCGGCCGCCAAGGACCTGCTCAAGTACCTGGGCAGCGCCGACGCCGCCAACGTCGGGGTGAAGAACGACCCGAGCACCCTGGTCGCCAACTCGGGCGCGGACACCAGCGCCTACACCGCGCTGCAGAAGAAGTCCGCGGAGCTGGTGGGCTCGGCCAAGAACATCACCCAGTTCATGGACCGCGACACCCGCCCGGACTTCGCGTCCACGGTGATGATCCCGTCGATCCAGGCGTTCCTGAAGAACCCCAACGACATCGACGGCCTGTGCAAGAGCATCGAGGCCCAGAAGAAGTCGATCTTCGCCTCCTGACGGCGAGAGCGGGGCGGGTGCCTTGACGGCGCCCGCCCCGTCCCGCCGGCGCGCACCTGCGCGCCGGCCGTGCCCCTGCCCGACCGCTGGCAGAAGGGGGAGGACCCAGGTGTCCGACCTTCCGCTCGTCCCCGCCGAGGTCGTCAACGAGCGACGCTCGAGCGACCAGACCCACGAAGCCGCCCGCGCGCGCGGCCCCCGCAAGGTGAAGCGGCTCTCAGCCGTCGACCGGGTCGTGGTCACCCTCATGGTGACCATCCCGCTGCTGATCGTCGTCGGCCTGGTGTGGGTCCCGGCCATCAGCACGGTGCTGCTGTCGTTCACCAACTGGAACGGCATCGGCGCACTGAGCACCATCAAGTGGGTCGGGACGAAGAACTACCACGACGTCTTCACGATCTATCCGCCGTTCAAGCCGGCCATCGAGCACAACCTGCTCTGGCTGGTGGTGCTGTTCTTCATCGCCACGCCGTTCGGCATGTTCCTCGCGGTGCTCATCGACAAGGAGATGCGGGGCAGCCGCTTCTACCAGACCGCGCTCTACCTGCCGGTGGTGCTCTCGCTGGCGCTGGTCGGCTTCATCTGGCAGCTGCAGTACAGCCAGGACCAGGGCCTGCTGAACGCGGTGCTCGGCACCAACGTCGACTGGTACGGCGACCCGAAGGTCAACATCTGGGCGGTGCTGGTCGCCTCCAGCTGGCGGCACGTCGGCTACATCATGCTGCTCTACCTGGCCGGCCTGAAGGGCGTCGACCCGTCCCTGCGCGAAGCTGCGCAGGTGGACGGGGCCAGCGAGACCAAGACCTTCTTCCGCATCGTGTTCCCGGTGCTGCGGCCGATCAACATCATCGTCGTCGTCATCACGGTGATCGAGTCGCTGCGCGCCTTCGACCTGGTGTGGGTGGTCAACAAGGGCCGCAACGGCCTGGAGCTCATCTCCGCGCTGGTCACCCAGAACGTGGTGGGCGAGGCGAGCCGGATCGGCTTCGGCTCCGCGCTGGCCACGATCATGCTGGTCATCTCGCTCATCTTCATCGCGTTCTACCTGACCGCCGTCATGAGGGAGGACCGTCAGTGAGCACCGCAGCCACCGCGACGCGGCCTGCCGCCTCCCAGGCGGTGCCCGAGCGCAAGAAGAAGGGCCTCACCCCGCAGCGGGTCCTCCTGCAGGCGTTCCTCATCGTCATCGCCCTGGCCTGGTTGTTCCCGCTCGCGTGGGCGCTGCTGGCCTCGCTGCGCAGCTACGACTACACGGCCAAGCACGGCTACGTGTCCTTCGGCGGCTGGACGCTGCAGAACTTCTCCAACGCGTGGTCGCAGGCCGACTTCCCGAAGCACTTCATGAACTCGGTCTACATCACCGTGCCGGCCGTGATCGTGACCCTGTTCCTCTCCTCCTGCGTCGCGTTCGTCGTGGCCCGGTTCAGCTGGCGGTTCAACCTGGTCCTGCTGGGCCTGTTCACCGCGGCCAACCTGCTGCCCCAGCAGAGCCTGCTCATCCCGCTGTTCCGGCTCGCGGTCAAGGTGCCGCTGCCGTACTGGATGAGCGACTCGGGCAAGCTCTACGACAGCTACTGGGCGCTGATCATCGTCAACACCGCCTTCCAGACCGGCTTCTGCACCTTCGTGCTCAGCAACTACATGAAGACGCTGCCGTTCGAGCTCTACGAGGCCGCGATGGTGGACGGCGCGAGCGTGTGGCGGCAGTACTGGCAGCTGACCATCCCGCTGTGCCGCCCGCCGCTGGCCGCGCTGGCCACCCTCGAAGTCACCTGGATCTACAACGAGTTCTTCTGGGCCACGGTGCTCATGAGGAGCGGTGACAAGTTCCCGATCACCAGCTCGCTGAACAACCTCCGGGGTCAGTTCTTCACCGACAACAACCTGGTGTCGGCCGGCTCGATCCTGGTGGCGATCCCCACGCTGGTCATCTTCTTCGCGCTGCAGAAGCAGTTCGTCTCCGGCCTCACCCTCGGCTCGACCAAGGGCTGAGGTCGAGCAGGGCTGAGGTCTACCCAGGGATGAGGCCCACCGAGTGAGTGCACAACCGTCCGTGCTCCAGCTGCGGTCCGCGGGCGTCGGCGTCGTCGTCGACGCCCGCGGCGACGCGCTCCCGCGGATCGTCCACTGGGGCGCCGACCTCGGTCCGCTCGACGAGGCCGCGCTGGTCGCCCTCGCCGATGCCGCGGTGCCGCCGGTGCCGCACAGCTCCTGGGACGTGCCGGTCGTCGTCGGCCTGCTGCCCGAGGCCTCCCGCGGCTGGCTGGGTCGGCCCGGCCTGGAGGGCTCGCGCGCCGGCGAGGCGTTCGCGCCGCGGTTCCTCTGGACCGAGCTGGTCACGTCGACGCGTCCCGACGGCGGCCCCGAGCTTCTCGTCGTGGCCACCGATCCCTCCGCGCAGCTCCGGCTGCGGTCGGCCCTGTCCCTCGACGCCGCCGGGCTGCTGTCGGTGCGGCACGAGATGACCAACGCCGGCGCCGCGCCGTACGAGGTGCGCAGCCTCGTCGTGGCGCTGCCGGTGCCGGCCGACGCCGAGGAGCTGCTGGACCTGACCGGCCGCTGGTGCCGGGAGCGCTCGCCCCAGCGGCACCCGTGGCCCGTGGGCAGCTGGGTGCGTGAGAACCGGCACGGCCGGACCGGGCACGACGCCACCATCGGGCTGATGGCCGGCACCGCCGGGTTCGGCTTCGGCCACGGCGAGGTGCGCGCGCTGCACGTCGCCTGGAGCGGCGACCACGTCAGCTACGCCGAGCGCACGCCCGGCGGTGTCTCGCTGCTCGGCGGCGGCGAGCTGCTGCTGCCCGGCGAGGTCGTGCTCGGGCCGGGCGAGTCCTACGCGACGCCGGAGGTGCTGGCCGCGTGGTCGGGCCAGGGCCTGGATGGCATCAGCGCCGCCTTCCACGACCACCTGCGCGCCCGCCCCTCGCACCCGCGCACGCCGCGGCCGGTCACCCTCAACACCTGGGAGGCCGTCTACTTCGACCACGACCTCGACCGGCTCAAGGGCCTGGCCGACACCGCGGCCGAGCTGGGTGTCGAGCGCTACGTGCTGGACGACGGCTGGTTCCGGCACCGCCGGCACGATCGCGCGGGCCTGGGCGACTGGTACGTGGACGAGGGCGTGTGGCCCGACGGCCTCACCCCGCTGGTCGAGCACGTCACCAAGCTGGGCCTGCAGTTCGGGCTGTGGGTCGAGCCGGAGATGGTCAACCCCGACTCGGACCTGGCCCGCGCGCACCCCGAGTGGGTGCTGCGCCTGCCCGACCGCGAGCCGTTGCTGTGGCGCAACCAGCAGGTCCTCGACGTCGCCGAGCCGGGCGCCTACGCCTACCTGCTCGAGCGGCTCGACGCGCTGCTCACGGACCACGACATCTCCTACCTCAAGTGGGACCACAACCGGGACCTCGTGGACGCGGCGCACCACGGGCGTCCGGGCGTGCACGCCCAGACCTTGGCCGTCTACCGGCTGCTGGACGAGCTGCGCGCGCGGCACCCAGGGGTGGAGATCGAGTCGTGCGCCAGCGGCGGCGCCCGGGTGGACCTCGGGATCCTGGCGCACACCGACCGGATCTGGACCAGCGACTGCAACGACGCCCTGGAGCGGCAGAACATCCAGCGCTGGACCGGCCTGTTCGTCGCGCCCGAGCTGGTCGGCGCGCACGTGGGACCCCCGCGCTCGCACACCACCCACCGGGTGCACGACCTGTCCTTCCGCGCGGCCACCGCGCTGTTCGGTCACTTCGGCATCGAGTGGGACATCGCGTCGGCGTCGGCGGGGGAGCGCGAGGAGCTGGCCGCCTGGATCGCGCTGCACAAGCGGCTCCGCCCGCTGCTCCACGGCGGCCGTGTGGTCCGCGTCGACCACCCCGACCCCGCGGTGCTCGTGCACGGCGTCGTCGCGCCCGACCGCTCCTCGGCCGCCTTCGCCGTCGTCCGGCTCGCGACGTCGGTCGCCGAGGTGCCCGGTCTGGTCCGCCTGCCCGGCCTCGACCCGGCGCGCTCCTACCGCGTCCGCCCGGCTGTCGGCGTCCCCGGCCCCGCCGTGGTCCAGCGCTCCGCCCCGCCCTGGATCCACGACGACGGCATCGTCCTTCCCGGCCGCGCCCTGGCCGTCGTCGGTGTCCAGGCCCCCGCCCTGCACCCCGAGCAGGCGCTGGTGCTGGAGGTCGACGCGGTCTGACCGGCCCGGCCGGGGTCGGAACGAGCACGAGACCGTGATCTTCACTCGCCCACCGAGGAGGATCCGGCTGGGTGGACGAAGGAAGGATCGAGACCCATAGCGCACGATCCTTCGGACGCCACCCGAAGGCGCTGCCGCGAAGCCCGCCCCCTCCCAAGATCATCCGCATCGGGTGAGGGGCACCCTGACCCAATAGGTTTGGCTCCGGGTGCCCCCCACCCAATCAAGTCGATCAAGGGGGAGTGGTCGGCGCGCGACCGGCGCTGCCACGAGCGGGTCCGCTCCCGTCACCAGC
>JBQCIO010000156.1:0-7974 GCA_051953655.1 Motilibacteraceae bacterium
CTCGACGACGCCGTCGTCCGGCGGGGCCTCGCCGACCTTCGCGTGCTCGAGGAGGGACTGCAGCTGGCGGATGCGCGCCTCCTGCTTGCCCTGCTCCTCCTTGGCGGCGTGGTAGCCGCCGTTCTCCCGCAGGTCGCCCTCCTCGCGGGCGGCCTCGATGCGCTTGGCGATCTCGACGCGCCCGGGACCGGAGAGCTGGTCCAGCTCGCTCTTGAGCCGGTCGTACGCCTCCTGCGTCAGCCAGGTGACGTTCGCGCTGGTCTCGGTCACGGGGACTCTCCCATGTCTGGTCCGGTGTGGGACGGGTGCTGTCTTCAGGTGCTGCTCGGTGCTGCTCAGTTCTGCTGGGTGCTGCTCCGTGCTGCGGGTCGATGCGGTCGGCGCCGGAGGACGTCGTCCGCCGGCACCGGGTGCACCGCGCGGGAGCCGCGGGGAGTCCCGGTGCCGGGCTCTCCTGAGTCCGGTCGGTGCCCGCGGATTGTCCCCCGCGTGCGCCGAGGCCATGGGCGTCCGAGCGGGAGCCCGCCGGCTTCGGCGTATCCCTCCAGAGTAGCGAGTGGCCGCGCCGACCGCCGGTGTGAGGCGAGGGTCACCGGCCGGGCGCGGCCCGGGTCAGCCGCGCCGGCAGCCCACCAGATCGCCGTTCACCGGCGTCCCGCTGGTGCGCACGAGCACGTCGACGACGCTGCGGCGGCCGTGCTCCGGCGGCCCGACCCGCACCTCCGTCGTGCCGATCGTGGTGGCCGAGCGGTCCTGCGCCCGCACCCGGCAGGTGACCGTGGCGTCGGCGCCCTTGACCACCTCGACCTGCACGTGAACGTCCCGGCCGTCGATCCGGTAGCCCACCAGGCTGGCGGAGACCCCCGGGGTGGCGACGTGCCACCCGATCCAGCCCAGCACGCCCAGGAGCGCGACGACCACCACACCGAGGACCGCCAGCGCCAGGGGACGTCGACCGCGGTCGTCGCCGTAGCGCTCGGCCGGCCGGCGCAGCGGCCCGCCCGCCGGCCCGCCCTCGGGGGCCGCGGCGGTGCCCCCGGCGTCCGCGGAGGCGTCGTCGAGCGGTCGGGGGTCGGTGCTGGCCACCGCTCCAGTGTCGCCCACGACGTCCTCCACCACGTCGCCCACCGTGTCGCCCACCATGTCGCCCACCGTGTCGCCCACCGGGCCGTCCACCGGCCGGCCGGCTCCTGCTCGGCGGGAGCCGCCCGCGTCCGCTCGATATCCTCCGGCGGGCGCCCGGAGCACCGGCTCGGGCGCGCCGGCCACAGACGGCCGACAGGCAGGCGAGCGGGAGGTCCGGAGCGAGTGGCCGAGCAGCTGCGGCTCATGGCGGTGCACGCGCACCCCGACGACGAGTCGAGCAAGGGGGCGGCCACCATGGCGCGCTACCGGGCCGAGGGCGTCGACGTGCTGGTGGTCACCTGCACCGGGGGTGAGCGCGGGAGCATCCTCAACCCGCGCCTGGCCCACGACGAGCACGTGCTGGCCAACTTGGCCGACATCCGCCGGGCCGAGATGGACGCCGCGCGCGAGATCCTCGACGTGCGGCAGGCGTGGCTCGGTTTCGTCGACTCCGGGCTGCCCGAGGGCGACCCGCTGCCGCCGCTGCCCGAGGGCTGCTTCGCGCTCGAGGACGTGGCCGGCGCGGCCGAGCCGCTGGTCCGGCTGGTGCGCGAGTTCCGCCCGCACGTCATGACGACCTACGACGAGAACGGCGGCTACCCGCACCCGGACCACATCATGTGCCACAAGGTGGCGGTGGCCGCGTTCGAGGCGGCTCCGGACCCGGAGGCCTACCCCGGCACCGGCGAGCCGTGGACGCCGCTGAAGCTGTACTACAACCAGACCTTCTCCAAGGCGCGCACCATCGCCCTGCACGAGGCGCTGCTCGCCGAGGGCCTGGAGTCGCCCTACGCCGACTGGCTGACCCGGTGGGGCGACCGCGAGGAGCGGCCGATCACCACCCGGGTGCCGTGCCCCGACTTCTTCCCGGTCCGCGACCGCGCCCTGCTCGCCCACGCCACCCAGGTGGACCCGGAGGGCAGCTGGTTCGCGGTGCCGCTCGCGGTGCAGCAGCGGGTGTGGCCGACCGAGGACTTCGAGCTGGCCCGGTCCCACGTCGACGTCGCCCTGCCCGAGTCGGACCTGTTCGCCGGGGTCCGCGAGCACCTGGCCCGCCTGTCCGGCTGATCGGCCGCTCGTCCCACCTGGAGGGCCGGGTGGCCGGCCGGACCGGTGCGGGTTGGCGCCGACTGGCGCCCACGGTGGACGATGGTGGCTCGTGGGGGAACTGGTCGATGGGAAGGGAGGTGCCCGATGAGCACGGCGGTGAGCGGGATCGTGCTGGCCCAGACGACCAACACGTTCGACCCGAACAAGGTGACCCCTGGGTTGCTCGGGTTCCTGGTGGTGGTCGCCGTCGGCCTGGCCACCTGGTTCCTGCTGCGGTCGATGAACGGGCACCTGCGCAACGTGGACCCGCGCTTCGCCCCGCGCGACGAGGACGACCAGCGGGGCGAGTCCCCGAAGGCCGACGCCTCCGCGCCGGACGAGCGCACCCGCCCCTGAGCCGCAGCGATCGACCGCGGATCACTACCGCAGCCCCGGCCCGAACGATCACGCGAGCGTGATCGTTCCATGCTTACCGCGACAGATCTGCCGCGGTAAGCATGGAACTTCCGCGGTAGGGCCCGGCACGTCGGCTCAGGCGTGGGTCCGCTCGTGCGCCAGCAGCGTCTCCTTCACCGACAGCCCGTAGTAGTAGCCGCCGAGCGAGCCGTCGCTGCGCACCACCCGGTGGCAGGGCACGAACGGGGCCACCAGGTTGCGGGCGCAGGCCGACCCCGCGGCGCGGACCGCGGCCGGGCTGCCGGCGGCCGCGGCCAGCTGCCGGTAGGACACGGTGCGGCCCGGCGGCACCTGGCGCAGCGCCTCCCAGGCCCGCTGCAGGAACGGGCCTCCCGGCTGGGCGACCCGCACGCCGTCGAGGGCGAAGACGTCGCCGTCGGCGTAGGCGGCCACGGCGGCGGCGACGTCCTCGGCGACCTGCACCCCGGCCCACCGGGTGCTGGTCCCACGCTCGCGCTGGGCGGGCTCGAGCCGGCCGACCTGGTCCGCCGCCCCGCCGAACCCGGCTGAGCGCACGGTGCCGTCCTCGGGGGCGACGACGACGGCCAGCGGGCCGGCCGGGGTGGGCAGCTCCAGGAGGAGCAGCGGCGGGAGGGGAACGGGCCGGTCGTTCATGCGAAGACCCTTTCGGTCCACAGGTGGAGGAGCGCGTAGCCGCGCCAGGGGCGCCAGGGCTGCGCGAGCGCGACCGCCTCGCGGGCGGTGCGCACGCCGAGGGCCCTGCGCAGCACGAGGTCCTCGGCGGGGTAGGCGTCGGGGTCGCCCAGGGCGCGCAGCGCGACGTACTCGCTGGTCCACGGGCCGATCCCGGGGAGGGCGAGCAACCGGGCCCGCGTCTCGTGGCGGTCCGCGCCGGGGTCCAGCGCCAGCCCGCCGGCGGCGGCCGAGGCCAGCGCGTGCAGCGTGCGGGCCCGGGCGCTGGTCAGCCCCACCGCGGACCGCAGGACGTCGGGCCCGGCGGCGGCCAGCGCGCCGGCGTCGGGGAAGGTGCGCAGCCCGTCGGGGGCGTCGCCGCCGAAGGCCGCCACCAGCCGGCCGGCGAAGGTGCGCGCCGCACCCAGGGACACCTGCTGCCCGATGACGGCCAGCAGCGCGGTCTCGGTGCCGTCCACCGCGCCGGGCACCCGCAGGCCGGGCCGGGAGGCGAGCAGCGGGGCGAGCCTGGCGTCCCGGCCCAGGACGTCGCCGACCTGCACCGGGTCGGCGTCGAGGTCGAGCCAGCGCCGCAGCCGGGCCACCACCGGGGCGAGGTCGGCGAGGTCGGCGAGCCGGAGCCGGGCGACGACGTGGTCCGGCGCCGCCCCGGGCAGCACCGACACGACGGCGGCCCCGTGCGGGGCGGGCACCGTGCGGACGTGCTCGCCGGTGGCGGCGTCGTGCCGCTCGAGGCCGGGCACCGCGTGCCCGGCGAGGAAGCGCCGCAGCGGCTCGACGGCGTAAGGGGCGCGGTGGCGCAGCCGCAGCACCACGGTGGGGGCGTCGGCGCCGGCGCTGCGCTCCTCCCGGCCGGCGCGCCCGTCCCGCAGCGCGGTGGGCGCCAGTGCGAACTCGGCGCGCATGATGTCGTTGAACTGCCGGACGCTGGCGAAGCCGGCGGCGAAGGCCACCTCGGCCACCGGCAGCGCGGTCTGCTCCAGCAGCATCCGGGCGGTCTGGGCCCGGCGGGTGCGGGCCAGCTGCTGCGGGCCGGCGCCCACCTCCGCGATCAGCACCCGGTGCAGGTGCCGCTCGGAGACCGCGAGCCGGCGGGCGACCCCGGCCACGCCGAGCTCGTCGACGGCCCCCTCGCGGATCAGGCGGACCGCCCGCGCGGCCAGGTCGCCGCGGCTGTCCCAGTGCCGCGAGCCCGGCAGGGCGTCGGGACGGCAGCGGCGGCAGGCGCGGAAGCCGGCGGCGACGGCGGCGGCCGCCGTGGGGTAGAAGCGGCAGTTCTCCGGCCGCGGGGTGCGCGCCGGGCACGAGGGCCGGCAGTAGATGCCGGTGCTCGTCACCGCGAGGTAGAGGCGGCCGTCCCAGCGCGGGTCGCGTCCGGCCGCGGCGCGGTAGCAGGCGGCGTGGTCCGGCAGCGGCTCGACGGCGGCCCGGACGGCGCCGTCGGCGGCACCGGCGGCTCGCGCGTCGGGCCCCGGGGCGCGGACGGGGGTGGTCACGAGGAGCAGTCTCGCCTCTCGCCGCTGCCCGCGTCTGGCGGGAATCGGACCAGGCAGTGTCGCCGGGTCCGCGGTGCGGGACGGTCAGTCGTCCCAGGGGCCGAAGTCCATGGTGTTCCTCCCTGCCAGTCACGAAGTCGGGCAGCTCACGAGGTCGGCCGGTGCCGACGATCCGGACCATCGGCAGGACCTCGCCGGAACCTGAGCCGCGCCCGCCCACCCCCTTCCTCCGTGATCACGGACAGAGGGGAGGGTGAGGGGGAGCAGTGAGAGATCCCCTCCGCGCAGTAGCGGAGGGGCTCTGTCGTCTGCTGGCCGGGGCCTTCCCCGGCGAGGGGGTCAGTCGTCCCAGGGGCCGAAGTCGTCGTGCACGGCGTTACCTCGTCTCGCGTTCGTCGCGGTCCGAGCCGCCCGTCGGGCGCCAGTGGGCTGGCGCTGCACCGCGGGCGGCCTCGAGGACCGCAGGTCATCCGGTGTGGTCTGGCAGATCGGGGGTCAGGATGGCTGACCGGCCCGCTGCCCGATGTCGTGCCCCGCGCGGGCCGCGCCACACCTGTGATCCGTTCCATCGGACCGGCTGCTCGGTCTGACCGAGCGGTTCGAAGAGAACCAGGTGCGGCGTCGGGTCCGCAGCGTCCCACGACGTCGAAGTCCGGAACGCTACCAGGCCCCCGCTGATTCCGCCCGGAATCGTCCACCCGGATGGGTCGCGGCCGGCGTGGGGGACGTCCGCCCCTCCCGAGGGTGCGGTGAAGGCGCGCACGGTGCAGGGGTGCGGGGGAACCGAGGCACCTCGACGTCAGCTGCGCTCGTTCGCGCCGTGCTCGCGGCGGCGTTGCTGGCCTCGGCCGTGCTCGCGGCCGTGCCGCTGTCCGCTCCGGTCGCGGCGAGCACGCGCACGACGGCCGGCAGCCTGGCCCCACCGCCCGGGGTGAACCCCGCCGTCTACGCCTATGCCCGCCCGCGGCTTGCCTACGGCTCCACCGGCGTCCACGTCACCGAGCTGCAGTGGCGGCTCTACTACCTGCGGGCCACCACCGGGTTCACCTCCAGCCGGTGGGTGACCGGACGCTTCGGCTCGCTGACGCGCACCGCCGTCCGGCGCTTCCAGCAGTCCGCGCACCTGCCCGTCACCGGCGTCGTCGACGCCAGGACGTCCGCCCTGCTCCGCCGCCGCTCGGACCCGGTCATGTACCGCGCGTGCCTGGCCAGCGCCCGCGCCTGGTGCCTGTCCAAGAGCGACCTGCGGATCCGGTTCGTGGAGGACGGGCGCGTCTCGGTGGCGCAGTGGCGGCCCGGCCTGCCGACGCTGGCCGCGGCCAGCCCCACCCGCGAGGGACGGTTCTCGGTCTTCGCCCGGCGCACCGCCGAGTGGTCCTCCCAGTTCCGGGTGTGGATGCCGTGGTGGCTGCAGTTCTCCGGCGGCGAGGGGATCCACTACTCGGCCGACTTCGCCCGCTACGGCTACGGGACCGCCGCTCACCCGCGCGGCTCGCACGGGTGCGCCAACGTGCGCGACCAGGCGTGGCTGCGGGCGCGGTGGGCGCGGACGCCGCTGGGCACCCCGGTGGTGGTCGTCTACTGGACCAGCTGACGGCCGGCCGGCCGCGGTCGCCACGCCGCGCCCGGTGGGGAAGGCTGACAGCCATGCCGAACCGTCTGGCCGCGGCCACGAGCCCGTATCTGTTGCAGCACCAGGACAACCCGGTCGACTGGTGGCCCTGGTGCGAGGAGGCGTTCGCCGAGGCCCGGCGCCGGGACGTGCCGGTGCTGCTCTCGGTGGGCTACTCCGCCTGCCACTGGTGCCACGTCATGGCCCACGAGTCGTTCGAGGACGAGGCGACGGCGGCGCTGATGAACGAGAACTTCGTGTGCATCAAGGTCGACCGCGAGGAGCGCCCCGACGTCGACGCGGTCTACATGGAGGCCACCACGGCGATGACCGGGTCGGGCGGCTGGCCGATGACGGTGTTCGCCACCCCAGCGGGTGAGCCGTTCTACTGCGGCACCTACTTCCCGCCGGTGCCCCGGCACGGCATGCCGTCGTTCCCCCAGCTGCTGCAGGCCGTCACCGACACCTGGCGGAACCGGCGGGACGAGGTCGACCGGGTGGGGGCGCAGGTGGTGGAGCGGCTGTCCGCCCCGCGCGCCGCGGGGCAGGGGCAGCCGCCGACGGCCGAGGACCTCGAGGCCGCCGTGGCCCGGCTGGGCACCGAGTTCGATCGCGCCCGCGGCGGTTTCGGCGGCGCGCCCAAGTTCCCGCCGTCGATGGTGCTCGAGCAGCTGCTGCGCCACGCCGCCCGGACCGGGGACCAGCGGTCGGCGTCGATGGCGGCGCGGACCCTGGAGGCGATGGCGCGGGGCGGCATCCACGACCAGCTCGGCGGCGGCTTCGCCCGCTACTCGGTGGACGCCGGCTGGGTGGTGCCGCACTTCGAGAAGATGCTCTACGACAACGCGCAGCTGCTGCGCTCCTACCGGCACTGGTGGCGGGCCACCGGCGAGCCGCTGGCCCGCCGCACGGCTCTCAACACCGCCGACTTCCTGCTGCGCGAGCTGCGCACCCCCGAGGGCGGGTTCGCCAGCGCGCTCGACGCGGACAGCGAGGGCGAGGAGGGCCGCTTCTACGTCTGGACGCCCGCGCAGCTCGCCGACGTGCTCGGCCCGGACGACGCCGCCTGGGCTGCGCAGCTGCTCGCGGTGACGCCGGAGGGCACCTTCGAGCACGGCAGCTCGGTGCTCCAGCTGCTCGCCGAGCCGGACGACCACGAGCGCTGGGAGGCGGTGCGGGCGCGTCTGCTCGCGGCGCGGGAGGAGCGGGTGCGTCCGGGCCGCGACGACAAGGTGGTGGCGGCGTGGAACGGGCTCACCATCGCCGCGCTGGCCGAGACCGGCGCGCTGCTCGAGCGCCCCGACCTGGTGGACGCCGCCCGGGCGGCCGCCGAGCTGCTGCTGCGGGTGCACGTCGTCGAGGGCCGGCTGCGGCGCGTGTCCCGTGACGGCGTCGTCGGCAGCCCGGCCGGCGTGCTCGAGGACTACGCCGACGTCGCCGAGGGGCTGCTCGCGCTGCACGCCGTCACCGGGGAGGCCCGCTGGCTGGCGCAGGCGGCCGCGCTGCTCGACGTCGTGCTCGAGCGGTTCGCGGACGGCGGCGGCGGGTTCTACGACACCGCCGACGACGCCGAGTCGCTGG
>JBQCIO010000157.1:0-5688 GCA_051953655.1 Motilibacteraceae bacterium
CCAGGACATGGTCGCCGCCCCCACGCCGATCCCGTGGGGGCGGCGACCGTCGGCCACGCGGCCGTGATCGTTCCCCCCGGAGCCCGGGAGGGATGGCCTAGCCTTCGCCGCGTGACAGCCCGACCCGCCGACGCCGCCGACGCCGCCGAGGCGCCCGCGCCGCCGCGCGGCGAGCTCGAGCGGGCGGTCGCCGGCTATCTGGACCACCTCGGGGTGGAGCGGGGGCTGGCCGCCAACACGCTGTCCTCCTACCGGCGCGACCTGCGCCGCTACGTCGACCACCTGAGCGGCCGCGGCGTGCGCCGGCTCGAGGACGTGCGCGAGAGCGAGATCGCCGACTTCCTCGCGGCGCTGCGCCAGGGCGACGCGGACCACCCGCCGCTGGCCGCCGGGTCCGCGGCCCGCGCGGTCGTCGCGGTGCGCGGGCTGCACCGGTTCGCCCTGCGCGAGGGCCTGACCACCTCCGACGCCGCCCGCGAGGTGCGCCCGCCGGCGCTGCCCAAGCGGCTGCCCAAGGCGATCACCCTGGAGCAGGTGACCGCGCTGCTGGATGCCGCCGGCGCCGAGGGCAACCGGTTCGCCCTGCGCGACCGGGCCCTGCTCGAGCTGCTCTACGGCAGCGGGGCGCGCATCTCCGAGGCGGTGGGTCTCGACGTCGACGACCTGCTCCGGCTCGAGAAGGGCGGCGCGCTGCGGCTGGCCGGCAAGGGCGGCAAGGAGCGGGTGGTGCCGCTCGGCTCCTACGCCCGTGCCGCCCTGGAGGCCTACCTGGTCCGCGCCCGGCCGGCGCTGGCCGCCGGCGGCAAGGGCACGCCGGCGCTGTTCCTCAACGCGCGCGGCGGGCGGCTGAGCCGGCAGTCGGCCTGGGCGGTGCTGCGCGCCGCCGCGGACCGGGCCCACCTCGACGTCGAGGTCTCCCCGCACACCCTGCGCCACTCCTACGCCACCCACCTGCTCGACGGTGGCGCCGACGTCCGGGTGGTCCAGGAGCTGCTCGGCCACGCCTCGGTGACCACCACCCAGGTCTACACGCTGGTCACCGTGGACCGGCTGCGCGAGGTCTACGCCGCCGCGCACCCCCGCGCCCTGTGACGAGCGCCACCGGCCCGGACCCGGGCAGGCCGGGCACCGCCGGTCGCCCGGGCGGGGGAGCGTGTTGCCCGGCCGCGGAAGCACGTCCTAGAGTCGCGAGCCGTTGCCGTGCGGTCACGACCACCCGTCGGGTCGCGGGTCGGTCTTCCGGGGGTCGGTCTGCAGAGAGGTTGAGCGGCTTGTGAACGAGTCGACATCCGGGCCCTGGCCCGGCGAGCACGTCCCGACCCCGGACCCTGCCCCCTCGTCCCAGCCGCAGCAGCCCGCGCCGTGGACCCCGCCGGCGCAGGAGCGGCCCGCGCAGGGCGGGCCCGGGCTGTTCGACACCCCCGCCCAGCCCGCCGGCCAGGCACCGGCGCCCGAGCAGGCCGACGACGCCCCGCAGCCGGTGGACCCGCCGGTCGCGGAGGCGGTGCTCGGACCCACCCAGCGGCCGCTGCCGGACTTCCCCGAGCCCGAGCCGCTCACCGAGCACGGGCCGGCGCGGGTCATCGCCCTGGTCAACCAGAAGGGCGGGGTCGGCAAGACCACCACCACGATCAACCTGGGCGCCGCGCTGGCCGAGGTCGGCCGCCGGGTGCTGCTGGTCGACTTCGACCCGCAGGGCGCGCTGTCGGTCGGGCTGGGCATCAACCCGCACGAGCTCGACCGCACCGTCTACAACCTGCTCATGGAGCGGGACTGCCGCATCGAGGACGTCCTGCTCAAGACCGACGTGCCGGGCCTGGACCTGCTGCCGGCCAACATCGACCTGTCCGCCGCCGAGGTGCAGCTGGTCGGCGAGGTGGCCCGCGAGCAGGTGCTCACCCGCGCGCTGGCCCCGGTGCTCGGCGACTACGACCTGGTGCTCATCGACTGCCAGCCCTCGCTGGGCCTGCTGACGGTCAACGCGCTCACCGCCGCCCAGGGCGTCATCGTGCCGCTGGAGTGCGAGTTCTTCGCCCTGCGCGGCGTGGCGCTGCTGGTCGACACCATCCAGAAGGTGCAGGACCGGCTCAACCCGAACCTGGAGATCGACGGCATCCTCGCCACCATGTACGACGCCCGCACCCTGCACAGCCGGGAGGTGCTGGCCCGGGTGGTGGAGGCCTTCGACGACAAGGTCTTCCACACCGTGATCAGCCGCACGGTGAAGTTCCCCGACGCCACGGTGGCCGCCGAGCCCATCACCAGCTACGCGCCGAGCTCGGCCGGCGCCAACGCCTACCGGCAGCTGGCCAAGGAGGTGCTGGCGCGGTGACCTGCCCGGCACCCGCTGGCGGGTGCCGGGCCGCCGTCCAGCCGCTCAGCCGCCCCGGGCGTCGCCGTGCGCGTGGGAGCATGTCGTCCCGTGTCTGGAGCCCGCGGTGACCGGTGAGCAGCCGGGCGAGCAGGACGAGGTGGGCGAGCCCGCCGCCGTCGAGCCGGTGACCGACGCGCCCGCGCCCGGTGCGGGGGAGCCCGAGCCGGCACCGCGCGGGAGCAGCGCCTTCCAGGTGCGCCTGGAGGTCTTCGAGGGACCGTTCGACCTGCTGCTGGGCCTCATCGCCAAGCACAAGCTCGACGTGACCGAGGTCGCCCTGCACCGGGTGACCGACGACTTCATCGCCCACATCCGGGCCCGCGGGCCGGAGTGGGACCTCGGGCAGGCCACCGAGTTCCTCGTGGTGGCCGCCACCCTGCTCGACCTCAAGGCCGCGCGGCTGCTGCCCGGGGCGGAGGTGGAGGACGAGGAGGACCTCGCGCTGCTCGAGGCCCGCGACCTGCTCTTCGCCCGGTTGCTGCAGTACCGCGCGTTCAAGCAGGTCGCCGCCGTGCTGGCCGGGCGGATCGCCGAGGAGTCCAAGCGGTGGCCGCGCGCGGTCGGCATGGAGCCGCGGTTCGCGAACCTGCTGCCCGACGTCGTCATGGGCCTCGGGCCGGCCGAGCTGGCCGCGCTGGCCGCCCGGGTGCTCGCGCCCAAACCGGCGCCGACGGTCTCGGTGGCGCACGTGCACGCCCCGCCGGTGAGCGTGCGCGAGCAGGCCGCGGTGCTCGTCGACCGGCTGCGCCGCACCGGCACCAGCACCTTCCGCGGCCTCACCGCCGACTGCGAGGGGACGCTGGTCGTCGTGGCCCGCTTCCTGGCGCTGCTCGAGCTGTTCCGGGAGGGCGCGGTCGCCTTCGACCAGGTGACCCCGCTCGGTGAGCTGACGGTCCGCTGGACCGGCAGCGAGGACGGCCAGGTCGGCGTGACCGACGAGTTCGACGAGTTCGACGAGGGCGAGGGCGTCGGCGAGGCCGAGGCACCGCAGGAGCGTTCCCCCGAGCAGGAGAGCTGATGAGCGACGAGCCCGAGCAGCGGCCCGAGCAGGAAGCCGACGTCGAGGCCCCCGACGTCGAGGCCGCCGACGTCGAGGCCGCCGAGCGCGCCACCGACGGCGAGCAGGCGGTCGAGGCGGTGGAGCAGCCGGCCGAGCAGCCCGTCGACGAGCAGCCCGGCGACCAGCAGCCCGGCGACCAGCAGACCGACCAGCAGACCGACCAGCAGACCGATGATCAGCAGCCGGACCCCGGCGGCCAGCTGGCGGGCATCGACCTGCCGCCGCTGCGCCAGGCGCTGGAGGCGGTGCTGATGGTCGTGGACGAGCCGGTGGCCGAGGTGACGCTGGCCCAGGTCGTCGAGCGGCCCACCGACGAGGTGCGAGCGGCGCTGGAGGAGCTGGCGGCCGAGTACGACGCGCAGGAGCGCGGGTTCGAGCTGCGCAAGGTCGCCGGCGGCTGGCGCTACTACACCCGCGCCGTCGCCGCGCCGGTCGTCGAGCGGTTCGTCCTGGACGGTCAGCAGGCCCGGCTCACGCAGGCCGCGCTGGAGACCCTGGCCGTGGTCGCCTACCGCCAGCCGGTGTCCCGGGCCCGGGTGGCCGCGGTGCGCGGGGTCAACGTCGACGGCGTCATGCGCACCCTGGTGGCGCGTGGCCTGGTGACCGAGGTCGGCAACGACCAGAGCAGCGGCGCGACGCTCTACGGCACGACCACCTACTTCCTCGAGCGCCTCGGCGCGACGAGCCTGGACGACCTGCCCGACCTGGCCCCGTTCCTGCCCGACGTCGAGTCGGTCGACGAGGTGCTCGACGACAGCATGAGGAGAGCCTGAGATGCCCAGCCGTCAGAGGTCTGCGAACCCCCGCTCGCAGAACCCCCAGCCCCAGAACCCCCAGTCCCAGAACCCCCAGAACGAGGGGGTGCGGCTGCAGAAGGTGCTGGCCGCGGCCGGCCTGGGCAGCCGGCGCGCCTGCGAGGTGCTGGTCGACGAGGGCCGGGTGGAGGTCGACGGCAAGGTCGTGCGCGAGCAGGGCCTGCGGGTCGACCCGGCCACGGCCGTGATCCGGGTCGACGGCGGGCGGGTGAACGTGGCCGAGGACAAGGTCTACCTGGTCCTCAACAAGCCCCTGGGCGTGCTCTCGGCGATGTCGGACCCGGAGGGGCGGCCCACCCTGGCCGACTTCGTCACCCGGCACGACGAGCGGCTGTTCCACGTCGGCCGGCTCGACGCCGACACCGAGGGGCTGATCCTGCTCACCAACGACGGCGAGCTGGCCCACCGGCTGACCCACCCGTCCTACGAGGTGCCCAAGACCTACCTCGCCGAGGTGCCCGGGCCGATCCCCAAGGAGCTCGGCCGCCGGCTGCGCGCCGGGGTGGAGCTCGAGGACGGCCCCGTTCGGGTGGACGCGTTCCGGGTGATCGGCGGCGTCGGGGACCGGGTGCAGGTCGAGGTGGTCATCCACGAGGGCCGCAAGCACGTCGTCCGCCGGCTCATGGAGGAGGTCGGCCACCCGGTGCGCCGGCTGGTGCGCACCCGGATCGGCCCGGTGGTGCTCGGCGACCTGCGCCCGGGCCGGACCCGCGACCTCAACCGCACCGAGCTCGGCAAGCTGTTCGAGGCGGTCGGGCTGTAGATCCCCGGGTCGCCGTCTCACGAACCGGTTGGGGACGCGGGCGGGTGCGGCGTCGTCGCTAGGGTTCGACCCGACGAAGGACGGGTGGAGAGGGAGGGTCCGGTGGCGGTCAGGGCGATCCGCGGGGCGACCCAGCTCGACGAGGACGAGCGGGGCCACCTGCTCACCTCGGTGGAGGAGCTGGTCACCGAGCTGCTGCGCGCCAACGACCTGTCCACCGACCAGCTGATCTCGATGCTGTTCACCACCACCCCGGACCTGCATAGCGAGTTCCCCGCGCTGGCCGCCCGCCAGCTGGGCATCGGCGACGTGCCGCTCATGTGCGCCCAGGAGATCGACGTCCCCGGCGCGCTGCCGCGGGTGGTGCGGGTGATGGTCCACGCCGAGCTCGACGTGCCGCGCTCGGCGATCCGGCACGTCTACCTGCGCGGGGCCCGGGCGCTGCGCCGCGACCTCGCGCAGTGAGCCGTCTCGACGGCGGGGTCGGAGCGTGCTGATCCGCCGCCTGGCCGTCGTCGGCACCGGCCTCATCGGCACCTCCGTCGCGCTGGCCGCCCGCGGGGCCGGGGGGGGGGGGGGGGGTGGGAAACAACACCCACCCCATGGGCCCCCGCCGGCCGCCCCACCAGGGGAGGGGGGGCGCCCGGCCCCCCGGCGGGGGGGGGCGCGCCCCCCC
>JBQCIO010000158.1:0-6354 GCA_051953655.1 Motilibacteraceae bacterium
TGACACCCATGTCATCGAGGCGGCCACCTGAGCGGCACCGGCAGTCGGCCGCGCGACCGGAGCCCCCGCCCGCTGCCGCCGTCACCAGCGCCGTCGACCGTGCGGGGGACGACCGCCGCCCGCCCGCGTGACGCGAGCACCGACCGGCGTTCGCACACGTGAGGGGATCCCTGACCGGTCAAGTAGCGGGTCAGGGGTCCCCTCACGCACTCAGTCGGTGCCGCTGGATGGCACGGTGAGCGTCTCGGTGTGCACCAGCGCGCCGGAGGCGTCGTAGGCCTGCAGGGCCAGGGGCTGCGGACCGGTGCCCGAGACCGGCATCGCGGCGACGGCCCACCCGGCGCCGACCAGCGCCTCCGCGGGAGCGGCGGGGCCGAGCTGCGCCACCACCCGGCTGACGCCGTCGGGGACCCGGAAGGCGGTGAGGAACAGCGTCCCGTCGCCGCGGGTGGTCGTCGGGTGCCACAGCGCCGTCTCGGCCGCCGACCGCTTGGCTCCCGAGCCGGACAGGGCGGTGCCGCCGAGGGTCGGGGTGCACAGGATCGTGGCGCCCGGCCGTTCGGCCAGCACCACCGGGTAGCTGCCGGTCCAGCCGGACAGCAGCGGCTGCTGCTGGGAGGCCGGCGGCACCGAGAACTCCTTCAGGCACGGGAAGAGGCTCGGGTCGGGCCCGCTCGTCTCGGCCGGGAGTGGGATGGGAGCGGGGGAGGATCTGACCCCTCCGGCGGTTGCCGAGGGAGAGGCCGAGGCGGCGGCGGAGGAGGCGGCGGCGGAGGGGGCCGCGACGGTGACCGGCGAGGTGGCGCCGGGCGAGGAGCCGAGCACCATGACCGCCGCGGTGGCGCCTCCGGCCAGCAGCAGGCCCAGCCCGACGCCGGCCGCACGACGTCGCCCACGGGCGCGGTGGGCGGCTCGCAGCAGCGGTGCGGTGGCGAGCGAGGGCTCGGCGTCGGCGGGCACGTCGTGCAGCGCGCGCCGCAGGGCGACGGCCACGGCCGCGAGCTCGTCGTCGGAGCGGCTCTCCGACGGCTCGTCGGAGGAGTGCGGCTCGTCGTTCATCGGGTGCCTCCAGGCGGGGAGGTGGGGGCGGAGTCGACCGAGCCCGCCGAGTCGACGTAGGGCAGCAGGTGCGGGGAGCCGGCCAGCTTGCGCAGGGCCCGGGCGGCGGTGCTCTTCACCGTCCCCGGGGCGACGCCGAGCAGGTCGGCGATCACCGCCTCGGGCAGGTCCTCGTAGTAGCGCAGCACCACCACCCGGCGCTCCTTCTCGGTGAGGGTGCGCAGCGCCCGCAGCACGCCGTCGCGGTCGGCCTGCCGGCCGGCCACGTCCTGCTGGTCCGCGGGGTCGACGGCCGGCAGGGCCTCGTCGTCCGGTTGCAGGGACACCTCGCGCCAACGGCGTCGTCGCCACCGGTCGCGCGCGCCGTTGAGCAGCGCCCGGCGGACGTAGGCCTGCGGGTCCTCGACCCGGGCCCAGTGCAGGTAGGTGCGCACGAGTGCGGCCTGCAGGAGGTCCTCGCCGGCGTGGTGGTCGCCGGTGAGCAGCCGGGCCAGCTGCAACAGCGGGCGCCCCGAGGCGACGAGGAAGTCGGCGAACTCCCCGTCGCGTCCGTCGCGCCCGCTCTCGTGCCTCACACCCATCTCGACGCCGCCGGGGCCGCGGAGGTTCTGTCCGCCGCCGATGTCCTTCACCGGGGCCTCAGGCCGCGACGCCCACCCGGTCCCCGCCGGCGCGCTTGCCGGTCAGCAGGGCCTGGTCGGCCGCGTCGAGCAGTCCTGCCAGGTCCTGGCCCGGGGCGAGGCAGGCCACGCCCACGGTCACGCTGACGTCGGCGGGCAGGCCCGGGGCCACGCCGGGCCAGTCGACGCCGCGCACCGCGGCACGCAGCCGGTCGGCCAGTGCGGCGGCCTGCTCCAGGCCGGCCCCGGCCAGCAGCAGCACGAACTCGTCGCCGCCGATCCGGGCGGCGACGTCGCCGCGGCGCACGGTCGCCCCGATGGCCAGCGCCACCTGGCGCAGCACCTCGTCGCCGACGGCGTGCGAGGCCGTGTCGTTGACCTGCTTGAACCGGTCGACGTCGACGAGCACCGCGGCCAGCGGCTCGCCGGACTCGCGAGCCCGCAGGACCAGCTCGTGGCCGGCGCGCTCGGCGCGGCGCCGGTTGGCCAGCCCGGTGAGGAAGTCCTCCTCGGACTCGCGCAGCAGCCGGCGGTTGTCGTCGTGCAGGCGCTCCAGGCGCAGCTGCAGCGCAGCGGCGCCCAGCCGTCGCTCGCGCTCCTCGCCCAGCAGCCGCAGGGCCAGGGCCAGTTGGGTCCTCGCGGCCGGTGCCTCCACGCCCTGCAGCGCCTCGAGCCGGGCCGCCTCGTGCGCGTGCAGGAGGGCGAAGGCCGAGTCGGCCGGGACGTCGGCCTCGGCCAGGTGCACGCGGGCCCGGCGCAGGACGTCGGCGGCCTCGGCGAGCCGGCCCTGCCCGGCCAGCGCCCGGGCCCGGGCCGCGTCGGCCAGCAGCCGGTAGTGCGGGAACGCCTGGTCCTGCCACACGACCGCCTCGTCGAGCAGCGACAGCGCCTCCTCGGGCCGACCGAGCACGGCCAGCGCCAGGCCCTCGTAGGCCCGGGCGTCGAAGCGCCAGCGCGGGTCCACCTCGTCCAGCGCGTGGGCGAAGTCGCGGGCGCGGGCCACCTCGGCCAGGCAGGCCCGGGCGTGCTCCAGGCCCTGCCGGCCCGGGGCGCCGCCCTCGGTCTCGTCCACACGGACCAGCTCCAGGCCCCAGTGCAGGTGCAGCTCGGCGACGTTGAGCACCTGGATGACCAGCGAGGCGCGGTCGTCCTGGGCGGCCACGACAGGCTCGTTGCGGGCGTAGACCTCCAGGGCCATCTCGTAGAGGCGCAGCTCGGCGTAGCCGACGGCGACCCCGGTGAGGGCCCAGTCCAGCGCCACCAGGTCGGGGCGGGCGCCGACTTCGTCCGGGCGGTCGCTCTGGTCGGACTGCCCGTCCAGCAGCACGTGGGCGCGGGCCAGCTCCTGCAGCGCGCCGGCCTGGTCGCCCCGGCCCAGCCGCTCGATCGCACGCAGCGACATCGCGGCCGACAGCCAGCGGGCGTCGCCGCGGTCGCTGGCCAGCGCGGCCAGCTCCGCGCAGGCAGCCATCGCGGCCTCGCGCCGGCCGAGCCAGTGCAGGGCGACCGCGCGCACGTAGACGGCGCGCAGGAGCGGGCGCGGGTCGACGTCGGCGACCTCGCGCAGGCGGGGGAGGAGGGCGTCCAGCTCGGCCAGGGCGTCCGCGGCGCGCTCGGTCTGGGACAGCGCGAAGACCCGGTCGACCTCGGCCTCGAGGTCGCTCACGGTGACGGCGTCGGGTCGTTGCGGCTGCATCCACTCCAGGGTGCCCGGTGCACCCCCTTCACCAACAGTGATCGGCAGCCGCCGGCCTGCGCTGAGCGGACGTCATCGCCTGTTCGCTGCCGGTTCACGATGCACCACCGCTGGACGGGCGCTCGGCGTGCGTCGCGCTGGGTAGCCTGCGGCCCATGGCCGTCCCCTCGGAAGAGAGCACTCCCTCGCACACCCCGCGCCCCGCCGAGCGGCGACGTGGACCGGTGACCCTGCGCGGCCGGTCGGTGCAGACGTCGACGACCGACCAGCGGCTGCTGGACACCCGCGGGCCCTCGGACTGGGTCCACACCGACCCGTGGCGCGTGCTCAGGATCCAGTCCGAGTTCGTCGAGGGCTTCGGTGCGCTGGCCGAGCTGGGTCCGGCCGTCAGCGTGTTCGGCTCGGCCCGGACCCACGAGTCCAGCCCGGAGTACGCCCTCGGCGTGGAGGTGGGCCGGCGGCTGGTGGAGGCCGGCTTCGCGGTGATCACCGGCGGTGGGCCGGGGGCGATGGAGGCCGCCAACCGGGGGGCCGCGGAGGCCGGTGGCACCTCGGTCGGCCTGGGCATCGAGCTGCCCTTCGAGCAGGGCATGAACGACTGGGTCGACCTGGGCGTGCACTTCCGCTACTTCTTCGCGCGCAAGACCATGTTCGTCAAGTATGCGCAGGGTTTCATCGTGCTGCCTGGCGGCTTCGGCACCTTCGACGAGCTGTTCGAGGCGCTCACCCTGGTGCAGACCCAGAAGGTGACCCAGTTCCCCGTCGTGCTCATGGGGACGTCCTACTGGGGCGGCCTGCTGGACTGGCTGCGCTCCACGGTGGCGCGCGAGGGCAAGGTCAGCTCGAGCGACCTTGACCTGGTCTCGCTCACCGACGACCCGGCCGAGGCGGTCTGGACGATCACCGAGGCCGACGCCGCCCGGGGGACCGCCGAGGCCCGGGCGGTGGCGGCCAACGCGGCGGCCGAGATCGCCGCCGAGCGCGACCACGTCGGCCGCAACGGCCAGGGCTGAGCGGGGCCAGCAGAGTGGCGGCCATCTGCGTCTACTGCGCTTCCAGCGAGCGGATCGACCCGGCGTTCGTCGACCTCGCCGCCGAGCTCGGGACCGCGCTGGCC
Organism: Motilibacteraceae bacterium; assembly: GCA_051953655.1. Lineage (GTDB taxonomy): Bacteria > Actinomycetota > Actinomycetes > Motilibacterales > Motilibacteraceae > JBQCHF01. The sequence continues at coordinate 4,493 of JBQCIO010000158.1, forward strand.
AAGCGCGGGCACACCCTGGTCAGCGGTGGCGGCAGCGTCTCGATGATGGGCGCGGTGGCCCGGGCCTGCCGGGCCGGCGGCGGCCGCACGGTGGGCGTCATCCCGCAGGCGCTGGTCGACCTCGAGGTCGCCGACCACGACGCGGACGAGCTCGTCGTCACCGCCGACATGCGCGAGCGCAAGGGCGAGATGGACCGCCGCGCCGACGCCTTCCTCGCCCTGCCCGGTGGCCTGGGCACCCTGGAGGAGCTCTTCGAGGTCTGGGTGGCGCGCACCCTGGCCATGCACGCCAAGCCGGTGGTCGTGCTCGACCCGACCGGTGTGATGGAGCCGCTGCGCGCGCTGGTCGACGCCCTGGTCTCCGCCGGCTTCGTCCGCCCCGCCGCCCGCGACGGCGCCGTCTGGACCCACTCCGTCGACGACGCCCTCGACGCGGTCGAGGCCGGCCTCGGCGCGGCTCCCCGGCTGCTCGCCCCGCCCGCGCACCTCGCCCCCGACGACGAGCGGGTGGACGACTACCTGGAGGCCGAGCCGTAGGGGGTGTCCGCCCGCGTCGGCCGCGGTCGGAACGATCACGGGACCGTGGTCATGACTCGCCTACCGAGGCAAATTCTCCTGGGTGGGCGAGTAAGAATCACCGGGCCGTGATGGTTCCCGGGCCGGTCAGCGCGGCGGCAGCGGGACGTCGCACGCGGCGGCCGCCTCCGTCACCGGCCACGGGACCTCCCACGGATCCTGCGGACCGCTGTAGGTGTAGGAGTCCGGGGCGGCCGGGTCCGTCGTGCCCTGCACGTGGGGGCTCGCCCAGGACGTCCCGAGGGGAGCTCGCACCAGCAGCTGCAGGCCGACGTCCCGCCGCGACAGCGCCCGGCAGTCGACGACGCGCAGGTCGAGCCCCAGCACGGTGTCCTGGCCGGCCGGGAGGACGAAGGGCGTGGTCACGTCGCTGCTCGCGCCCAGCTGCGGCTCGCGGACCACGCGGTCTACGGCGAGCCAGGCGACGCCCGTGCCGACCCGCTCGAGGGTCACGTCGGCGACGCCGGCGTTGTGCACCGTGACGTGCTCGGTGAGCCTCCCGGTGCCGGGGCTCGCATCCGCGGCTGTCCCGATCACGCTCAGCTGTGGCCGCACCAGGCCGAGCCGGTCGACGACCACGGCGGCGACCAGCACCAGCAGCACCGCGCCGACGACGCCGAGCACCTGGCGAAGCGGGAGTCGCTGCTGCGGCAGCTGCGCCCAGACCTCGTCGCTGACAGCGGTCGTCATCGCCCCCCTTGCCTCAATGAAGCAGCCGGCGGCTGGCCCGTCGCCCGTTCAAGGTCGTGCGCCCGGAGCCGGTGCTCCGGTGATCCTCACCGTCGACCCCGCCGGCGCGGTCCCGCCCTACGAGCAGATCCGCTCGCAGGTCGAGGCGATGGTCGCTGCGGGCACGCTGGCCGCCGGCGACCGGCTGCCCACCATCCGCCAGCTCGCGCACGACCTCGGGCTGGCGACGGGCACCGTGGCCCGCGCCTACACCGAGCTCGAGCAGGCCGGGCTGGTGGTCTCGCGCCGTCGGGTCGGCACGGTGGTGGCCGAGACGTCCCCGCAGCCGGCGCGTGAGCGGCGGCGGCGGCTCGCCGACGCCGCCGAGGCGTACGCGCACGCCGTCCGGCTGCTCGGTGCCACGCCCGCCGAGGCGAGGGAGGCCGTCGACCGTGCGCTGGCTCCCGCACCCCGCGCCTGACCGCTTCGGCCCCTGGCAACCCCCACCGCCCCCGGTCCGTTGTGGGCGCCCCCCCCCGGGTGGCCCGGGGGGGGGGGCCCGGGGGGAACGGGGGGGGGGCTGGGGCCCCGGGGGGGGGGGGGGGGCCGGCCCCCCC
>JBQCIO010000159.1:0-5100 GCA_051953655.1 Motilibacteraceae bacterium
CACCGCGCCGACGTAGATGAGCACCTGCACCCAGGCGACGAACTCGGCCGAGAGCAGCAGGTAGCAGCCGGCCAGCGCACCGAGGGTGACCACCAGCCAGAGCGCGGCGTGGACCAGCTGGTGCGTGGTGACGACCAGCACCGCCGAGCACAGCGCGACCAGGCCGACCAGCACGAACACGACCTCGACGCCGGTGGGCGGCCAGAACCCGCCCGGCGCGACGGTGCTCACTGAGCGCTCATTCGGCCGGTCCGTCGCTCGGGGGTGCGGGAGGTGCCGCGGGGCGGGCCGCCTTGGCGGCGGCGGCGCGGGCGGCGTCGAGCTCCTTGGGCGACTCGGCCCCGGCGTCCAGGGCGGGTGGCGGCGGGACGGTCCACATCCACTCGCGCAGCCGGTCCTTCTCGTGCAGCAGGTCGCGGATGTCGAGCTCGGCGTACTCGAACTCCGGGCTCCAGAAGAGAGCCTCGAACGGGCACGCCTCGATGCAGATGCCGCAGTACATGCACAGCGAGAAGTCGATGGCGAAGCGGTCGAGCACGTTGCGGGTGCGGTCGCGCCCGCCGGGCTCGGTGGCCGGGATCGTCTCCTTGTGCGAGTCGATGTAGATGCACCAGTCCGGGCACTCGCGGGCGCACAGCATGCAGGAGGTGCAGTTCTCCTCGAGCAGCCCGATCACCCCGCGGCTGCGCGGCGGCAGCGCCGGCTCGACCTCGGGGTACTGGGCGGTGGCCGCCGGCCGGGTCATGGTGCGCAGGGTGGTGGCCAGCCCCTTGACCAGGCCCTTGCCGGGCAGCTCCACCGCGCTCACCTCCCGGGTCCGCGTGATCTCGTCCGGAAGGCTAGTCGTCGGCGGTGCGTGAGGGGTCCCCTGACCCGTCAAGTAGCGGGTCAGGGGTGCCCTCACGCGGATCGGAACGCCGGCCGGCGACGCAGCGGACGCGCCAAGCCGACTACAGCACCCGCACGACCCCCGTCAGCGCCAGCTGCCCCAGCGCCACCGGCACCAGCAGCTTCCAGGCGAAGGACTGCAGCTGGTCCTCGCGCAGCCGGGGGAAGGTGACCCGCACCCAGATGACGACGAAAGCCAGCACCAGGGTCTTGAGCAGCGTCCACAGCCAGCCGAGGGCGTGCGGCCACGGACCGGCCCAGCCGCCGAGGAAGAGCACCGTGGTCAGCGCGCACAGGACCACGATGCCGGCGTACTCGGCGAGCAGGAAGAAGGCGAAGCGCAGACCGGTGTACTCGGTCATCGCGCCGAGGATGATCTCGGAGTCGGCGATGGGCATGTCGAACGGCGGGCGGTGCAGCTCGGCCAGCCCGGCCACGAAGAACACCAGCGCGCCGGGCAGCTGCCAGAGCAGCCACCACGGGCTCCACGCCTCCACGACGCCGGAGAGCGAGAGGGTGCCGGCGGCCATCGCCACCGAGGCGGCGGCGAGCACGAACGGCAGCTCGTAGGCCATCAGCTGCGCCGCCGAGCGCAGGCCGCCGAGCAGGCTGTACTTGCTGGCGCTGGCCCAGCCGCCCATGAGGGACCCGAGCACGCCGACGCCCATCACCGCGAGCACGAAGAACAGCCCGACGTCGAGGCCCTGCGCGACCAGCCCGGGCCCGACCGGGATGGCCACCAGCACCACCAGGTAGGGCAGCAGGGCGACGGCGGGGGCGATCCGGAAGACGGTGCGGTCGGCGTCGGCCGGGGCGACGTCCTCCTTCTGCGCGAACTTCACCCCGTCGGCCACCAGCTGGGCCCAGCCGTGGAAGCCGCCGGCGTACATCGGCCCGAGCCGGGACTGCATGTGGGCCATCGCCTTGTGCTCGGTCTGCCCGACCACCAGCGGCAGCACCAGGAAGACGGCGAGGACCAGCACCAGCCGGACCACGACGTCGAGGATCTCAGCCATCGCCGTCGCCCTCCGCCGCGTCGCCGGACGGTCCCGCCGGCGGCTGTGCTGCACCGCCCGCCGGCGGGCGAGGACCCCAGGACGGGTCCGGCACCCCGGGCGGGACCGTGCGCCGCCGGGCACCGCGGGCCGGCCGGCCGCCGGCGGGAGCGGGCTCGCCGCCGGCGAGGTCGGCGTCGGACTCCCCCGGCTCCTTGGCTCCGGGCCAGGCCTTGGCGACGCGGCTGGCCAGCACGAACTCCTTGCGCAGCGGGTGCCCCTCGAAGCCGTCGGGCAGCAGCAGCGGGCGCAGGTCGTCGTGGCCGGTGAAGCCGAGGCCGAACATCTCGGCGGTCTCGCGCTCGTGCCATGCTGCGCCGGCGTACACGCCGACGGCGGTCGGCAGCACCGGCTCGTCGCGCGGCACCCGGGTGCGGACGAGCAGCGAGGTGAGCGGGCGGCCCTCGGCCGGCGGCGCCCACAGGTGAGCCACGACCGAGAATCCGTCCTCGCCCTCGTCCACGGCGGAGAGCCAGTCGAACCAGGTGAGGCCCAGCTCGTCCCGGCACGCGGTCAGCGCCGCCACCCAGGCCGAGGCCGGGACGTCGACGCAGGGCGGCACGTTGCCGGCGTCGACGACGTCGTCGCCAGCCGGCTCGGCGTCCCCGAGCGCGAGCAGGGCGGGCAGCCGCTCGGCCGGGACGTCCTCAGGCACCTTGACCTCCCCGGCCTCCCTGACCTCCCCGGCCTCCCGGCGGCGGAGGCGGCGGCACCAGCGGCGCGGTGACGGCCCGGGCGTCCGCGCGGGCGCCGGCGCGCGGCGCGGCCGGCGGCGCGACCTCGTAGCGCTCGCCCAGCCGTTCGGCCGCGATCTTGTCCTGCAGCGTGAGGATGCCCTGCAGCAGCGCCTCCGGCCGCGGCGGGCAGCCGGGCACGTAGACGTCGACGGGCACGATCTGGTCCACGCCCTTTGTCACCGAGTAGGAGTCCCAGTAGGGGCCGCCGCTGTTGGCGCACGAGCCGAACGAGATGACGTACTTGGGCTCGGGCATCTGGTCGTAGAGCCGCTTGATGGCCGGGGCCATCTTGTCCGTCACCGTGCCGCTGACCACCATCAGGTCGGCCTGGCGGGGGCTGGGGGCGAACGGGATGACCCCGAAGCGGATGAAGTCGTGCCGGCTCATCGACGCGGCGATGAACTCGATCGCGCAGCAGGCCAGGCCGAAGTTGAACACCCAGAGGCTGTAGCGCCGGCCCCAGTTCAGCACCACCCGCAGCGGCTGCGGGGCGAGCTTCTGCAGGGCGCCGACCTCGGGGCGCGGGAAGGCCGGGTCGGGCAGGTCGGTCAGTCCCACGTCAGCACCCCCTTGCGCCACGCGTAGGCGACGCCGAGGGCGAGGAAGCCGAGGAACACGCCCATCTCCACCAGGGTGGACACCCCGAAGCCGGGTGCGGCGAACACCGTGGCCCACGGGAACAGGTAGACGGCGTCGACGGCGAAGACGACGTAGAGGTAGGCGAAGACGTAGTAGCGGACGTGGCTCTGCGCCCAGCCCTCGCCGACGGGGTCCACGCCGCACTCGTAGGCGGTGAGCTTGGCCGGGCTGGGCGCCGAGGGCGCGAGCAGCCGGTTGGCCCCGAACGCGGCGGCCACGAACCCGATGCCCAGCAGCAGCACCAGCCCGACGAGCGACCAGGCGCCGTAGTACCCGTCCACGCTCCGCCACCTCCGCCCGCCACGGCCCGCCCGCCACCGGTCGGCGGGTTCCGATGCGGTCGAGCGTAGCGATCACGGGCCGGCCGGGAGCCGGAGCGGCGGCACCCAGGAGCGCGGCCGTTGCGCGAGGGCCTTCCAGGTGCGTGCTCTTCGCAGAAAACCGCAGGTCACGGACGGCGATCACGTCATCCCACTGCCCGGACTCACCGGGCCGGGCTGGTTACGGAGACGTAGGATCGACGCCAGAGATAGAGGACAGGAATGGGCCGGTGCCCGGCCGTCGGGGGCCGCCGCCGGCCCGCGCACGGGAGGCAGGGGTCGGTGTCCGATCACGTCACGACGCACGAGGTCGTGCACAAGCCGGTCAAGCAGGTCGACCGCGTCATCATCCGCTTCGCCGGCGACTCCGGCGACGGCATGCAGCTCACCGGCGACCGCTTCACCTCGCAGACCGCTGCCTTCGGCAACGACCTCTCCACGCTGCCCAACTTCCCCGCGGAGATCCGCGCGCCGCAGGGCACGCTGCCGGGCGTCTCCTCGTTCCAGCTGCACTTCGCCGACCACGACATCATGACCCCCGGCGACGCCCCCAACGTGCTGGTGGCGATGAACCCGGCCGCGCTCAAGGCGAACCTGCCCGACGTGCCGCGCGGCGCCGACGTCATCGTCGACACCGCGGAGTTCACCAAGCGCAACCTGGCCAAGGTCGGCTACGCCGCCAACCCGCTCGAGGACGGCTCGCTCGAGGCCTACAACGTGCACGCGGCCGACCTGACCGGCATGACGGTCGAGGCGGTCAAGGAGTTCGGGCTGGGCCGCAAGGAGGCCGGCCGGGCCAAGAACATGTTCGCCCTCGGCCTGCTGTCCTGGCTCTACCACCGGCCCACCGAGGGCACCATCCGCTTCCTCGAGCAGAAGTTCGCCAAGAGCCCGGCCATCCGCGACGCCAACATCGCCGCCTTCCGGGCCGGCTGGAACTACGGCGAGACCACCGAGGACTTCTCGGTCTCCTACGAGGTCAAGCCGGCTGCGCTCCCCGGTGGCACCTACCGCAACATCTCCGGCAACCTCGCCCTCGCCTACGGCCTGGTGGCCGCGGCCCGCCGGTCCGGGCTGCCGATGTTCCTCGGCGCCTACCCGATCACCCCGGCCTCGGACATCCTCCACGAGCTGAGCAAGCACAAGGCGTTCGGCGTGACGACGTTCCAGGCCGAGGACGAGATCGCGGGTGTGGGCGCCGCGCTCGGTGCCAGCTTCGCCGGCCAGCTCGGGGTGACCACCACCTCCGGTCCCGGCGTGGCGCTCAAGGCGGAGACCATCGGGCTCGGGGTGATGACCGAGCTGCCGTTGATCGTCTGCGACATCCAGCGCGCCGGGCCGAGCACGGGCATGCCGACCAAGACCGAGCAGGCCGACCTGCTGCAGGCGATGTGCGGCCGCAACGGCGAGGCGCCGGTGCCGATCGTGGCCCCGCGCTCGCCGGCCGACTGCTTCGCCGCG
>JBQCIO010000160.1:0-15581 GCA_051953655.1 Motilibacteraceae bacterium
CGTCCTCGGCCAGCCGGCTCGCCCGCCCGGCCGCGCACACCACGACGTCGGCGGCGAGCCGGTGCCCGTCCACCATCACGCCGGCGGCCCGCCCGCCCTCCACCAGCACGCGGTCGGCGTGCCCGGTCAGCGGCCGTACCCCCGGCTCGCGCCGCGCGAGGGTCCACAGCACCCGCTCCACCGTGGATCGGCGGGCCGAGAGGGTGCTGACGCCGTCGGGCGCGCCGGGCGGGGTGCCGGGCACCGCCCCGGCGGCCAGCAGCGCCGGCCACGCCTCGGGGACCACCGCGTCGAGGACGTCGCGGACCTGCGGGCGGAAGAAGTGCGGTGCCATGAACTGCATGACTCCGCGCCGCTCCCACACCGGTCCTGCCGGACCCGGGTCGCGGTCGACCAGCGTGACCGGGTGACCGGCACGCGCGAGCGCGATCGAGCCGACGATCCCGACCGGGCCGGCTCCCACGACCACGACGTCCACCCTCGGCTCCCCACCCTCGCCGACGCCGGCTTGCGTCGCCGGGCGGGGTCAGGGTCCACCCGGCGCGGCCTGACGTCCAGCACCGGACCAGGTGCGGACGGTGGCGCTGGGCGGGGCGGTCTCGCGAGGGTGGGCCGGCTCAGCGGGCCGGCAGGTCGCGGTAGAGGTCGACCAGCAGATTGCCGGGCCCGCGCAGGTAGGCCGCCTCGGTGCCCCAGTCGGTGGTGACCGGGCCGAGCAGCAGCTCCGCTCCGGCGTCGACCGCACGCCTCACGGCCGCAGCGACGTCGTCGACCTCGTCGTGCAGGATCACGCCGTCGGTCTTGCCCCAGGGCACCATCGCGTCGACCGAGAGCAGCACCCGCAGCTCCCCTGCGCGCAGCTCGCCGAAGTGCGGGTCGTCGACGACGACCTCCCAGCCGTAGGCCGCGTGCAGCAGCCGCACCGCCGCCGGCACGTCGTCCACCTGCACGTCGATCGCGTGCACACCCACCCGAACCCCCTCGTCGGCCCCTGCTTACCGCGTCAGTTCCATGCTTACCGCGACAGATCTGGCGCGGTAAGCATGGAACGATCACGCGGGCGTGATCGTTCGGGCGCGGCAGCCGCGGTCGGCCGCGCGCGGCGCGAGCGGGTGCGTCAGGCGGCGGCGTGCAGGCTGCCGGCCACCGGGCCGGCCTCGCGCATCGGGGTGAGCACGCGCTCGGACTCGGCGCCGGCGCGGACGGAGGCCTCGACGGCGTCGAGCGGCACGGCGGCGAGGGACTCGGCGACCACGAGCTGGTCGCTGACCTCGGCCAGCACCCGCGAGAGCGGCACCTCGAGCGCGGTGCAGATGGAGGCGAGCAGCTCGGAGGAGGCCTCCTTCTGGCCGCGCTCCACCTCGGAGAGGTAGCCGAGGGACACCCGGGCCGCGGAGGACACCTCGCGCAGGGTGCGCCCCTGGCGCTGCCGCTGCTGGCGCAGGACGTCACCGAGCAGGCGGCGGAGCAGGATCATCGGGCGCTCCTTCCGGTCGGGTGCGGCGCCGGCGACGGCGGTGTTCTCGGGGCGGGACGTGCGTGTCGGGCTTGCTGCGGGTGCTGACGTGCGGGCGGTGCTGGTCGTTGGCCGGCTCACCGAGGGGTTGTTCCCGCGGGTGACCTGGCGCGACACCGGTGCGGTACCCACCGTACCGGCCGCTACCCGCCCGGGCGCGGGGAGACGACGCGTTCCTCCGGACGGCCGCACGGTTCCGGCGGCCGGGCCGGCAGCAGGCCGTGCAGCAGGCCGTGCAACTGGCCGGGCAGCAGGACGGGTGGCGGGACGAGGACGGGACGGGCTGCGCGTCATGCCGACTGCAACGCTGTAATCATCGCCGGCGTTCCCCCTGATCGGCCGCAGCGGACACGACGGCGGGAAGGGCGTCGAGCAGCAGCGCGAGCAGCCGGCGCACCGTCTGCTCGCGCACCGCCGCGCGGTCCCCCGCCAGGCTCAGGTCGAGCCCGCGGCAGCCGTCCGGGCCGGCCACCGCGACGTGCACGGTGCCCGGTGTCCGGCCGTCCTGCGGGTCGGGCCCGGCCACCCCGGTGGTGGCCAGGCCGACGTCGGCGCCCAGCACCCGGCGCGCCCCCTCGGCCATCTGCCGCGCCACCTCCGGGTGCACCGCGCCCTCGCGCTCGAGCAGGCCGGCGTCGACGCCGAGCAGCGCGGCCTTGAGCGGCGTCGCATAGGCCACCACCCCGCCGCGGTAGACCGCCGAGCTGCCGGCCACACCGGTGAGCGCGGCCCCCACCAGCCCGCCGGTGAGCGACTCGGCCGTGCCGACGGTGAGCCCGCAGACCTCGAGCGCGGCGACCGCCCGGGCCGCCAGCGCCGCGACGTCGTCCGCGGACGACGCGTCCACGCCCGCGGGTCCAGTGCCTGTCGAGTCCGGGCCTCCCGGGCCGGCGCTCACGAGGCGCGACCGTGCCGGTCGGCGCCCTCACCTGCGGCGCGCGGCGCGGCGGGCGTGTCCGGGAGGCCGACGACCGAGCCGAGGTCGGTCCCGCCGCCGGTCCGCCCGCTCCCCGCCCGCCCGGCCCGGCGGGCGGCGCGCGCCGCCCGCATGGCCGCGGGCCGCTCGCTGGTGCGCCGCAGCACCACAGCGCGGGCCACGTAGTCCAGGCCGGTCACCACCGTGACCACGAGCGCGGCCGCCATCACGGTGACCGGCAGCCAGCCCAGCCAGTCCGGCAGCGGCAGCACGTAGAACCCGATGGCCACGGCCTGCAGCAGCGTCTTGAGCTTGCCGCCGCGCGATGCCGGGATGACCCCGTGCCGGATCACCCAGAACCGCAGCAGGGTGACGCCGACCTCGCGGACGAGGATCACCACGGTGACCCACCAGGGCAGCTCCCCCAGCACGCTGAGCGCCACCAGCGCGGTGCCGGTGAGCGCCTTGTCCGCGATCGGGTCGGCGATCTTGCCGACGTCGGTCACCAGTCCGCGCTTGCGGGCGAGGTCGCCGTCGATGAGGTCGGTGAACGAGGCGACCGCGAAGGCGACGAACGCCATGATCCGCCAGCCCTCGTCCTGGCCGTCGTGCCGGAGCAGCAGCCAGCCGAACAGCGGCACCAGCAGGATCCGCAGCAGGGTGAGCGCGTTGGCGACGTTCCACACCTTCACCGTGGCGGCGACCGGGGCGCCGAGCGGGTCGGGGCGCGGCGGCTTCACGCCCGCTCCTCGCTCTCGGGCAGCTCCTCACCCTCGAGCAGCGGGCGGGCGACCAGGTCGACGCCCTCGCTGGAGACGACGACGGCCGGCACCAGCTGCCCCACCGCGAACGGGGGGCGGCCGGCGTCGACGAGCAGCCGGGTGGTGCCGTCCACCTCCGGCCCCTGGTGGTCCGAGCGGCCCTCCGCCCCCTCGCCGTCGTCGGCGCGCTCGACCAGCACGCTCACCAGCTCGCCGATCCGCTCCTCGGCCCGCTGCGCGGTGAGCTCCTCGACCAGGGTGGAGACCCGCTCGACCCGCTCGCGGACCTCCTCCTCGGAGAGCTTGCCGTCGTAGCCGGCGGCCTCGGTGCCGTCCTCGTCGCTGTAGCCGAACACGCCGACGACGTCGAGCCGTGCGGCGGTCAGGAAGCGCTCGAGCTCGGCGACGTCGGCCTCGGTCTCGCCGGGAAAGCCGACGATGACGTTGGAGCGCACCCCGGCCAGCGGCGCCCGCGAGCGGACCTGCTCGAGAAGCTCGAGGAAGCGCTCGGTGTCCCCGAAGCGGCGCATGCGACGCAGCACCGGTCCGCTGGCGTGCTGGAAGGACAGGTCGAAGTAGGGCACGACGCCCGGGGTGCCGGTGAGGACGTCGAGCAGGCCCGGGCGCATCTCGGCCGGCTGCAGGTAGGAGACCCGCACCCGCTCGATGCCGTCCACCGCGGCCAGCTCGGGCAGCACGGTCTCGAGCAGGCGCAGGTCGCCGAGGTCCTTGCCGTAGGAGGTGGAGTTCTCCGAGACCAGCACCAGCTCGCGCACGCCCTGCTCGGCGAGCCAGCGCGCGTCGGCCAGCACGTCCGAGGGGCGACGGGACAGGAACGAGCCGCGGAAGGAGGGGATGGCGCAGAACGCGCAGCGCCGGTCGCAGCCCGAGGCCAGCTTGAGCGGGGCGACCGGGCCGCCGTCCAGACGCCGGCGCAGGGTGCGCGGCCCGGAGGCGGGCGCGATGCCGGCCGGCAGCGCAGCGACGTCGGTCCCCGGCGCGGCGCCGTGACCGGGCACCGCGGGAGCCGGGGCGTTCTGACGCTCCACCGGGCTGAGCGGCAGCAGGGCCCGGCGGTCGCGGGGCACGTGCGGCACGTGCGGGCGGCCGGCGAGGATGTCGCCGAGGCGGGCGGAGATGTCGGCGTAGTCGTCGAAGCCGAGCACCGCGTCGGCCTCGTCGAGCTCGTCGGCCAGGGTCTTGCCGTAGCGCTCGGCCAGGCAGCCGACGGCCACGACCGCCTGCGCGCGCCCGGAGTCCTTCAGGTCGGCCGCCGCGAGCAGCGTGTCCACGCTGTCCTTCTTGGCCTGCTCGACGAACCCGCAGGTGTTGACCACGACGACGTCGGCGTCCTCGGCCTCGGTCACCAGGTCCCAGCCGTCGGCGTCGAGCCGGCCGGCGAGCTCCTCGGAGTCGACCTCGTTGCGCGCGCAGCCCAGCGTGACCAGCGCCACCGACCGGCGCCCCTGCGCGGCCCGGGAAGGGGTGAGGATCTCGGGCAGGGACGGTTCGTCGCGCACCTGCTCAGCCTACGGCTCGCGGCAACCGTGCCCACCACGCAGGGCGGAGCACCGCGCACCGGGCGCGGGCGGCCGGCTCAGGCGGCGGCGGGGTCCTGCGGGGTGAACTCGACGCGGGACACCTGGCCGAGGCCGCCGGGCGCGCCGACGTCCTTGCCGTTGACGGTCAGGGACACCGCGCCGGCGTTGCCCAGGGTGAGCTTGACCTTGTCCTTGGCCTGGAAGGTCTTGCTCTGCCCCTGGTCGATGAGGCCCTCGAACAGCTGCTTGCCGGCGCCGTCGGTGGCGCTGACCCAGCTCTTGCCCTTGGCGGTGGTGAGCACCACGGTGACCGAGTCGCGCGGGGCCTGCGCCACCGCCTCGGACGGTGCCGGGGCGGGGGTCGTGGGGGCGGTGCTGGCCGCCGCGCTCGGCGTGCTCGAGGCGGACGGGCCCGGCGCCGCGACCGTCGGGCCGTTGCCGCCGGAGGAGCCGCTGAAGGCCTGGACCACGCCGTAGACGAGCACCAGGGCGAGGGCGGCGGCCATGGCGAGGGTCCAGTTGGGGCCGCGGCGCTCGGGCCGGGCGGCGGTCTCGGACTCGAAGACCTGGGTGGCGGCGGGGGCCTCCTGGCCGCGCTCGCGGTCGAACTCGGCGAGCAGCGGGGCGGGGTCGGCGCCGACGGCCTGCGCGATGCCCTTGATGTGGGCGCGGGCGTAGAAGTCGCCGCCGGAGCGGCTGAAGTCGTCGTGCTCGATCGACTCGATGATCGTCTGGCGGATCCGGGTGGCCTCGGCGACCTGCTCGAGCGACATGCTCGCCTCGCGGCGTGCCTCGGTGAGGCTCTGTCCGATGGACACGCGCACTCCTGCTCGATCTGGTACTCCGCCGGGCCCGACCCGCTGCGGCCGCCGCCCCGCGCTGGACGGCTCGTCGGCTGGTTATCGGCACCCCCCGACGGCATCTGAAGTCTACGGGCGCAGCGCCAGGTGCACAAAGACACACGCCACGCCCCGACACCATTCCATGCAGTGGTCGTGCAGCGAAAGGACCGTGATCGTCCCGATTCGCGACGCCGCCGCGGTCACGAACCCGGCCGTATCAGCCGCGCAGGGTGACCAGGACGCCCTCGAGCTCGTCGGGTGTGACGAGCACCTCCCGGGCCTTGGAGCCCTCGCTGGGACCGACGATGCCCCGGGTCTCCATCAGGTCCATCAGCCGGCCGGCCTTGGCGAACCCGACCCGCAGCTTGCGCTGCAGCATCGAGGTGGACCCGAACTGCGTGGAGACCACCAGCTCGACCGCCTGGCAGAGCAGGTCCAGGTCGTCGCCGATCTCCTCGTCGATCTCCTTGCTGGGACCGGCCGCGGCGGTGACGTCCTCGCGGTAGGTGGGCTGCAGCTGCTCCCGGCAGTGCTTGACCACCGAGGCGATCTCGGCCTCGGTGACCCAGGCGCCCTGCAGGCGCATCGGCTTGCTGGCGCCCATCGGCAGGAACAGCCCGTCGCCCTGGCCGACCAGCTTCTCGGCGCCCGGCTGGTCCAGGATGACCCGGCTGTCGGCGAGCGAGGAGGTCGCGAAGGCCAGCCGCGAGGGCACGTTGGCCTTGATCAGGCCGGTGACGACGTCGACCGACGGGCGCTGGGTGGCCAGCACCAGGTGGATGCCGGCGGCGCGGGCGAGCTGGGTGATGCGGACGATGGAGTCCTCGACGTCGCGCGGGGCGACCATCATCAGGTCGGCGAGCTCGTCGACGATCACCAGCAGGTAGGGGTAGGGCCGCAGCACCCGCTCGCTGCCGGGGGGCGCCTGCAGCGTGCCGCTCCTGACCGCCTTGTTGAAGTCGTCGAGGTGCCGGAACCCGAACGCGGCCAGGTCGTCGTAGCGCATGTCCATCTCGCGCACGACCCACTGCAGCGCCTCGGCCGCCTTCTTCGGGTTGGTGATGATCGGGGTGATCAGGTGCGGGATGCCCTCGTAGGAGGTGAGCTCGACCCGCTTGGGGTCGACCAGGATCATCCGCACCTCGTCCGGGGTGGCCCGGATCATCACCGAGGTGATGAGCGAGTTGATGCACGAGCTCTTGCCCGAGCCGGTGGCGCCGGCCACCAGGATGTGCGGCATCTTGGCCAGGTTGGCGACCACGAAGTGGCCCTCGACGTCCTTGCCCAGGCCCACCACCATCGGGTGGTGGTCGTCGCGGGCGACCTTGGCCCGCAGCACGTCGCCGAGGCTGACGTTCTCCCGGTCGGTGTTGGGGATCTCGATGCCGATCGCGGACTTGCCGGGGATCGGCGACAGGATCCGGACGTCGGCGCTGGCCACCGCGTAGGAGATGTTCTTGGACAGGGCCGTGATCCGCTCGACCTTGACCGCCGGGCCGAGCTCGACCTCGTAGCGGGTGACCGTCGGGCCGCGGGTGAAGCCGGTGACCTGCGCGTCGATGTCGAACTGCTCGAGCACCGTCGTCAGCGCCTCGACGACGGCGTCGTTGGCCTTGGACCGGGCCTTGTGCGGAGCGCCCTCGCGCAGCAGGTCGGCGCCGGGCAGGGAGTAGGCGACGTCGCCGGACAGGAGCAGCTGCTCGACCCGCGGGGGCAGCGGGGTCGGGTCCTTGGCGGCCGGGCCGCCGGCCGGGGCGAGCGTGACCGCCTCGCTGGCCGCCGCCTCGCCGGGCTCCACCACCGGCTGGGCCGGCTCGCCCGGGGTCCCCGTGCGACGACGGCCCTTGGGCGCGTCCTCCAGGGCGACCGGGGAGTCGAAGGGCACGTCGCCGGTGGGCAGGTCGTCGCCTGACCCGTCGGGCGCCATCGCACCGACCCGCTTGCGGGGGCGGGACCGCTTGAGCGGCTCGGCCGCGGGGGCCGGCTCCGGCGCGGCCGGCGGCGAGCGGTGCAGCAGGGTGTCGCGCAGGGCGCGCAGCCGCTCGGGCACGGCGTGCAGCGGGGTGGCGGTGACGACCAGCAGGCCGAAGACCAGGAGGAGCACCAGCAGCGGCACCGCGGCCCAGACCGTGACCGCGCTCACCAGCGGACTGCTGGCCAGGAAGCCGACCACGCCGCCGGCCTCGCGCATGGCGACCGCGCCGTCGGGGGGGGAGGGCAGGCCGCGGGCCACGTGCACCAGCCCGGCCAGGGCCACCACGCAGGCGCCCAGGCCGATGCCGACCCGGCCGGTGGCGTCGGGTCGGTCGGGGTGGCGCAGGAGGCGGACGCCCAGGGCGACCAGGAGGAACGGCACGACCAGCCCGACCCGCCCCAGCGTGCCGGCCACGACGGCGTCGACCAGACCACCGACCGGGCCGGACAGGTCCCACCACTCCCCCGCCGCGACGACGATGGCCAGCCCCAGCATGAGCAGGCCCAGGCCGTCGCGGCGGTGCGCCGGGTCCAGCCCGCGCGCGCTGCTGCCGACCCGGCGGGCGGAGCCGCCGACGACGTGGGCGACGCCGAGCCACACCGCGCGCAGGGCCCGCCAGACGGCGGTGGCGAGGACGCCGAAGCCGCTGCGCGAGGCGGGGCGACGGGCGGCCGCGCGGGTGCTGCCCGACCGCGAGCTGGACCGGCTACCGCTCCCCGAGCGTCCGCCCGAGGAGCGGCCGCCCGAGGATCGAGTGCTCGAGGATCGGGCGCTCGACGGGCGCGGCCGGGGCGGGGACGTACGGGTGGCCATGGTCCGGAAGGCTACCCGCGTCGTCCCTCCCGTCACAGGAGTCACAGCGGCGGCGGCGCGTCGGGACGGTGGCGTTCCACTCAGGTCGCGACCGCCGCTCTGGTCGCGGCAGCGTGGAAGGCGCTGGTGACGGGATCAGCCTGGTCGTGCGCCCACCAGAGCTGCCCGCCGCCGGTTCCACGACCGAACCTCAAGATGATCAAGCAGAATGCTCAGGTGGGCAGCATGGCCGGACCCCGCCCGCCGCTCCCGTCACCAGCGCCGTCGACCGTGGACACTCCGGCAGCGCCGTGGACGGCAGGCCCGAGCACGGACGGGCCGTCGGCAGCGCGCCTCAGACCTCGACGACCACCGGGATGATCATGGGGCGGCGGCGGTACTTCTCGTTGACCCAGCGGCCGACGACCCGACGCACGGTCTGCTGCAGCTGGTGGGCGTCGCCGATGCCGTCGGCGGCCGCCCGGGCGAGCGCCTCCTCGATCCGCGGCCGGACCTCGTCGAACACCGCGTCGTCCTCGGCGAAGCCGCGGGCGTGGATCTCCGGGCCGCCGGTGATCTTCCCGGTGACGCTGTCGACCACCACCACGACCGACACGAAGCCCTCGTCGCGCAGGATGCGCCGGTCCTTGAGCGAGGACTCGGTGACGTCGCCGACGGTGGAGCCGTCGACGTAGACGTAGCCGCAGGGCACCGTGCCGACCACGCGGGCCCGGCCGTCGACGAGGTCGACGACGACGCCGTCCTCGGCCAGCACGACGCGGTCGGCCGGGACGCCGGTGGCCACGGCGAGGTCGGCGTTGGCCCGCAGGTGGCGCACCTCGCCGTGCACCGGCATGACGTTGCGCGGCTCGACGATGTTGTAGCAGTACAGCAGCTCGCCGGCGCTGGCGTGGCCGGAGACGTGCACCTTGGCGTTGCCCTTGTGCACCACCCGCGCGCCCCAGCGGGTCAGGCCGTTGATGACGCGGTAGACCGCGTTCTCGTTGCCGGGGATGAGCGAGCTGGCCAGCAGGACCGTGTCGCCCTCGCCGATGACGATCTGGTGGTCGCGGTTGGCCATCCGGGACAGCGCCGCCATCGGCTCGCCCTGCGAGCCCGTGCAGACCAGCACGATCTGGTCCTCGCGCAGGTCGTCGAGGGCCTTGAGGTCGACCAGCAGGCCGTCGGGCACGTGCAGGTAGCCCAGCTCGCGGGCGATCCCCATGTTGCGCACCATCGACCGGCCCACCATGGCGACCTTGCGGCCGTGGGCGTGGGCGGCGTCGAGCACCTGCTGGATGCGGTGCACGTGGCTGGCGAAGGACGCGACGATGATCCGCCGCTCGGAGGTCTGGAAGACCCGGTCGATGGCCGGGGCGATGTCGCGCTCGGGCATGGTGAACCCGGGCACCTCGGCGTTGGTGGAGTCGACCAGGAACAGGTCGACGCCCTCCTCGCCGAGCCGGGCGAACCCGCGCAGGTCGGTGAGCCGGCGGTCCAGCGGCAGCTGGTCCATCTTGAAGTCGCCGGTGTGCAGCAGCAGGCCC
Organism: Motilibacteraceae bacterium; assembly: GCA_051953655.1. Lineage (GTDB taxonomy): Bacteria > Actinomycetota > Actinomycetes > Motilibacterales > Motilibacteraceae > JBQCHF01. The sequence goes on from JBQCIO010000160.1 coordinate 9,891, forward strand.
GCCGGGGTGCGCACCGCGACCGCCAGGGCGTCGGGGATCGAGTGGTTGACGGCGAGGAACTCGCAGTCGAACGGACCCAGCCGCTCGCGCCGGCCCTCGGCCACCTCGAAGGTGTAGGCCTTGATCTTGTGCTCGACGAGCTTGGCCTCGAGCAGGGCCAGGGTGAGCCGCGAGCCGACCACCGGGATGTCCGGCTTCTCGCGCAGCAGGTAGGGCACCGCGCCGATGTGGTCCTCGTGCCCGTGGGTGAGCACGATGGCGTCGACGGCGTCGAGCCGGTCCCGGATGTAGTCGAAGTCGGGGAGGATCAGGTCCACCCCGGGCTGGAAGTCCTCCGGGAAGAGCACCCCGCAGTCGATGACGAGGAGCCGGCCGGCGTGCTCGAGGACGGTCATGTTGCGGCCGACCTCGCCCAGGCCGCCCAGCGGGACGACCCGCAGGCCGCCCTCGGGCAGCGGCGGGGGCGGGGAGAGCTCGGGGTGCGGGTGGCTCACAGGTCGAACCCTCCCTCGCGCAGGTCGGTGCGCAGCTGCTCGCGCTGGGCCTCGGTGGCGGCCACCAGGGGCAGCCGCAGCGCCCCGCCGCCGGCGCGACCGAGCAGGTCGAGCGCCGCCTTGACCATGATCGCTCCCTGGGTGCGGGTCATGACGCCGGTGGTCACCGGCACCAGCCCGTCGTTGATCTCGCGGGCCTTCCCGACCTCGCCGGACAGATAGGCCTCCACCATGGCGCGCAGCCGGTCGGCCACCAGGTGACCGGTGACGCTGACGAACCCGACCGCGCCGACGGCCAGCAGCGGCAGGTTGAGGGCGTCGTCGCCGGAGTAGTAGACGAGGTCGCTGCCGTGCAGCACCTGCTGGGCTGCGAACAGGTCGCCCTTGGCGTCCTTGTTGGCCACGATCCGCGGGTGCTCGGCCAGGCGCAGCAGGGTCTCGGTGGCGATGGGCACGCCGGACCGGCCCGGGATGTCGTAGAGCATCACCGGCAGGGCGGTGGCGTCGGCGACCGCGGTGAAGTGGGCGCGCAGCCCGTCCTGCGGAGGCTTGTTGTAGTAGGGCGTGACGACCAGCAGCGCGTGCGCCCCGGCCGCCTCGGCGGCGCGCGCCAGCTCGATGGTGTGCTCGGTGTCGTTGGTGCCCACCCCGGCCACCACGGTGGCGCGCTCGCCGACGGCCTCCAGGACGGCCCGCAGCAGGGCCTCCTTCTCGGCGTCGCTGGTGGTGGGCGACTCGCCGGTGGTGCCGCTGATCACCAGGCCGTCGTTGCCGAGGTCGACCAGGTCGGTGGCCAGCCGCGCGGCGGCGTCGACGTCGAGCGCGCCGTCCGCGGTGAACGGGGTGACCATGGCGGTGAGGACCCGCCCGAAGGGGGCGCTGGCTGGCATGGCACTCACGCTACCGGTCCGCCCGCCACGGCTCACGCGGCGTCCACCGGACCTCGTGGCCACGCGCGGCCGGCCGGGGACGTCCCGGCCACGGGCATGAGGGGACCCCGCCGCTGACCGCTCGGGGGTTCGGCAGCGACGGGGTCCGTCCCCTCATCGCGCCGCACCCCAGGAGCGTTACAGGCCCGTCGACCCCGCCCGGGCCGATCACCCGGACGGCGCAGCGCGGGACCGGCTAGGGCGCGACCCGGCCCTGGGCCTCGAAGGCGGCGTGGGTGAGCGGCATGAGCCGGGCCCACTCGGCCTCCATCTGCTCGGCCACCATCTCGATCTCGCGCTGCGGGAAGCTCGGGAACCGGCTGTCCTCGCGCTTGGTGCGCAGCGACAGGAAGTTCATCAGCGACCGCGCGTTCATGGTCACGTACATCGAGGAGTAGATGGTGACCGGGAGGACGACCCGGGCGACCTCGCGCGCCACCCCGGCGGTCAGCATCCGCTGGTAGGCCTCGTAGGCCTGGGTGCAGCTGCGGCGCACCTCCTCCTCCACCAGCGCGTGCTGCTCGGGCGTGCCGTCGACGAACTCGTAGGCGCCGGGCTTGCCCTGCTGCACCAGCTTGCGCTCGGGGCCGGGCACGTAGAACACCGGCCGCAGCTCCCGGTAGCGCCCGCTCTCCTCGTTGTAGGAGGCGATCCGGTGCCGCATGAACTCGCGGAAGACGAAGATCGGCGCCTGGACGTAGAAGGTCATCGAGTTGTGCTCGAACGGCGATCCGTGCCGGTCCCTCATCAGGTAGTTGATGAGCCCCCGGGAGCGGGGGTCGTCGGCGGCGACGTCGGCCTCGGCGTCGGCCTTGACATCCGAGAGCGACTGCTCGCCCTTGGTGGACACCCGGGCGGCGAAGAGCACGTCCTCGTCGCGGGCGCTGGACCGCACGAGCTCGACCGAGACGTCGCTGCGGAAGGTGGGCTGCGGCTGCTCGGGGGCGGACGACGGCCCCGTGTTCGACGACGCCCCCTCGTTCTCGGGGGTGTTCTCGGCGCTCTGGCTCGCGGTCACGGCGGCGAGCCTAGCCAAGGGGGCGGACAGGTCCGGGCGACGACCCCGGTGCTCGGGGGCGCTGCGCCCGCGCCACACCGTTCGTCACCGTGATGTCGGCTCGCACCCGTTGTGTGGTGCAATGGCCTCTGCCTTGTGCACGGTCCAGCAGCGCGGCCGACTCCGTCCCGCCTGCCCTGGAGCGGCTCAGTGGAGCTCGACGTGCGCACCAGCGTCACCCCGTCGGTGGCGCGGGTCATCGTGCGCGGTGAGGTCGACCTGGAGACCGGGCCGCCCCTGCGCGACCACCTGGCCGCCACGCTCCTGCGCGCGCCCGAGCTGGTGCTCGACCTGCGGGGGGTGTCGTTCATCGACTCCACCGGTCTGCAGGCGCTGGTGGCCACCCGGCGCCGCGCCAACCTCACCGGGGAGCGGTTCCGCCTGCTGGTGGCCCCCGGCGGCCCGGTGGCGCGCATCCTCCACCTCACCGGGCTCGACGGCGCGTTCGAGGTGGACGAGCTCCCCGACGAGCCCTCCGCAGCGCTGCCGGCCGAGGCCGGGGAGGTCCCGGTGGAGCTCGGCCTGGACAGCAAGACCCCCGAGCACCGGTCCGCGGGCAAGGGCCGGCCGGCCTGAGGCGAGCGTCCGCTCAGGCTTGGTCGGGCTACCGGTCGAGCTGCAGGTCGAGCTGCAGGTCGAGCTGCAGGTTGAGCTGCCAGGAAACCCCGAAGCGGTCGTTCACCCAGCCGAAGCGGGCGCTGAAGCCGTAGTCGCCGAGCGGCATCAGCTCGCCACCCCCTTCCCCGAGCGCGGCGTACAGCCGGTCGATCTCCTCGGTGGACCCGGTCTCCACCCAGACCGACAGCGACGGGGTGAACGAGAAGTCGTGGGTGACGAAGCTGTCGCTGGCCAGGAACTCCTGGCCGGCCAGCGTGAACCGGGCCAGCTGGATCGTCCCCTCCGGCCCTGGCCCGTCCGGCCCGTACCTGGCGACGTCGACGACCCGGCCGTCGTCGAACAGGGACACGTAGAAGGTGACCGCCTCCTCGGCGACCCCGCCCTGGAACATCAGGAACGGCACGACCTGCTTCGGCATGGGCGGAAACCTAGCCAGGTCCGGGAAGCGGCGCTGGCAGGATCGGCTCCCGTGGACACGGGGACAGCGGGCCGAGCCGTCGTACGACCGGCCGCGGGCGTGGAGGACTTCCTCGCGGTGGGACGGGTGCGGGCCAGGTCCTGGCAGGCGGCCTACGCCGGGCTCGTGCCCCAGCAGGTCCTGGACGCGATGGGCGACGAGGCCGGCCTGCGCGAGCGGGCGGAGCGGATGGCGGCCAACACCCGGGCGCGCACCTACCTCGCGCTGCGCGACGGGACCGCCGTGGGCTTCGTCAGCGTGGGCCCGGAGCGCCAGGAGGGCGCGCCCTCCGACGTCGGCGAGGTCTACGCCATCTACGCCGACCCGGGCACCTGGGGCACCGGAGTGGGTCGCGCGCTGATGGCGGCGGGGCTCGAGGACCTGGCGGGGCACGGCTGCCGGCAGGCGTGGCTGTGGGTGCTGGAGGGCAACGATCGCGCCATCGCCTTCTACCGGAGGACCGGCTTCGTCCCCACCGGGGACCGCACCGCCTCCTCCGTCCTGAGCGCCACCGGGGAAGGGCTGCCCGAGCTGCGCTACGGCAGGTCGCTGCCGGCCTGACCGCGCCGGGTGCCGGGGCGCGGCCGGCTGGGAGGATGGAGCGGTGAGCTCCTCCCCCACCGCCGACGTCAGCGTCCGCCCCGCCCGCGCAGGCGACGCCCCCGCCCTCGGCGCCGTCCAGGCCGCCGTCTGGCGCCGCGCCTACGCCGATGTGCTGCCGGCCGAGGTGCTCGAGTCGCTCGACGCCGAGGACCTCGCCGAGCCCTGGCGGCAGGCCGTCGTCGCGCCGCCGTCCCCGCGGCACCGCGTGCTGGTCGCCCTGGCCGGCGCCGATGTGGTCGGCTTCGCCGCGGTGGCACCGAGCGAGGACGACGACGTCGAGCCGATGGTCGACGCCGAGGTGCTGGCGCTGCTGGTGGCGCCGGAGGCCGCGGGCGCCGGCCATGGCTCGCGGCTGCTGCAGGCGGTCGTGGACGTGCTGGCCGGCGACGGCTTCCGCCACGCCCACGTCTGGCTCGGGGCGGGCGACGCCCCGCTGCGCACGTTCCTGGAGGGTGCGGGGTGGGCCGCCGACGGCAGCACCCGCACGCTCGACCTCACCGGCGACGCCAGCACGGTGGTCGAGCAGGAGCGGCTGCACACCCGGATCGTGGACGAGGACGCATGACGGGGATCGGCTTCCCCGACACCGCCCTGGACTTCTACGAGGGTCTGGAGGCCGACTGCAGCCGCGCCTACTGGGAGGCGCACAAGCCGGTCTACCAGCAGGCGGTCCGGGAGCCGATGGTGGCGCTGCTGGCCGAGCTGGAGAACGAGTTCGGCCCGGCCAAGGTGTTCCGCCCGCACCGCGACGTGCGGTTCAGCAAGGACAAGACGCCCTACAAGACCCACCAGGGCGCGGTCGTGCAGGTCGGCGACGCCGTCGGTCTCTACGTCCAGATCTCGGCCGCCGGCCTCTACGTCGGCGGCGGCTGGTGGACGGCGATGCCCGGCCAGCTCGCCCGCTTCCGCGAGGTGGTCGCCGGCCCCGCGGGTGCCACCCTGGAGGCCTCGCTCGCCCCGCTGGCGGCCGGCGGCTTCACCGTCGGCGGCGACCGCCTGGCCACCCGCCCCCGCGGCGTGGACCCCGAGCACCCGCGCCTGGACCTGCTGCGCCACCGCTCCCTCACCGTCGGCCGCGACCACGGCGCCCCGCCGTGGCTGGCCACCCTCGAGGTCGCCGACCGGGTGGCGGCCGACTGGCGAGAGGTGCTGCCCGTCGTGCGCTGGCTCGCGGACGCGGCAGGGCCCGCGGATCCGCGCACCCCCTAGCTGGGGAGGTGGTCGTTGGGAGCGAAGGGCGAAGGCGCTGATGACGGCGGGAGCGGGCGGCCACCGGCGTCCAGTCGCCGGCCGGCGGTTCCGCTGTTGCGTCCGAAGAATCGTGACCTACAGCGCTCAGTACTTCGGACGTGAGGGCCTGGCCGCACCCGGCAGCGAGGAGCGACCCACGATGGCCCCGCCGCCGTCGACAGCGCCTTCGACCGACGGCACGACCGCACCGCCGAGCGTCCGACACCCCCGTCCCGCCTCCGCACCGCCGTGATCAAGCAGAAATGGTGAGCCGGTCCCTCACCTTTTCTGCTTGATCACGGC
>JBQCIO010000161.1:0-6661 GCA_051953655.1 Motilibacteraceae bacterium
CGCCCCGCGCAGTCCGGCCCGCAGCGCCGCCACGGTCTCCACGGTGGGGCCGCTGACGGAGGTCTCCCAGTAGTCGGGCGTCGCGCGGGGCAGGCCGTCGGGGCCCAGCGACGCCGCCGCGGCGTCGGCCGCCCGGGCGACCGAGGACCACACCGGGTCCAGCGCCGCCAGCGCCGACGCCGCATCGGGCGCCGTTGCGACCCAGAACCAGGCGGCCCAAGGCACCCAGCCGACCGCGTCCAGCTGCGGCGGACGGCCGTCCAGCACCGGCGAGCCGTCGCCCGGGTGGTAGCGGGCCTGCCAGGTGCCGTCGTCGTCCTGCACCCCGGCCACCCAGCGCAGCGCCGACAGCGCCTCGTCCCGGTGGCCGGTGGCGGCGAACGCTGCGCTCACGAAGGCGGCATCCCGCGGCCAGACGTAGGCCCAGTAGCCGTGGTCGGCCGCCACCACCGCGCCGTCGGGCGCGGTGAGCAGCCGCAGGTCCAGCAGCGCCCGCTCGGCCAGCTCCCGTTCCGGGCCGGTCCGCCCCGGGAGCGTCGCCGCGGCCAGCCACGCCCGGTCGGCCGCGGCCGCGGCTGCGGCTCGGGCGGCCGTCACCGGGTCGCTCGCGGTGCCGTGCCCGGCCGGACGCAGCGCGGCCGCCACGGCGCCGGTGGACGGCGGCTGCGCCCCGACGACGAGGCGGCCCGAGGGCTGCTGGAGGACCGAGCTGCCCGGGAGGTAGCGGCCCAGGGTGTCCCGTGGTGCCAGCGGGACGACGTCGCCCGGCGTCCCGGCGAGGCCGGCCACCAGCAGCGAGAGCGGCGCGCCGGGCACCCGGGCGGGCACCGGCGCCGCCGCGGCCGTCACCCCGAGCACCGCGGCGGCTGCCAGCAGGAGCACTGGGCGGGCGCGGCGTCGGGGCGGCGACGGCCGCCCGGCGGCCGAGTGCGGCCCGAGAGCGGCCGGAGACTCGGGCGGCTCGGGCAGCAACGGCTGCCGCAGCCACGGCGCGGTCCGACCCTGGGGCGCCGCGACGGGCCGCAGGCGCGGGCCCTCCGGTGGCCGCGAGCGCGGCACGCCGGTGACCAGCTCCGTCGTCATCGCCGTCCCCCGCCTCGTCGAGCCGCCGTCCGGCCCGTCCCTCCTGAGCTCGCCCCTCGTGCACCCGACGGCCGCCCCGCGACCTCATCGCCGGGGCTCGGACCATCCCGGCTCAGGGCCAGTGTGCGGCGAGGAGGTCCCGGGTGTCCCGGAGAAGCTGCGGCAGCACCCGGGTGCGCCCCACCACCGGCATGAAGTTGGTGTCGCCGCCCCAGCGGGGCACGACGTGCTGGTGCAGGTGGGCGGCGATCCCGGCGCCGGCCACCGACCCCTGGTTCATGCCGATGTTGAACCCGTGCGCACCGGACGCGGCGCGCACCGCGGCCATCGCCTGCTGGGTGAGCGCACCCACCTCGGCGACCTCGTCGACGTCGAGGTCGGTGTAGTCGGCCACGTGCCGGTAGGGGCACACCATCAGGTGGCCGGAGTTGTAGGGGTAGAGGTTGAGGACGGCGTAGGCGAGCCGGCCGCGGCGCACGACCAGCCCGTCCTCGTCGGACAGCGACGGGATCCGGCAGAACGGGCAGCCGTCGTCGGCGCCGGGGCCGGTCGGCTTGCCCTCGCCCTGGATGTAGGCCATCCGGTGCGGGGTCCACAGCCGCTCGAAGGCGTCCGGCACCCCGGCACCGTCCTGGACGTAGGCCTCGTCGGCGCTGCTCTCCATGCCGTTCCGGCCAGAGTTCTCCGACGCGCTGTCGGAGCCGCTCACGACGCCGACGCCTCCGCCAGCCGCTCCTCGACCACCCGCACGACCTTGGCGACCGCGTCCTCGACCGGCACGCCGTTCTCCTGCGACCCGTCCCGGTAGCGGAAGGAGACCGCACCCTTGGCGACGTCCTCGTCACCGGCCAGCAGCATGAAGGGGACCTTCTGCTTCTGGGCGTTGCGGATCTTCTTCTGCATGCGGTCGTCGGAGGTGTCCACCTCCACCCGGATGCCGCGGTCGCGCAGCCGGGCCGCGACCTCCTGCAGGTAGGGCACGTGCTCGTCGGTGATCGGGATGCCGACCACCTGCACCGGCGCGAGCCAGGCCGGGAAGGCACCGGCGTAGTGCTCGGTGAGCACGCCGATGAACCGCTCGACCGAGCCGAACAGCGCGCGGTGGATCATCACCGGGCGCTGGCGGGAGCCGTCGGCCGCGGTGTACTCGAGGTCGAAGCGCTCGGGCAGGTTGAAGTCGAGCTGGATGGTCGACATCTGCCAGGTGCGCCCGATGGCGTCCTTGGCCTGCACCGAGATCTTCGGGCCGTAGAAGGCGGCGCCGCCCGGGTCGGGCACCAGCTCCAGGCCGGAGTCGCCCGCGGCCTGGCGCAGCGTCTCGGTGGCCACCTCCCACGCCGCGTCGGTGCCGACCGACTTCTCGGGGTCGCGGGTGGACAGCTCGAGGTAGAAGTCGTCCAGCCCGTAGTCGCGCAGCAGGTCCAGCACGAAGGCCAGCAGGCTCTTGAGCTCGTCCGCCATCTGCTCGCGGGTGCAGTAGATGTGCGCGTCGTCCTGCGTCATGCCGCGCACCCGGGTGAGGCCGTGCACCACGCCGGACTTCTCGTAGCGGTAGACGCTGCCGAACTCGAACAGGCGCAGCGGCAGGTCGCGGTAGGACCGCCCCCGGCTCTTGAAGATCAGGCAGTGGAACGGGCAGTTCATCGGCTTGAGGTAGTAGTCCTGCCCCTGCCGCTTGACGTTGCCCTCGGCGTCGACCTCGGCGTCCAGGTGCATGGGCGGGTACATGCCGTCGGCGTACCAGTCCAGGTGGCCGGAGGTCTGGAAGAGGTTGGCCTTGGTGATGTGGGGCGAGTAGACGAACTCGTAGCCGGCCTGCTCGTGGCGCCGACGGGAGTAGTCCTCCATCGCCCGGCGCAGGATGCCGCCCTTGGGGTGGAAGACCGCCAGGCCCGAGCCGATCTCGTCGGGGAAGGAGAACAGGTCCAGCTCGGCGCCGAGGCGGCGGTGGTCGCGCCGCTCGGCCTCGGCCAGCCGGTCCAGGTAGGCCCGCAGCTCGTCCTTGGTCGGCCACGCGGTGCCGTAGATCCGCTGCAGCTGCGGGTTCTTCTCGCTGCCGCGCCAGTAGGCCGCGGCGTTGCGCATGAGCTGGAAGCCGTTGCCGATGAGCCGCGTGCTGGGCAGGTGCGGGCCGCGGCACAGGTCCTTCCACGCGACCTCGCCGTCGCGGCGCAGGTTGTCGTAGATGGTCAGCTCGCCGCCGCCCACCTCGACGTCGGCGCCCTCGCCGGCCGCCTCTGCCCCGCCCTTGAGCCCGATCAGCTCGAGCTTGAACGGCTCGTCGGCCAGCTCGGCGCGCGCGTCGTCGTCGCTGACCGCCCGGCGCCGGAAGGTCTGGCCCTCCTTGACGATCCGGGCCATCACCTTCTCCAGCGCCTTGAGGTCCTCGGGGGTGAAGGGCTCGGCGACGTCGAAGTCGTAGTAGAAGCCGTCGCGCACCGGCGGCCCGATGCCGAGGCGCGCGGTGGGGTTGACCTCCTGCACCGCCTGGGCGAGCACGTGCGCGGTGGAGTGGCGCAGGACGGCCAGGCCGTCCTCGCTGTCGATGGTCACGCCCTCGGCGTCGTCGCCGGCGGCCACCTCGCGGGCCAGGTCGCGCAGCTCGCCGCCGATACGGACGACGACGACGTCGCGGCGGTCGGCGAACAGGTCGGCGTACGTCGTGCCCGCCGCCACCGCGCGCTCGATGCCGTCGAGGACGATGGTGAGGTCGGACACGTCAGGTCACTCCTGTTCGCGGGCGGGCGACGTGCGCTCAGGGCTGCGGGCACGTCAGCCCGAGCCTACCGACCGCGCGGGGGCCGCCTCCTCCCCCTTTCGTAGCGGGCCGGCACGCGGGGCGCCGCGATCAGAGCACGCGGACCTCGTCGCCGGCGCGCACCTCCCCGGCGCGCACGACCTCGGCGTAGACGCCCAGGCAGTGGTCCGGCCGCCGGCTGAGCCGCAGCACCACCTCGGCGCCCACCTGCAGCTCGTGGCCCACCAGGTCGCGCTCGGAGGGTGCGTCGGGTGCCAGCGCCAGCAGCAGGTTGGCCCGCGGGTCCTCCACCGAACAGGCGCAGGAGATGGCGTGCTCGTCGGTCCGGGCATGCTCGAGGGAGCGGCCGGAGACCAGGTGCACCGGGGCGACGTCGACGTGCCGCCCGTCGGCCGACCGCACCAGCCGCACCTCCCGGCCCAGATGGCGGCTCAGCGCCGCGTCGGTGGCGTCGCGGCCCAGGCACGAGCCCTCGTCGGGCAGCCGCACCGACGGTGCGGCGTCGTGCCGGGTCCAGGCCACCTCCACCTCCCGCAGGGTCGGGGCCTGCTCCGCCGTGATCACCTCCCCGGTGGCCGCGTCGTGCACCGCCCACTCGCGGTCGCCGGCCAGCCCCGCCGCGCCGACGTCGATCCCCTGGTGCCGGACGCCCTGGGTCGACTTCACCGGGAAGGTCCACAGCTCCTGCACGCTGCCCACCACGCCGCCCAGCACGTTGGTGGTGACGCTGGTCGTCACGGTGCCCACTCCGGCCACGCTGCCGGTGCTCTCGCTCATGGGCGCACGCTACGACCCTGCGGCCGCGGCGCAAGCCCGCCCCGCCGCGGCGCTCGACCGCCCCGATCGGGGCGCCCCCACCAGGGCTCGCGGGGACCTCGCGCGGAACATTGCGGCTCGTCGGAGGTTTGGGCCGGGAGGGCCGGTGGAATCCCAGAGCCACGACGAGAGGACGGGGCTTCGCGCGAGGGACCGCGCTCGGAGCCTCGGGGAGTGGTGGTGGAAGGGCCCCCGGCGCGAGCCGGGGGCCCGTCTGCGTCGTCTGCGTGGGTTCCGGCTCGTCCGGAGACCGCACTCACCGGACGTGCGGAAGGCCCCCGACGACGGTCGGGGGCCTTCGGTGCTGGTGGGCGATACTGGGTTCGAACCAGTGACCTCTCCGGTGTGAACGGAGCGCTCTCCCGCTGAGCTAATCGCCCTCGGCGGTGCCGAACTCTACCGGATCCGGACGCCGCCCCGCGCCACCGGCCCGCGCCACCGGGTCCCGCAGCAGCTCCCCGCCTGCGGTCTGCGGGGCCGGGCGCCGGACACCCTCAGCCCCGGACGGGGACGGGGTGCACGAGGACCTGCATCAGAACGCCGGCACCCACGACGGCGCCCACGTCGGCGGCCCGACCACGGCGAGGTAGGCCGCGACGAGGACGAGCACGAGTGCCAGGAAGCCCAGCCCGATGAGCACGCGGACCGGCAGGGAGCGGGCGGCGACCCAGCGCGTCCAGGCCCCGACCTGCCGGCGGGCGAAGTGCAGCAGCCGCTGGGCCCAGACGAACTCCGAGGCCAGCACCGCGAGGCCGGCGAAGATGATCAGCCAGCCCGGGCCGGGCAGGGGCAGCAGCACGACGCCGGTGACGATGATCGCGCTGCCGACCACCGCCACGACGACGCGCCAGGCCGCGTGCGTGGTGCGGTTGCGGCGGATGTACCGGTCGCGGAAGCCGAGCTCTCGCTCGACCTGCTCGATACCGCGCTCGAGGTCGTGACCGGCGTCGTCCACGGCGTGCCGCACGCGCTGGGGCACCCGCCCGTCGCTGGTCCGCTGGTCGTCCATCCCGCCCCTCGTCACACCCGTCCACCCTCGTCATGGGGCCGGCCCCGTGAGGGCCCGAGCCGGAACCCGCCGTCGTCCCACCCTCCTCCGGCACCGGTGCGACCCGGGCGGCCGAGAGCCCCAGCCTGCCGCAGCCGGCAGGGCCGGGGGCGCGTGCATATCAGGCGTGTCGGTGCGGATCGACTCCGGAGCAGGTGTCAGGGCGCGGCGCACCGCTCACAGCGGGTTTGCCTGCGAGAGGCGCCGGGCACCCTCGCGGACGTCGGACGAACGACGGCAGGCCCGGGTTCCCCGAGGGCGCCAGACCCGTCCGGACCGCGCACCACCCGCAGGACGATCCACCCCAGCAGCCCACCCCCAGGCGCCCCCTTGGACCCCGCCGGCCACATCGGACCGGCAGCCGGGTCAGCCGAGAGCGGAGGAACGATGCAGTCGCGAGGCACCGCCACCGTCACCGCCGATCTGCGGGTGCGCCTCGACGTGCCCGGCGACGTCCCGGTGCCGCTGCCCGTGCGGCTGCACTACCGCACGGACGAGCCGTTCTCGGTGCGCGCTGAGTTCCTCACCGGCGACGCCGGCAGCGTCGAGTGGGTCTTCGCCCGCGACCTGCTCAGCGACGGCCTCACCCAGCCCGCCGGCGACGGCGACGTGCGGGTGTGGCCGGTGGCCGGCGCCGGCACCCCGGTCGTCTCGATCGCCCTCACCTCCCCGGACGGCCACGCCCGGCTCGAGGCGGACGCCACCGTCATCAGCGCGTTCATCGAGCGGACCGCCGCTCTCGTGCCGCCCGGCACCGAGCCGTCCTACCTCGACCTGGACAACGAGCTCGACGCCCTGCTGCGCCGCTCCGCCTGACGCACCGCACCGCACCGCACCCAGACCGTTCGGGGTCGGGGGGGCCCCGGGTTGGCGGTGGGGCCCCCGGTGGCCCCCCCCTCTCCCCGGGGGATGGCCGCGGGGGGCCGCGGCCGCCCTGGCCAAGGGTGGCGGGCCCG